>JAQGNJ010000165.1 GCA_028291885.1 Ramlibacter sp. | reverse complement strand
GGTCACCACCTCGGCGCCGTACAGGCTCTAGTTGATGTACTGGCGCTAGAGCTCCTGCACACCGCGGTCGGCCAGCGCCTGGTCGTAGGGCCGGCCTTCGGTCAGGCCGATCTCGCGCAGCGCCTTCTTGAGCGTGTCCTTGTCGAATTCCTTGGTGCCGGCGAAGTCGACGTCGGCCACGGTGGGCCGCTCCTCGACGATCACCACCAGCACGTCGCCGGCGGTTTCCAGCCTCACGTCCTTGAACAGGCCGAGCGCGAAAAGCGCGCGGATCGCGGCCGAGCCCTTTTCGTCGTTGTACTGCTCGCCGACACGGAACGGCAGCGAGGCGAACACCGTGCCCGGCTCCACCCGCTGCAGACCCTCGACCCGGATGTCGCGCACCGTGAAGGGATCAACCGCCCAGGCCGCGTTGGCCGCGAAAGCCAGGGCCACCATTGCCGACACGGAACGCACGCGAAAGCGCTGGAATTGTTTTTTCATGAATCAGGTTTCGCCCGGACCGTCGCCCGGGAGACGGTCTCGTTCTGCCGAAAAATTAAGTTAACCGAAGAGACGGGTCACGTCGTTGAACAGGGCGATCGACATCATGACCAGAAGCACCGCCACGCCGCCGCGCTGCAAGCGCTCCATCCAGGCGTCGGAGACACTTTTTCCCGTGACTCCCTCCCAAAGATAATACATCAGGTGCCCGCCATCGAGCACCGGCAGCGGCAGCAGGTTCAACACGCCGAGGCTCACGCTGATGAGGGCCAGGAACACCAGGTACTGGGTCAGTCCGAGGCTGGCGGATTTGCCCGCGTAATCGGCGATCGTGAGCGGTCCGCTCAGGTTCTTCAGCGACGCTTCGCCGATCACCATCCGCCCCATCATCCGCAGCGTCAGCATCGACACCTCCCAGGTGCGCTCGACGCCCTTCCACAGTCCCTCGACGGGTCCATAGCGCACCGTCACGAAATCCGGCGGCGCGCCGACATAGGCGCCGATGCGGCCCACGTTCGCCGCGCCCTCGCGCACCACCTGCGGCGCGACGGGCAGTTCGAGCGTCTGCTCGCCGCGGCGGACCTGCCAGACCGAGCCGACGCTCCTGCCCGCCGGATCGACTCCGGCGCGGATCAGCTCGCGCAGTTGCTGGCCGTCCACCACCGGCTTGCCGCCGACCGAGAGCACCAGGTCGCCCTTGCGCAGGCCCGCCTTCTCGCCGGCGCCGCCCGCCACCAGGTCGCCGATCAGGGGCGGCGTGTACGGGCCGACGATGCCCACCTTGCGAAACAGCTGGGCGTCGGCGTCCGTGGCCTGCAGCTGGCTCAGGGGCAGCATCAGCTCGCGGCCGGAGGCGACGATGCGCACGTCATGGCCGTCGAGGGCGCCGCGCGTGAGCAACCAGCGCAGCTCCTCGAACGAGTCCACGTTGCGCATCGCCTCGCCTTCGAAGCCGGCCTGGCTCACGGTTTCGCCGCCCTTCAGGCCGGCCTGCTGCGCGATCGAACCCGCGACCGGGCTGGCGAGGATGGGTTTGGGCTCCTGCACGCCGTACCAGTTCACGGCCGCATACAGCAGGACGGCGAGCAGCAGGTTGGCCAGGGGCCCGGCCGCGACGATGGCCACGCGCGAGCGCAGCGGCTGGGTGTTGAAGGCGCGGTGCCGCTCCTCGGGCGCGACCGGCGCTTCGCGCTCGTCGAGCATCCGGACGTAGCCGCCGATCGGGAAAGCGCCGATCACGAACTCCGTGGACTGGCCGGGGCGCTGCTTCTTCGGCTGCCACCGGTACAGCGTCTTGCCGAACCCCACGGAGAAGCGCAGGACCTTGACCCCGCAGGCGACGGCCACCCGGTAGTGGCCGTATTCGTGGACCGCGATCAGCAGGCCCAGGGCAACGATGAAGGCGACGACGGTCAGCATGAAGACTCCTTGCAGCTCAGGTGCTCAACCCGGCCAGGGCCTGCCGCGCCGCCGATCGCGATTGTGCGTCGAGGGCCAGCAGCTCCTGCAGGGTTCCAGGCTTGGAGGGCTGGACCGCCTCGAGAGTTGCAAGATTGACGGAATGGATCTGGTCGAAGCGGATCCTGCGCTCCAGGAAAGCGGCGACCGCCACCTCGTTGGCCGCGTTCAGCACGGCCGTCGTCCCGGGCGCCGCCTGCAGGCTCTCCCACGCCAGTCGCAGCCCCGGAAAGCGCTGGCGGTGGCCGCGGCTGTCCAGCGATTCGAAACTCAGGTCCGCCAGGCTGGCGAAGTCGATGGTCTGGGCCCCCGATGCGACGCGCTCCGGCCAGGCCAGGCCGTACGCGATCGGCACCCGCATGTCGGGCGTCCCGAGCTGGGCGACCACCGAGCTGTCGCGGTACTGCACCATCGAGTGGATCACGCTCTGCGGATGGATCACCACCTCCAGCCGCGCCGGCTCCAGGCCGAACAGGTAATGGGCCTCGATCACCTCGAGCGCCTTGTTCATCATGGTCGCGGAGTCCACCGAGATCTTGCGGCCCATCACCCAGTTGGGATGGGCGCAGGCTTCTTCCGGCGTGACGTTGCGCAAGGTCTCCGGCGCCCGGGTGCGGAACGGCCCGCCCGAGGCGGTGAGGATGATCTTGTCCACCCGCTCCTGCCAGGTGGAGGGGTCTTCGGGCAGCGACTGGAAGACCGCCGAATGTTCGCTGTCGATCGGCAGCAGCGTGGCGCCGCCCTCCCGGACGGCGGCGATGAACAGGTCGGCGCCGACCACCAGCGCCTCCTTGTTGGCGAGCAGCAGCCGCTTGCCGGCGCGGGCCGCGGCCAGGCAGGAGGCCAGGCCGGCGGCGCCGACGATGGCGGCCATCACCGCGTCCACCGCCTCGTGCGAAGCGACCATCTCGATCGCCTCTTGCCCGCAAAGCACCTTCGCGCCCAGGCCGTTGGCCTCCACCTTGTCCTGCAGTTCGCGGCCGGCGGCTTCATCCGCCATGACGGCGAACCGCGGCCTGAATCTGGCGACCTGCTCCAGCATCAGGTCGACCCGGGTCGAGGCGCTGAGCGCGAAGACCTCGAAGCGCTGCGGATGGCGGGCGATCACGTCCAGCGTGTTGGCGCCCACCGAGCCGGTGGAGCCCAGGACGGCGACGCGCTGTTTCATCGCTGCGCCAGGGTCGTCAGCATCATCGCGAGCGGCAGCGTCGGCAGCAGCGCATCGATCCGATCGAGCACGCCGCCGTGGCCCGGCAGCAGCTTGCTCGAGTCCTTGGCGCCGGCGCTGCGCTTGATCAGCGACTCGACCAGGTCGCCGACCACGCTCATCGCGGCCAGGAACACCGCCGCGATCAGCAGCAGCCACCAGCTCTGGAACGCCAGGCGCGTGTAGAGGCTGGGAACCTGGGCCGCCAGCTTCGCGTCCGCGACCACCCAGCAGACGGCGAGCACGACGACGCCGAGCATGCCGCCCCACACGCCTTCCCAGCTTTTTCCGGGACTGATCGCCGGCGCCAGCTTGCCCCTGGTGAATCTCAGGCCGAAGGTGCGGCCGGCGAAATAGGCGAAGACGTCGGCAACCCACACCAGCACCAGCAGCGACAGCAGGAAGTTGACGCCGATCGCGCGCGCCTGGGCAACCGCCAGCCAGGCGAGCCACAGCGCGAGGACGCCGGCGACGGCGCGAACCGGCCTCGGGATCCTGGGCCAGCCGGCGACGCCGCCGCGCAGCAACCACGCGCCGGCCAGCACCCAGGCCCCACCGGCGACGCTCCAGAGCAGCGGAAGGCGACGCTCGATCAGGCCCTCTTCCCAGGAGACGGCGCACAGCACCAGGCACAGCAGCGCGATGAACAGGGCGCCGGTCTGGCGGTAGCCATTGAGCCGGCCCCATTCCCAGGCGGCCGCGGCCATCAGCACCAGCGCCAGCCCGGTGAACGGGACCGGCGAGTGATAGAACAGCGCCGGCAGCAGGATGGCCAGCAGGACGGCCGCCGTGATGATGCGTTGCTTCAGCATGGCAGGCAGGTCAGACCGGGGCGGCCCAATCAGGCCACCTTCTTGCTCTTGCCGGGCGCGAGCTGCTCGGAGGTCTTGCCGAAGCGGCGCTCCCGGCGGGCGTAGTCGGCGATGGCCGCGTCGATCGCGGCAGCGTCGAAATCGGGCCACAGCTTGTCGCTGAAATACAGCTCGGAATAGGCGGCCTGCCAGAGCAGGAAATTGCTGATGCGCTGCTCGCCGCCGGTGCGGATCAGGAGGTCCGGATCCGGCACATGAGCCAGCGCCATGGCACGGTCGAGGCTCGCTTCCGTGATCGGCTCGCCCCTGGCGGCGAGTCCGGCCGCGGCCTGGGCAACGTCCCAGCGGCCGCCGTAGTTGAAGCAGATGTTGAAGATCAGGCGCGCGTTGCCGGCCGTCGCCGCTTCGGCCTGCAGCAGCCCGGCGCGAACCTTTTCCGACAGGGCCGCGCGGTTGCCGACGAAGTGGATCCGCACGCCCTCGGCATGCAGCTGGGGCACCTCGCGCGAGAGCGCCACCGCGAGCAGCTCCATCAGGCCGGACACCTCCTCGGGCGGGCGGTTCCAGTTTTCGGAGGAAAACGCGAACACCGTCAGCACGCGCACGCCGAGCTCGCCGCAGTGGCGAACGCAGGCGCGCAGCGCGTCGACGCCCTTCTTGTGGCCGGCCACGCGCGGCAGGTAGCGCCGCGTGGCCCAGCGGCCGTTGCCGTCCATGACGATCGCGATGTGGTTGGGGACGCTGCTGCCTGTCATGGAGGATCGCCGGCTCAGACCGCCAGGATTTCCTGTTCCTTGCTCGCCACCATCTGGTCGATGGCAATGACGTGCCGGTCGGTGACCTTCTGGATCTCGCCTTCGGCGCGCTTTTGCTCGTCCTCGGAGGCCAGCTTGTCCTTGACCAGCTTCTTCACGGCCTCGTTGGCGTCGCGGCGCAGGTTGCGGATCGCGATCTTGGCGCTCTCCCCCTCCTGGCGGACCAGCTTGGTCATTTCCTTGCGGCGCTCTTCGCTCATCGGCGGCATCGGCACCCGGATCAGGTCGCCCATCGAGGCCGGGTTCAGGCCCAGGTCGCTCTCGCGGATGGCCTTCTCGATCTTGGCGCCCATGCCCTTTTCCCAGGGCTGGACGCTGATCGTGCGCGCGTCGAGCAGCGAAACGTTGGCCACCTGGCTGATCGGCACCGACGAGCCGTAGTAGTCCACGTGCACCGTATCGAGCAGGCCGGGGTTGGCGCGGCCGGTGCGGATCTTGGTCAGGTTGTGCTGGAAGGCGGCGATGGACTGGTCCATCTTCGCCTCGGCGGATTTCTTGATTTCCGCGGTTGTCGTCATCTGGCTTTCTCCTCAGTCGCAGGCTTGTTATGCATACACAAGGGTGCCCTCGTCCTCGCCCATCACCACGCGCTTCAAGGCGCCGTGCTTGAAGATGGAGAAGACCTTGATCGGCAGCTTCTGGTCGCGGCACAGCGCGAAGGCCGTGGCGTCCATGATGCCCAGATTCTGCGCCATGGCGTCGTCGAAGGTGATCTTGTCGTAGCGGGTCGCGGACGGATCGAGCTTGGGGTCGGCAGAATACACGCCGTCCACCTTGGTCGCCTTGAGCACCAGCTCGGCGCCGATCTCGGCGCCGCGCAGGGCGGCGGCCGTGTCCGTCGTGAAGAAGGGGTTGCCGGTGCCGGCGGCGAAGATCACCACCTTGCCCTCTTCCAGGTATTGCAGCGCCTTGGGCCGCACGTAAGGCTCCACCACCTGCTCGATGGCGATGGCGGACATCACGCGGGCCGTCAGCCCCTGCTTGTTCATCGCGTCGCCCAGCGCGAGTGCGTTCATCACGGTTGCCAGCATGCCCATGTAGTCAGCGGTGGCCCGGTCCATTCCGACCGAACCGCCGGCGACGCCGCGGAAGATGTTGCCGCCGCCGATGACGATGGCCACTTCCACGCCCATGTTCACCACCTCGGCGACCTCGCCCACCATCCGGACGATGGTGGCGCGGTTGATGCCGAAGGCGTCGTCGCCCATCAGGGACTCGCCCGACAGCTTCAACAAGATGCGCTTGTGGGCTGGTCGGTCGACGGACATGGGACGGCTCCTTGGATCTGGCGTGAGTTTACTGAGCTTGATGATGCTCAGGCCGCCTGCTTTGCGGCGGCCACTTGCGCTGCCACTTCGGCCGCGAAGTCGTCGACCTTCTTCTCGATGCCTTCGCCGACGACGTAGAGCGTGAAGCCCTTGACGCTGGTGCCGGCGGCCTTGAGCATCTGCTCGACGGTCTGCTTGTCGTTCTTCACGAAAGGCTGGTTGAACAGCGAGACTTCCTTGAGGAACTTCTGCACGCCGCCCTCGACGCGCTTGGCGACGATCTCGGGCGACTGCGCCGGCTTGCCGGCCGCTTCGGCGGCCTTGCGGTCTTCTTCGGCCTTGCCGACGGCGACAGCGCGCTCCTTGGCCACCAGCTCGGGCGCCACGTCGGCGCTGGTCAGCGCGACTGGCTTCATGGCAGCGACGTGCATCGCCACGTCCTTGGCCGCCGTCTCGTCACCCTCGAACTCGACGACCACGCCGATGCGCGTGCCGTGCAGGTAGGAGGCCAGCTTGCTGGAGCCTTCGAAACGCTTGAAGCGGCGGAAGCTCATGTTCTCGCCGATCTTGCCGATCAGGCCCTTGCGCACGTCTTCGAGCGTGGGGCCGAAGCTGTCCTGGCTGTACGGCAGCGCGCCCAGCGCGGCGACGTCGGCAGGGTTGTTCCTGGCGACCAGTTCGGCCGCGGCCTGGGCCAGCGCCAGGAAGCTGTCGTTCTTGGTGACGAAGTCGGTTTCGCAGTTGGTCTCGAGCAGCGCGCCCGTGCTGCCGTCGATGAAAGAGGTGACCACGCCTTCGGCCGTGATGCGCGAAGCGGCCTTGCCGGCCTTGTTGCCGAGTTTGACGCGCAGCAGCTCCTCGGCCTTTTCCATGTTGCCTTCGGCCTCCGTCAGGGCCTTCTTGCACTCCATCATCGGCGCGTCGGTCTTGGCGCGCAGTTCGGCGACCATGCTTGCGGTGATTGCAGCCATTTTGTCCTCGTATCGTTCAGTTCAATTCACTAGAAAAAAAGGGGCCACCAGAGCCCCTTCTTCGGCTTGGGCAGGATGCTCAGGCTGCGGCGCCTTCGTTGACTTCGACGAACTCGTCGCCGCCTTCCTTGACCGCCTTGACCACGTCGTTCTGGGCGCTCGCACGGCCTTCCAGGATGGCGTCGGCGATGCCGCGGGCGTACAGCGTCACGGCCTTGGACGAGTCGTCGTTGCCCGGGATCACGTAGTCGATGCCCTCGGGCGAATGGTTGGAGTCGACCACGCCGACCAGCGGGATGCCCAGCTTCTTGGCTTCGGAAACGGCGATCTTGTGGAAGCCGACGTCGATCACGAAGATCGCGTCCGGCAGCGTGGCCATGTCCTGGATGCCGCCGATGTCCTTCTCGAGCTTTTCCATCTCGCGGGCGAACATCAGCTGCTCTTTCTTGCTCATGGACTCAAGGCCCCCTTCCTGCTGGGCCTTCATGTCCTTCAGGCGCTTGATCGAGGTCTTGACCGTCTTGAAGTTGGTCAGCATGCCGCCCAGCCAGCGCTGGTCGACATAGGGGACGCCGGCGCGCTTGGCTTCCGACGACACGGTGTCGCGGGCCTGGCGCTTGGTGCCGACCATCAGGATGGTGCCGCGGTTGGCGGACAGCTGCTTCACGAACTTCATCGCGTCCTGGAACATCGGCAGCGACTTTTCCAGGTTGATGATGTGGATCTTGTTGCGATGGCCGAAGATGAACGGGGCCATCTTGGGGTTCCAGAAGCGGGTCTGGTGGCCGAAATGGACACCTGCTTCCAGCATTTCGCGCATGGAGACTGACATGAGATTAACTCCGAAGGTTGGGTCTAAAATCCAGCCCGAAATCGCTTTCGTCGCCTGACGATCGCAACACCTTGTTGGGCCGGTTTGCGGATGGCTTCGCGATTCATCGCGCCGCCTGTTTCGCAAGGCAGCTCGCGCTACCAGCAAAACCCAAAGATTATAGCAGGAACAAGAGGCCGCCCCACCCCATGATCGACGACCTCCACACCACCCGCGAGCGCATACGCGCCGGGCTGACGTCACCAGCTGCCGAGATCGAGAAAGCCATCGCCGTCGCGCAGTCGCCGGCCTGCCGCCACACCTTCCTGGCCACCCGCATCGAAGCGGCCCGGGCCGAGGCGCAGCAGCCCGGGCTGGACGGCCTGCCCCTGGCCGGACTGGCCGTTTCCATCAAGGACCTGTTCGACTTTGCCGGCGAGGTCACGGCCGCCGGTTCGACCGTGCTCGCCGACGCGCCGCCGGCGCTGCAGGACAGTGCGGCCGTCGCACGGCTGCGGGCGGCCGGCGGCATCGTGCTGGGGCGCACCAACATGACGGAGTTCGCGTTCTCCGGCATCGGCATCAATCCGCACCATGGGACGCCGGTCAATCCCAGCGACGTGAACGTGGAGCGCATTCCCGGCGGCTCCTCGTCGGGCGCCGCGGTCTCGGTTGCGACCGGCGCGGCCTTCGTCGGCCTTGGCTCGGACACCGGCGGCTCGATCCGCATCCCGGCGGCGCTCAACGGCGTGGTCGGCTTCAAGAACACCGCCAGGCTGGTTCCGCTCGCCGGCGCCCTGCCCCTTTCCAGCACGCTGGACACGGTCTGCGCCATGACCCGCTCGGTGGCCGATGCGATCGCGGTCCACGAGGTCCTGGCCGCGCGGACGGTCATCCGCAGCAACGCTCCGCTTTCGGCGTACCGGCTGGCGGTGGCGCGCACGCAGATGCTGGACGGCGTCGACGAAACCGTGGCCCGCGCCTTCGAACGCAGCATCCGCGTCCTGCGCGACGCCGGCGCAACCGTCACCGAGATCGAGCTGGCCGGCATCCGGGACCTGGGCACGATCCAGACGACCGGCGGCTTCACTGCAGCCGAGAGCTATGCCTGGCACCGCCAGCTGCTCGAGACCCGGGGCGACGGCTACGATCCGCGCGTGCGGGTGCGGATCGAGCGCGGCGCGGCGATGAAGGCCTGGGAATACGTCGACCTGTTCCGCGCCCGCGGCGAATGGATCGCGCGCATCGAATCGGAGCTGCGCGGCTTCGACGCCGTGCTGTCGCCGACCGTGCCGCTGGTCGCGCCGCCGCTGGCCCAGGTGGCGGCCGGCAACGAACGCGACCACGAATTCTTCCGCGTCAACACCATGTTGCTGCGCAACACCAGCGTGGTGAACATGCTCGACGGCTGCGCCATCTCCATTCCGTGTCACGTCCCCGGCGAGCTGCCGGTGGGCCTGATGCTCTGGCACGGCGCGATGCGCGACGACACGATCCTGAACATCGCGCGGCGCGCCGAAGCCGCGCTCGCTCCAGCTCCCGGGACCCAATGACCTTTGCCAGAGAATCCGAAGGACGTCGATGAGGATCGCCGTCGTGGGCGCCGGCATCGTCGGCGTGACCACTGCCTATGAACTGGCCGCCGACGGCCACCAGGTCACAGTCTTCGAACGCCGCGGCGCCGTCGCCGAGGAAACCAGCTTCGCCAACGCCGGCGTGATCGCGCCCGGCGCCGTCACGCCCTGGGCCGCGCCCGGCATGCCGGCCAAGGTCGCGCGCTACCTGTTCAGCCGCCATGCGCCGGTGCGCGTCTTGCTGCCGCTGACGTCGGCCGACATCGGCTGGATGTTCAAGTGGCGGCGCGCGTGCAAGCTGGAAACCTATCTGGCCAACCGTGCGCGCATGCAGCGGCTGGCGTTTTACAGCCGAGCCCGCCTGCACCAGCTCACGGAAGACCTGAAGCTGGAGTACGACCGCAGCGCCGGCTACATGGTGCTGCTGCGCTCGGAGACGGACAGCAAGCTGGTGCAGCCCGGACTGCAGGTGCTGCGCGACGCCGGCGTCGCCTTCCGCGAGATCGACGCCGCGCAGGCGCGCGTGCTGGAGCCGGCGCTCAACCCCGACGCGCAGTTCCTGGGCGCCGTGCACCTGCCCGACGACGAGGTCGGCAACTGCCGCCAGTTCGCGCTGCTGATCAAGTCGCAGGCGCAGCGGCTTGGCGTCGACTTCCAGTTCAACAGCACGGTTGCGCCGCTCGACCCGGCCGCGCCTTCGACGCTGTCCATCACCGGTGAGGGCGGGCAGCGCAGCGAGCGCTTCGACTCCGTGGTGGTCTGCGGCGCGGTCGATTCGGCGCTGCTGCTGCGTCCGCTCGGCCTGCGAATCCCGCTGGCCGCGGTGCATGGCTATTCGATCAGCGCGCCGATCCGCGAGCCGCTGAACGCGCCTCGCAGCGCGCTCATGGACGAGCGCTACAAGGTGGCGATCTCGCGCCTGGGCAACCGGGTGCGCGTGGCCGGCAGCGCCGAGATCGGCGGATCGCCCACTGCGAAGCGGCCGGCCGCGATCCAGACCCTGTACAAGGTGCTGCACGACTGGTTCCCGGGCGCGGCCCAGATCTCCAACACCGGCGCCGCCGTGCAGGAGTGGAAGGGCGCGCGGCCGATGCTGCCCGACGGGCCGCCGATGCTGGGCGCCACCGGCATCCCGGGCGTGTGGATCAACCTCGGCCACGGCTCGAGCGGCTGGGCCCTGTCCTGCGGCAGCGCCCGCGTCGTGGCGGACCTGATGGCGGCCCGAGCGCCCGGGGTCGACATCGAAGGCCTGGGCGTCGAGCGGCTGGCGTCGCTGCGCTGAGCGGCCGGCGCTGCCAGAATCCGTTCATGCAACGGATCCGCACCGGCCAGCGCCAGCCCCTGTTCGACATCGCCACGACGCGCCGCATCGAGCGGGCGGCGGCGGCGGCCCTGCCCGATCACGCGCTGATGCAACGCGCCGGACTGGCCGTGGCCCGGCTGGCGCTCGCGTTGGCGCCGCACGCGCGCAAGGTCTGGATCGCCTGCGGTCCCGGCAACAACGGTGGCGACGGCCTGGAAGCGGCGATGCATCTGCAGCGCTGGGGCAAGGCGCCGCATGTGAGCTGGCTCGGCGACGCGGCCAAGGCGCCGCGCGACGCGCTCGCCTCGCTGCAACGGGCGCGCGAGGCCGGCGTGGCGATCGGGACCGGCATCCCGTCCGGGTGGGACCTGGCCATCGACGCGCTGCTGGGGATCGGCGGCACGCGTGAACCGCGCGGGCCGATGACCGAATGGATCGCGCGGCTGGATGCGCAGCTCGCGCCGGTCCTGGCGGTCGACATCCCTTCCGGGCTGCACGCCGACACCGGGACCGGCCTGGCCGTCCGCGCCAGCCACACCCTGAGCCTGCTCACGCTCAAGCCGGGACTGTTCACGGGCCAGGGGCGGGACGCGGCGGGCGAGATCTGGTTCGACGATCTGGGCGTTTCGACCGACGGCAACGCGGTCGCGCCGAGCGCATTGCTGTCGTCGCCGCCGCCGCAAGCCGCTCGCCTGCACGCGTCGCACAAGGGCAGCTACGGCGACGTCGCGGTGATCGGTGGCGCGCCGGGCATGGCGGGGGCCGCCTTGCTCGCCGGGTCGGCGGCCCTGCACGCCGGGGCCGGACGCGTCTACGTCTGCCTGCTGGATGCGGCCGCGATGGCGGTCGACGCGGCGCGGCCGGAGCTGATGCTGCGCGCCTGGGACTCGCTGGATCCGGCGGCAATGAGCGTTGCGTGCGGCTGCGGCGGCGGCGATGCCGTCCGGTCCGTGCTGCCGGCCGTGCTCTCGACGGCGCGTCGCCTGTTGCTAGACGCCGACGCGCTGAATGCGATCGCCGCCGATCCGCAGCTGCAGCGGCAGCTCAAAGCGAGAGCCGGACGCGAGGGCCGCTCGACCGTCATCACGCCGCATCCGCTCGAGGCGGCGCGGCTGCTGGGCCGCGGCACGGCCGACGTCCAGGCCGATCGGCTGGCGGCGGCCACGGAACTGGCGCAACGCTTTTCCTGCGTCGCGGTTCTGAAGGGCTCGGGCAGCATCACTGCCGCGCCGGGCGAACTGCCGGTCGTCAACTTCAGCGGGAATGCGAAGCTGGCGAGCGCCGGGACCGGCGACGTGCTGGCGGGAATGATCGCCGCGCGGCTGGCGCACGGGACCCCGGCTTTCGCCGCGGCGCATGAAGCGGTCCATGCCCACGCGGCCTGCGCCGACGGCTGGCCCGAGGGCCTGCCGCTCACCGCGTCGGAGCTGGCGCGGCGGGCTTGATCGGCGGCTTGCGCGTCAGCCGCGGCCGACGAAGGGCATCTTGGTCGCCATCACCGTGTGGAACAGCACGTTCGCTTCCAGCGGCAGGTTGGCCATGTACAGCACGGACTGGCCGACGATGTTCACGTCCATCAGCGGCTCGGGCCGGATCTCGCCGTTGGCCTGCGGCACGCCCTTGGCCATGCGCGCGGCCAGCTCGGTGACGGCGTTGCCGATGTCGATCTGGCCGACGGCGATGTCGTACTTGCGGCCGTCCAGCGACGCGGCCTTGGTCAGTCCCGTCACCGCGTGCTTGGTCGCCGTGTAGGCGATCGAATTGGGCCGGGGCGCGTGGGCCGAGATCGAGCCGTTGTTGACGATGCGCCCGCCCATCGGCTGCTGCGACTTCATCACGCGGAACGCCTGCTGGATGCAATAGAACATGCCGTTCAGGTTGGTGTCGACGACGCGCTTCCAGTCCTCCACCGACACGTCTTCCAGCGCCGCCTGGCCCAGGCCCATGCCGGCGTTGTTGAACAGCAGGTCGACGCGGCCCCAGGCCTTCACCACCGTTTCGAACAGCGCCTTCACCGACGCCGGGTCGGTGACGTCGGTGGCCACCGCCAGCGCACGGCCGCCGGCGTTCGCCTCCTGCACGGCTTGCTCGAGCGCTTCGGCGCGGCGGCCCGCGACCGCGACCTTCCAGCCGTCGTTCAGCAAGGCCAGGGCCGCGGCCTTGCCGATGCCGGAACCGCCGCCGGTCACGATCGCGACCTTGCCCTCTTTTGCATTCACAGCCATCTGCGTCTCCTGGTTTGTCAGCGCCGGCTCTTGCGGCTCTTCTTGGTCGCGGCCTTCTTGACGGCCGTCTTCAGCGCCTGGATGGGCGAGCGCGGCGCCCGCTCGGAGGCCGGCGCGGTCTTGCGCGCGGCGCGCTTGGTCGACGCCTTCGCGGGCACGCCCGCTCCCGGAGGCGGCGGCAGGCCCTTTTCCTTCATCGCGCGATTGACCAGCTCCTCGCCTTCGCGCACCAGGCGGAAGTCGATCTTGCGGCCGTCGAGGTCGACGCGGCTCACCTGCACCCGCACCCGCGTGCCGATGGCGTAGCGGATGCCTGTGCGCTCGCCGCGCAATTCCTGCCGCGCCTCGTCGAACTTGAAGTACTCGCCGCCCAGCTCGGTGATGTGGACCAGGCCTTCCACGTACATCGCGTCCAGCGTGACGAAGATGCCGAAGGTGGTGGCCGCCGTGACGACGCCGCCATATTCCTCGCCGAGATGCTCGCGCATGTACTTGCATTTCAGCCAGGCCTCGACGTCGCGGCTCGCCTCGTCCGCGCGGCGCTCGTTGGCGCTGCAATGCAGGCCGGCGGCTTCCCATGCCTGCACTTCGCGGCTGGGCGCCTGCACCGGCTTTTTGAGCTTGTTGCCGGGCGCCCTGACCCGCGCGGCCAGCCGGCGCGCCAGCTTTTCGTGCGCTTCGCCCGGCGTCGGCAGCGTCGGCAGCTGGTAGCGCTCCTTGGCGAGGATCGCCTTGATCACGCGGTGCACCAGCAGGTCCGGATAGCGCCGGATCGGGCTGGTGAAGTGCGTATATGCGTCGTATGCCAGGCCGAAGTGTCCGCTGTTGAGCGGCGTGTAGATCGCCTGCGACATCGAGCGCAGCAGCATGCTGTGGATCTGCAGCGCGTCCGGCCGCTCCTTGGTGGCCTCGGCCACCCGCTGGAACTCGCCCGGCGTCGGCTCTTCGCTCACGGTCTGGCCGACCCCGATCGCCTTCAGGTAGTTGCGCAGCAGTTCCACCTTCTCGGGCGTCGGGCCTTCATGCACGCGGTACAGGCCCGGGTGCTTGCTCTCCTGGATGAAGTCGGCGCTGCAGACGTTGGCCGCCAGCATCGATTCCTCGATCAGGCGGTGCGCCTCGTTGCGCGTGCGCGGAACGATCTGCTCGATGCGTCCGCTCTCGTCGCAGACGATCTGCGTCTCGGTCGTTTCGAAGTCCACGGCGCCGCGCGCCTGGCGGGCCTTGAGCAGCGCGCGGTAGACGTCGGAGAGGTTCTCCAGGTCCGCGACCCGCTCCTTGCGCCGGATCGCCTCCGGCCCGCGCGTGTTGGCCAGGATGGCGGCCACCTCGGTGTACGTGAAGCGGGCGTGGCTCCACATCACGGCCGGATAGAACTGGTAGGCGTAGATCTCGCCGCCGGCGTTGATCAGCATGTCGCAGACCATACACAGCCGCTCGACCTCGGGGTTGAGCGAGCACAGTCCGTTGGAGAGCTTCTCCGGCAGCATCGGGATGACGCGGCGCGGGAAGTAGACGCTGGTGGCGCGCTCGTAGGCGTCGATGTCGATCGAGCTACCGGTCTCGACATAGTTGCTGACGTCGGCGATCGCAACCAGCAGCCGCCAGCCCTTGCCGCGCCCGACCTTGGCCGGCTCGCAGTACACGGCGTCGTCGAAGTCGCGCGCGTCCTCGCCGTCGATGGTGACGAGCGGCACGTCGGTGAGGTCGACGCGATGCTTCTTGTCCTGCGGCCGCACCTTGTCCGGCAGCGTCCGCGACAACGCGATGCACGCCTCGGAGAACTCGTGCGGCACGCCGTACTTGCGCACCGCGATCTCGATCTCCATGCCGGGGTCGTCGATCTCGCCCAGCACTTCCTTGACGCGGCCGACCGGCTGGCCGTAGAGGCTAGGCGGCTCGGTGAGTTCGACCACGACCACCTGCCCCGCCTTGGCGAGGCCGGTGGCGCCCTTGGGGATCAGCACGTCCTGGCCGTAGCGCTTGTCTTCCGGCGCCACGAGCCAGACGCCGCTCTCGTGCAGCAGCCTGCCGATGATGGGTTGCGGCGGGCGCTCGACGATCTCGACGACACGGCCTTCGGCCCTGCCCTTGCGGTCGTGGCGCACGATGCGCGCCTTGACGCGATCCTTGTGCAGCACGGCGCGCATCTCGTTGGGCGGCAGGTAGATGTCGCCTTCGCCGTCGTCGCGAACCACGTAGCCGTGGCCGTCGCGATGGCCGTTGATCACGCCTTCGATTTCATCCAGCAGCCCGCTGCTGATGTGTCCGATATTTTTGATATAGAATCCTTTTCTTTCCTGAAATGCCCAGGTGGCGGAATTGGTAGACGCACTAGTTTCAGGTACTAGCGAGTAACATCGTGGGGGTTCGAGTCCCTTCCTGGGCACCAATCATAAAGCCGGCTTTGCCGGCTTTTTTGTTTCTGAAATCCAAATGCGGTTTCCGGACGCAGAACACGCAGAGGGAGCGCAGAAGACGCAAAAAAAGACAGATTGAAAATGGTCTTCCTTCTGCGAGTTCTGCGAACTTCTTCGCCTTCTGCGTCCTTGACCCCGTCTTCAGATGGGGAGCGCCACGAGGTCGTGGCCTTGTGTGCCGACGATTCGCGCTTGCGTGAATTCGCCGACGCGCATCTGCTTGCTGATCTTTTCCGGCGCCAGCAGCTTGACCGTGCCGTCGATCTCCGGTGCGTCCGCATAGGTGCGACCGACACCGCCCTTGCGGCCGAGTGCGGGAGCCGAATCGACGAGCACCTGCATGGTTGCGCCGACACGCCCGCGCAGCTTCTCGGCCGAGACCTGCTCGGCCACCGCCATGAAGCGGGCCCGCCGTTCTTCGCGCAGCTCCTGCGACAGCATGCCCGGGATGTCGTTCGCGGCGGCCCCCGTGACGGGGCTGTAGGCGAAACATCCGGCGCGATCGATCTGCGCCTCGCGCACGAAGTCCAGCAGGTGCTGGAACTCTTGCTCGGTTTCGCCGGGGAAGCCGGCGATGAAGGTGCTGCGCACGACCAGCTGGGGACAGGCCTCGCGCCAGCGCTCGATGCGCTCGAGGTTCTTCTCGCCGCTGGCCGGCCGCTTCATGCGGCGCAGCACGTCGGGATGGCTGTGCTGGAAAGGCACGTCCAGGTAAGGCAGCACCCTGCCCGTCGCCATCAGCGGAATCACTTCGTCCACGGAGGGGTACGGGTAGACATAGTGCAAGCGCACCCAGGCGCCGAACGGCTCGGCGATGTCGCCCAGCGCCTGCACCAGCTCCAGCATGCGCGTGCGGATCGGCCTGCCTTCGTAGAAGCCCGTGCGGTACTTGACGTCGACGCCGTAGGCCGAGGTGTCCTGGCTGACCACCAGCAGTTCCTTCACGCCGCCCTCGAACAACGCCTTCGCTTCCTTGAGCACGTCGCCGATGGGGCGCGACACCAGGTCGCCGCGCATCGACGGGATGATGCAGAAGGTGCAGCGGTGGTTGCAGCCTTCGCTGATCTTGAGATACGCGTAGTGCCGCGGCGTGAGCTTGATGCCGGCGATGCCGAACGAATTCCTCGCCGGGTCCGGCAGCAGGTCGATGAAAGGGTCGTGCGGCTTGGGCAGGTTGGCATGGACCGCGTCCATCACCTCCTGCGTCGCATGCGGCCCGGTCACGGCCAGCACGGAAGGATGCATCTGGCGCACGAGGTTGCCGCCGTCGGCTCCCGCCTTCGCGCCCAGGCAGCCGGTGACGATCACGCGGCCGTTTTCCGCCAGCGCCTCGCCGATCGTGTCCAGGCTTTCCTTGACCGCGTCGTCGATGAACCCGCAGGTGTTGACGATGACGATGTCGGCGCCCTCGAAGGTCTTGGAGGTCTGGTAACCCTCCGCGCTCAGCTGCGTGAGGATCAGTTCGGAATCGGTCAGGGCCTTGGGGCAACCGAGGCTGACGAACCCGACTTTGGGAATCTTGATTTCAGGGGAGAGGACGCTCATCCCCGTATTGTCCCAGCTATGGCATGTCCTTAGCGCTTGAGGCCGAAGGCCCCGAGCATCTGTTCCTGCATCTTGTCGAACATGGTCTTGGACTGTTCGACGTAGTTGCCCATCATTCCCTGCATCAGGGGGTTCTGCATGTTGATGAACTGCGCCCACATTTCGGGCGACACGGTCTTGGATTGCTCCGCCAGCTTGGCCTGGATGTCGGTGAAGGCCTGGACGTTCTTCTCGAGGTACGAGCCCATGAAGCCCTGCGCCGAATGGCCGTAGAAGCGGATGATGTTGGCCAGCGCGATCTCGCTGAACATCGGCGCGCCGCCCGCCTCTTCTTCCAGGATGATCTGCAGCAGGATGCTGCGCGTCAGGTCCTCGTTGGTCTTGGCGTCGCGCACCACGAAGGGCTCGCCGCCCATCACCAGCTGCTTGACCTCGGCCAGCGTGATGTACGTGGAGGTGTCGGTGTCGTAGAGCCGGCGGTTGGGGTACTTCTTGATCACGCGCTGGGCCGGCTTGGCCGCGGCGGCTTTTTTGCTTTGCACTGAGGGGCTCCTGGTCGCCGCGTGGCGCATGGCCCGCCGCGTGTGTATTGCACTGCAACACATTCTAGGGAGCCCAATCCCGCGTGGCGGCCAAGGTTTACCCTACAGCGGCCGCCAGGCGGAACCGAGAAAAAAACCA
The DNA here is from genome assembly GCA_028291885.1 of Ramlibacter sp. Lineage (GTDB taxonomy): Bacteria > Pseudomonadota > Gammaproteobacteria > Burkholderiales > Burkholderiaceae_C > Ramlibacter. Next base: position 12,545 of record JAQGNJ010000165.1, on the reverse strand, counting down.
GTTAAAAAACTGGTAGGCGCGATTGGACTCGAACCAACGACCCCCACCATGTCAAGGTGGTGCTCTAACCAGCTGAGCTACGCGCCTAGAGTCTGTCTGTCTGAGCCATCGATTATAGCAGAGGAATCCGGGCCTTTCGCCGACGCCTCAACGACGCCGCGCGGATCGCACGCCCCGAACGTCGGAAACCACCGCCAGCACCTTGTGCAGGCGCGCGGAATCGGCGACCTCCACGGTGAACGTCATCCACGCGGTGCCTTTCACCGACTGTGTCTGCACGCCGATCACGTTCATCTTTTCCTTGGCGAACACTTCGGAGATATCGCGCAGCAAGCCCTGCCGATCGGCCGCTTCGACCGAGACGTCGACCGGGTAGACCGCCGCGTCCGCGCCCTTGGCGCTGCCCCACTCCACCTCGATCAGGCGCTCGGCATTGCGCGCGGCCAGCTCGCGCAAGTTGCTGCAGTCGGCGCGGTGGATGCTCACCCCCTTGCCGCGCGTGACGAAGCCGCCGATCGCATCGGGCGGGGCCGGCTTGCAGCACCTGGCCAGCTGGGTCATGAGCGAATCGATGCCGACCACCAGCACGCCGCCCTTGGGTGTCCTGTCCGGATGGCGCGGCTTCTTCAGCAGCAGGAAATCGTCGGGCGCGAGCGGCGCTTCGGCCGGCCGCAGCAGGGTCTCGATGTTGCGCAGCGAGAACTCGTCCTTGCCGACCACGGCGAACAGGTCCTCGGCCGACTTGAATCCCAGCTGCGTGGCCAGGTCCTCCAGCTTGACCGCGGTCTTGCCCTCGCGCTGCAGCAGCTTCTCGACCAGCTCGCGGCCGCGCGCGACGGTCTCGTGCTTCACCTGCTCGTTGAACCACGCCCGCACCTTGGCCTTGGCCCGATGGCTGGCGAGGAATTTCAGGTCGGCGTTGAGCCAGTCACGCGACGGCCCGCCTTCCTTGGCGGCGGTGATCTCCACTGTCTGGCCGTTCTGCAGCGGTGTGTTCAGCGGCACCTGCACGCCGTCCACGCGCGCGCCGCGGCAGCGGTGGCCCAGGCTGGTATGCAGCGTGTACGCGAAGTCCACCGGCGTCGCGCCCTGGGGCAATTCGACGATCGCGGCCTCCGGCGTCAGGACATAGATGCGGTCCTCGAACAAGCCTGCGCCCGAGCCGGCCAGGTCGCGTTCCCACGCCAGCAGCTGGCGCAGCACGGCGATCTTGGCGTCGTACGCGCCGCTCGCCGACACGCCGCCATAGCCCTTGCTGCCCGCCTCCTTGTAGGCCCAGTGCGCCGCCACGCCGTGTTCCGCGTGGTCGTGCATGGCCTGGGTGCGGATCTGGATCTCGATCGGCCGGCCGGCGTCGTCTCGCACCACGGTGTGCAAGGACTGGTAACCGTTGGGCTTGGGCCTGGCAATGTAGTCGTCGAACTCGGAACCGATGGCGTCGAACTGGTCGTGGACCCAGGACAGCGCCGCGTAGCAGTCCTTGACCTCGGGCACGATCACGCGCAGCGCGCGGACGTCGAACACGTGGTCGAACTCCAGCGACTTGCCGCGCATCTTCTTGACGATGCTGTAGATGTGCTTGGGCCGACCGTGCACCTGGGCCTGGATGCCTTGCGACTTCAGCTCGGCTTCCAGCCGCGAGCGCAACTGTTCGACGTAGCCTTCGCGCTCGCGCCGCTTCTCGTCGAGCAGGCCCGCGACCTGCTTGTAGGTCTCCGGCTCCAGGAAGCGGAAGGCCAGGTCTTCCATCTCCCACTTCACCTGCCAGATGCCAAGGCGGTTGGCCAGCGGCGCGAAGACATCGAGCGCCTCGCGGGCGACCGACGGCGGCGCGACGGTCTTGCCGGCCGCGTGGAAGCGCAGCGTCTGCAGGCGCGAGGCCAGCCGCAGCATCACCACCCGCAGGTCGCGCGAGAAGGCGAGCAGCATCTTGCGCACGTTCTCGGTCTGCAGCTTGGGATCGTCCAGCGGCCGGCCGGCGTCTTGCGCCTCGCGCGTCTGCTGCTGCACCTTCACCAGCTTGGTGGTCTCGATCGCCAGCGCGGCGTAGTTCTCGCCGAAGGCCTTGGCGATCACTTCCTGCGGCTTGTTCAGGTGCGAGGACGCATAGACCAGGTAGCTGGCGGCCTGCATCGCTTCCGAACCGCCCATGGACTTGAGGATCTGCGCCACCGCGTCGGCGTGGGCCAGCGTGTTCTCGCCGGTGTCCAGCGTCTCGCCGGCGATGAAGGGCTCGGCGAAGGCGCGGGCCCGCGCCAGCGCATCCGCCTGCACCGGCAGGGACTGCTCGGTGGCCGCGATCAGTTCCGGCACCTGCCCCTGCTCGGGAGATTCCGCGGCCAGGCTCTTCATGTCGGATCAGCCGTTGGGTCCGAGCAGGAAAGATGCGACCACCTCGACCTGCTCCGGGTTCACGAAAGTCGGCGCGTGGCCGACGCCCTCGAATTCCACCAGCACTGCCTTGGGGCCGCGCTGCGTCATTGCTTGCGCCGTCGCATGCGACAGCAGGTCGGATTGCGCGCCACGGGTCACCAACGTGCGCGCCTTGACGTTGTCATACAGCTGCCAAAGAGCCGCCTCGCCCTGCGCGGCCGACTCCGGCGTGACCGTGCGAAACGGCACGGCGATGGCCGGGTCGTAATGCAGCGTCCAGCCGCCTTCGGGCAGCGGCCGCACCATCGCCTGCGACAGCGCGAGCCACTGCTGCGGTGTGTGCGGACCGAAGCTGGTGGAGATGGCCCACATCGCATCGGCCGCCTGCTGGACCGAGTCGAAGCGCCCGGTGTTGCCGAGATACGTGCCGATGCGCTCCAGCGCCTGCCACTGGATCGCCGGGCCGACGTCGTTGAGCACCAGGCGCCGCACCGGGGCCGGCAGCGGCAGCCCCCCGGTTCCGGCCACGACCATGCCGATCAGCCCGCCCATGCTGGTGCCGACCCAGTCGAGCTTCGCGACCGGCGCCTGCTGCTGCAGCTGTCCGAGCATCGCCAGCATGTCTCCCGCATACACCGGGATCTGGTATCCCATGGGCTCCTTGAGCCAGTCGCTGCGGCCGCGGCCGACCACGTCGGGGCAGACGACCCGCAGCTTGCCGCCCGCCCGCTGCACCAGCGCCTGGGCCAGCACATCGAAGTCCCGGCCCTGCCGCGACAGCCCATGGGCGCAGACCACGACATGCGGCGCGGCGGCATCGCCCCACTGCCAGAACGCCATGCGATGGCCGCCCGAAGCGTCGGGGCAGGTCACGTGGTTCAGCGTAGGCTCGGGCATAAAATCGGCTGCCGCATTCCTCTGCGGCTGTATTGTTCTTCGTCGACACCCATCCTAATTCAAGACTGGAAGCCCCAATGCTCAAAGGCAGAACCGCACTCGTGACAGGATCGACCAGCGGCATCGGCCTGGGCATCGCCAAGGCTCTGGCGCGCCAGGGAGCGAACATCGTCCTGAACGGTTTCGGCGACGTCGCCGGCCCGCGGGCCGAGGTCGATGCGCTCGGCGTCAAGACGGCATACCACGGCGCCGACATGAGCAAGCCGGCCGAGATCGAGGACATGATGAAGTTCGCCGCCTCGACCTTCGGCCGCGTCGACATCCTGGTGAACAACGCCGGCATCCAGCACGTGGCGAACGTCGAGGACTTCCCGGTGGAGAAATGGGACGCGATCATCGCGATCAACCTGAGCAGCGCCTTTCACACGACCCGGCTCGCGGTCCCGGCGATGAGGGCCGCCAACTGGGGCCGCATCATCAACGTCGCGTCGACGCACGGCCTGGTCGCGTCGCCGCAGAAGTCGGCCTATGTCGCCTCCAAGCACGCGATCGTCGGCTTCACCAAGTCGGTCGCCCTGGAAACCGCGACGACGGGCGTGACCTGCAATGCGATCTGCCCCGGCTGGGTGCTGACGCCCCTGGTGCAAAAGCAGATCGACGCCCGCGCCGAGCGCGAAGCGATCCCGGTCGAACAGGCCAGGCGCGATCTGCTGGCCGAGAAGGAGCCCTCGCTGCAGTTCACGACCCCGGAAGAACTCGGCGAGCTGGCCGTGTTCTTCTGCTCGGACGCGGCAAAGAACGTCCGCGGCGCAGCCTGGAACATGGACGGCGGCTGGACCGCGCAGTAAGCGTCCTTACTCGACGGCGACCCGGTCCTCGGGCCGCGGCAACAGCAACTGCAGCGGAGTGGCAGAGACCGCGAACCGCAGCGGCGGCGTCATGATGACGACTTCCCCGTCGGTGGCCACCTTCACCCGGCGCACCCCCCTGACGCTCACCGTCAGCTTGCGGAACGGGATGCTCTGCACCTGGTCCGCCTCGCCCAGCCGACCCAGCGCGCCGCGCAACGCCAGCCCGAGCATCCGCCAGTTGCCGATCGGCCGCGGCGCGACGGCGGCCAGCCGCCCTTCCCCGACGCGGCCGGCGACGGCCGGGTCGAGACCGATGCGCTCGAGTTGCAGGCGGTTGTTGCCGACGAACAGCGTCCGGGTGGTCAAGGCCGTGCGCTCGCCATCGAGTTCGATGTCCAGGGCCAGCTGGCGGCGCCATTCGAACAGCGTGACAAGCCCCGACAGGATGGCCACCCAGCGGCTGCGGCCGAACTGGTTCTTGAACGCTTCGCGATCCTCCAGCAATTGGGGATACAGCCCGAGGCTTGCGTTCACGAGGAACAGCCGGCCGTTGATCTCGCCCACCTGCACCGGCTGCGCCTGCCCGCGCACGAGCGCCCGGGCCGCAGCCTCTGCGTCCTGAGCGATGCCGTGGGTGCGGCCGAAGTAGTTGAAGGTTCCCTGCGGCACGACGCCCAGCACGCAGCCGGCCCGCCACGCCGCTTGCGCGACGGTATTGATGGTGCCGTCGCCGCCCACTGCGACAAGGACTGCGCCGGATTCGGCGGCGCGGACGGCAGCCTCGCGGCTCGCCGCAGCCAGCGCCTCGGGCGCTGCGACGGCAACGAAGTCGAATTCGCAGCCGGCCTCGCCGAACACGCCGGCCAGCAAGTCGCGGGTCTGCTGCGCGTCGTGCCTGCCGGAGCCCGGATTGATGACCACGGAAAGGCGCCGCGTGGGCCCGCTGCGCGCGACCGTGCGCGGTTCGGAAAAGTTCTCGGTCCGCATGCCGCCACGGTAGGGGACAGCCGACGTCCTGCTTGTCGGACGGAACCTAGCGCAGCTGTACGGAACCTGACACGGTGACCACCACGGAACTCTTGCCGGCCTCGACCGGCACCGCCGCGTCGGCCTGTGCGGCCTTGGCTTCCATCGCCATCATCCGGGGCCGCGGATAGCCCTGGTCATTGCTGTTGACGGCCACTTCGCGCAGGGTGTAGCCGGAAAAGCCGAAGCCTTTCGCCAGCTCCGTGGCTTTCGTCTTGAAGCGCTCGATCGCGATCGCCTGCGCCTCGCCTTCGACCTTTGCGCGCTGCTCGCGGCTCAGCCCGAAACCGACACCGCCCATGGTCATCGTCTGGATCCGGCCTGCGGTGGTGGTGATGCGCGGGAAGTCGCGGCCTTCGAGCACCAGTTCCGCCGTTCCGCTCCAGCCGTTGATCCTGCCATCGCGCGAGTAGCGCGGCGACAGGCTGAAGTTGCCGGTGCGCACGTCCAGCTGTCCCGGCAGGGCCGACTTCCTGGCCTCGTTCAAGGCCGTTTCGAGCGCCGCCTTGAGCTGGTTCTGCAGCGCCGCGGCGTCGGAGCCCTCGCGCGAGGTGGTCAGGTTCAGCGAGAGCAGGTCCTGTTGCACCTCCACCGTCCCGGTCGCGGACAGCTGCAGCACGTTTTGCGGCTGGACCGCATAGGTCTGCGCGCCTGCGCTCGCCGCGCAAAGCCAGAGAACGATTGCTGGAACGAGTTTGTTGTTGGTCATGGAGTCGGTCGGGGTTCGGTTGTCGAGCCTGCTATTGGACGATCCAGCCGGCTGCGGCGTCCCGTGACGAGGGTGAACGGATGCGGCGTGGGGCAACAATCGTAACAATATGTCAGGTCATCGGGAAAAACCCGCACGGCATCCGTCAAGGCCCTCAGAATTGGCTCTGTTACAAATTCAACGTTGTGGAGCGACATGAACCAAACTGCAGCCAAAACCGACAAGATCCTGGTCGTCGACGACGACGCCCGCATCCGGGATCTGCTGCGCCGCTACCTGACCCAGGAAGGCTTCGAAGTCATCCTGGCCGAGGACGGCAAGGCGCTCAACCGCCTGATGCTGCGTGAGACGGCCGACCTGATCGTGCTGGACCTCATGATGCCGGGCGAAGACGGCCTGTCCATCTGCCGCCGGCTGCGCGCCGCCAACGACCGCACCCCCATCATCATGCTGACCGCCAAGGGCGAAGACGTGGACCGCATCGTCGGTCTGGAAGTCGGGGCCGACGACTATCTGGGCAAGCCGTTCAATCCGCGCGAGCTGCTGGCCCGGGTCCACGCCGTGCTGCGCCGCCGCCCGGCCCAGGAAGCGCCGGGCGCCCCGTCCAGCGACAACGAGGTGGTCAATTTCGGACCGTTCGCCTTCGACCTCGGCGCCCGCACGCTGCGCAAGAACGGCGAGGAACTGCCTCTGACCACCGGCGAATTCGCCATGCTCAAAGCGCTGGTGCGGCACCCGCGCCAGCCGCTGTCGCGCGAAAAGCTGGCCCAGCTGGCCCGCGGCCGCGAATTCGAACCCTTCGACCGCAGCCTGGACGTGCAGGTTTCGCGCTTGCGCAAGCTGGTCGAGGTGGATGCCGCCGCGCCACGGTATATTCAGACGGTGTGGGGTGTCGGCTACGTGTTCGTGCCTGATGGGGCGGGTTGATCCCTAGGCCCTCCAGCCGTGCGCCGGTCCCCGCCAATCCAACATCGCGGGGACAACATATGAGCAGGGGACAGGTTTGATCCGGGCCGTCACGACCAGCATCGACCAGACCGGGCCGGCGCCGCTGGAAACAGCGCCGGCCCCACTGGAGATGCGGCCCCGCGTGGGGCTTTCGCTCTTCTGGCGCACCTTCTTCCTGCTCTCGCTGCTGCTGATCGGCAGCATCGTGGCCTGGTTGCAGACGTTCCGGGCCCTGGAATTCGAGCCGCGGGCGGTCCAGACCGCCCAGCAGATCGCCTCCCTCGTCAATCTCAGCCGGGCTGCGCTGATCCATTCCGATTCGATCCAGCGGGTGTCTCTGGTCAAGACCCTGGCCGATCAGGAAGGCGTCAGGATCGTTCCGCGCGAACCAAGCGACCGCTACGTGAGCTTCGACTCCGGCGGGCTGGACAGCCGCATCGTCGACGAGCTGGTCACCCGGCTGGGGCCAGGCACGGTTGTCGCTGCCAGCGTCAACGGCGAGGAAGGGCTGTGGGTGGGCTTTCGCATCGACGCGGACCACTACTGGATCCTGATGGACAAGGCCCGCTTCACCCAGGTGGGCAGCCGGACCTGGTTGATCTGGCTGATCACGGCGGCGGGATTGTCGCTGGCCGGAGCGGCCTTGATCGCGCGGCTGATCAACCGGCCGCTCAAGCAACTGTCGTTCGCCGCCAGCCGGGTGCGGGACGGCGATTTCGCCGCCAGCCGGCTCGACGAGAAAGCCGTGACCAGCGAGATCCGCGAGGTGAACATCGGCTTCAACCGGATGGCGCAGCAGCTCGCCAAGATCGAGCAGGACCGCGCCGTGATGCTGGCCGGCATCTCGCACGACCTGCGCACGCCGCTGGCGCGGCTGCGACTGGAAACCGAGATGAGCGTGGCCGACCAGGACGCGCGCTACCACATGGCGGCCGACATCGACCAGCTCGACGCGATCATCGACAAGTTCCTCGACTACGCGCGGCCCGACCATGCCGAGCTCAAGCCGGTGCTGCTCAACGACGTCATCGAGGCCTGCCTGTACGCGGTGCAGGACCAGGGCGACATGCGCATCAACCTGGACGTCGCCAAGGGCCTGTACGTCCTGGCCGACGAGGTCGAGCTGGCGCGGGTGATTTCCAACCTGCTGGAAAACGCCCGCCGCTACGGCAAGACGCCGGAAACCGGCATCGCGGTGGTCGACATCAACGCCAAGTCCCGCAACGAATGGGTACTGCTCAAGGTGCGGGACCATGGTATGGGCGTCGCGCCCGAGGCCCTGCCCAATTTGATCAAGCCCTTCTTCCGCGGCGACGCGGCTCGGACCGCGGCCACGGGAGCGGGCCTGGGCCTGGCCATCGTGGACAAGACGGTGCAGCGCATGGGCGGCATCTTCGCGCTCGCCAACACGACCTCGGGCGGTCTCGCGGCCCACATCAAGCTGCAAAAGCCCAAGGCTTCCAACAACGGCAACGAGGCCGAGCCGAACCGCGCTTCGGAAGGCGTTCACTGAGGCGCCGGCGCGCCTTCGGGATCGATCGTGATCGCCGTCATCTTCGAAGTCATTCCACACGACGGCCAGCGCGACGCCTACCTGGCGGCGGCCGCGTCCCTGCGGGAACACCTTGCCAGCATCGACGGATTCCTGTCGATCGAGCGCTTCGAGAGCCTCAGCCAGCCGGGCAAGCTGCTCTCGCTGTCGTACTGGCGCGATGAGGAAGCGGTCAGGCAGTGGCGCAACCTGGAGGAGCACCGGCAGGTCCAGCGCGCCGGCCGCGAGCGGATCTTCAAGGACTACCGGCTGAGGGTTGCAGCCGTGGTGCGCGACTACGGCATGGCGGATCGCAAGGATGCACCCGTCGATTCGCGCGATGTGCATGGATAGCGGACGCAGCCTCCCGGAACGGGGCCCGGTCCCGGGTCCACGGCGCCCGGCGCGCTACTGCAGCTTGTCGTCCTCGCTCTTGGCCTGCGCCATCGCTTCGGGCTCGAGTTCCTCGGCCGAGCGGTTCAGGAAGACGAACACGCCCCAGGCGGCGAGCAGGCCACCGGTGGCCAGGACCAGGCCGGCGGCGTAACCGAGCAGCCTCAGGTCCTCGTGGATCGCCTTGAAGGTGGCGACGAGTCCTTCGATCGCCAGGGCAACGATCACCACCACGAAGAAGCGCGAGAGGAAGCGGCGAACCCGGGTCGGCGCGCTGATGTCGGCGCTGCGGACCACTTCTTCCTCGGCGATGGTTTCGGCGATCTGCAAGGCGACGACCGCCGCCGCCAGCAGCCCGACCAGCTCGATGATGGCCTGGCCGCCCACGTCGTCGAGGCCGCCGGGGAAAATCGCCCAGCCGGTTCGCACGGCGATCGCGATGAGCATCAGCGAGGCGCATGCGAACAGCACCGCGAGCAGTGCATGGAGTGCGCGGAACAAGCCGGTGACGAACTTCATGCGACGAGCAGAGCCACCGCCCTGGCCTCGATCGCGGCGCCCTCGCCCACCGGGCCGAGCTTCTCGGCCGTCTTGGCCTTGACGTTCACCTGCGCCGGCGCCAGGTCCAGCGCAAGCGCGATGGCATTGCGCATCGCCTCGATGTGCGGCGCCAGCTTCGGCGCCTGCGCGATCACCGTGCTGTCGATGTTGCCGATCTGGTGGCCCCGTTCGCGCACGCGCCGCGCCGCCTCGACCAGCAGCAGCATCGAGTCCGCGCCCTTGAAGCGTTCGTCGGTGTCGGGAAAGTGGCGACCGATGTCGCCCAGGCCGGCCGCGCCGAGCAAGGCGTCGGTGATCGCATGCAGCAGCACGTCGGCGTCGGAGTGCCCCAGCAGCCCGCGCTCGAACGGGATCTCCACGCCGCCGATCACCAGCTTGCGGCCCGGCACCAGCGCATGGATGTCCCAGCCTTCGCCGATGCGCACGCCGCCCGTCACCGCTGCCGTCCCTTGAGGACGGCCTCGGCCAATGCGAAATCGTCGGGATAGGTGACCTTGAAATTCTGCGAGCTGCCCGGCACCAGCAGGGGCCGCTGGCCCACGGCCTCGATCGCGCTCGCTTCGTCCGTCACTTCGTCGCCGGCCTGCTCCAGCGCCTCGATCAGGCGGCCGATGCGGAACATCTGCGGCGTCTGGGCCAGCCACTTGCCCTCGCGGCTGAGCGTCTCGTCGACCCGCCCGCCCTTCTCGGTCTTGAGCGTGTCGGCCAGCTTGTGCGCCAGCAGGCCGCCGACGTCGTCGACCATACAGGTGTCGATCAGCCGGTCGATCTGCTCCGGTGTGATCAGGCAGCGCGCCGCGTCGTGCACCAGCACCCAGTCGCGGCTGTCGGCGCCCAGCTTGCGAAGCTCATGCAGGCCGTTGGCGACGCTGATGGCCCGGGTCTCTCCGCCGCAGGCAGCGGCCGTCACCGGCGCGAAGTTGCGGGTGAAAAAGCCGTCGCCCTGCGCCACCACCACCAGGGTCTTGGCGATGCGCTTGACCGCCGCGAACGCCGCCAGCGTGTGCATCACCATGGGCTTGCCCGCGATCGGCTCGTATTGCTTGGGTCCGCTGGTTCCGGCGCGGCTGCCGTTGCCGGCGCAGGGGATCAGCGCAAAAAAGCGTGTATTGGGAACGTTGACACTCATAGGTTTGGCCCCATTCTAAAATCGTCACCACCACCCCACCCTGTCCAGGCGCGGGGTGTTTGCTTTTTTTTCCGGCACCCGATGGACTTACCGAAACTTTCTCCCGGCAAACGCTTCACCCTGCCCCGCCCGCCCGGCTCCGCCGACGCCCTGCTGCTGGCCCGGCTGGCCACCCGCGAGAAGGCGTCGGGCCGCACGACGGCCATCGTCACCGCGGATGCCACGGACGCCCAGCGGCTGATCGATGAGCTTGCCTTCTTCGATCCCGACCTGCGCACCGCGCTGTTTCCCGACTGGGAAACCCTGCCGTACGACACCTTCTCGCCGCACCAGGACCTGATCAGCGAGCGGCTGGCGACGCTGTGGCGGATTTCCCAGGGCGAAGCGGATGTGGTGATCGTGCCGGCGACCACCGCTTTGTACCGCGTCGCGCCGCCGCAGTTCCTCGCAGGCTACACCTTTCACTTCCAGGTCAAGCAGAAGCTGGAGGAAGCCAGGCTCAAGGCGCAGCTGACGCTGGCGGGCTATAGCCACGTGACCCAGGTGGTGAGCCCGGGCGAGTACGCCGTCCGTGGCGGCCTGATCGACCTGTTCCCGATGGGCTCGCCCGTGCCCTTCCGGGTCGACCTGTTCGACGACGAGATCGACTCCATCCGCACCTTCGACCCGGACAGCCAGCGCAGCCTGTACCCGGTGCCCGAGGTTCGGCTGCTGCCCGGACGCGAGTTCCCGATGGACGACGACGCGCGGGCCAAATTCCGCAGCCGCTGGCGCGAGCTGCTGGAGGGCGATCCGACCAAGAGCCGCATCTACAAGGACATGGGCAACGGCGTCGCCACGGCCGGCATCGAGTACTACCTGCCGCTCTTCTTCGAGGAGACGGCGACGGTGTTCGATTACCTGGGCGTGCAGGCGACGGTGGTGCTGCATGGCGAACTGGAGCCGGCTTTCCAGCGCTTCTGGACCGATACCAGGGACCGCTACCGGCTGGTCCTGGGCGACCCCGAGCGCCCGGTGCTGCCGCCGGAATCGCTGTTCCTCTCCAGCGAGCAGTTCTATGCGAGGGCGAACCAGCATTCGCAGCTGTCGCTCAAATCCGTTCGCGCCGAGCCTGTCGAAGCCGCGCCCGGCCCTTCGACAGGCTCGGGCCGAACGGATTTTGTGGAATTCGGCACCCTTCCCCAGATGTCGGTGGTGCGCGGCGCGGAAGAGCCGCTGGCGCGCTTCAAGGACCACCTGCGCAACACGCAGAACCGGGTGCTCGTTCTGGCGGAAAGCGATGGCCGTCGCGAGAGCCTGCTGGATTTCCTGCGGGCCAGCCATCTCGCGCCGCCGGCCTTCGACTCGCTGGAGGAATTCGAAGGCAGCCAGGAAAAGGTCGGCATCGCGACGGCGCCGCTCAACGCCGGCTTCAGCTGGATGGAACACGGGATCGACTTCGTCACCGAGACCGAGCTGTTCGCAGCCGGCCCGACGACGCGGCGGCGCAAGAAGCAGGAACAGGTCAGCGACGTCGAGGCGCTGATCAAGGACCTGTCGGAGCTGAACGTCGGCGATCCGGTGGTCCACGCCCAGCACGGCATCGGCCGCTACCGGGGCCTGATCAACATGGACCTGGGCCAGGGCAAGAACGAGGACGGCACGCCGCAGATGCAGGAGATGCTGCACCTGGAATACGCCGACAAGGCGACGCTCTACGTGCCGGTCAGCCAGCTGCACCAGATCAGCCGCTACACCGGCGTCAGCGCCGACGAGGCGCCGCTGCACAAGCTCGGCTCCGGCCAGTGGGACAAGGCCAAGCGCAAGGCTGCGGAGCAGATTCGCGATTCGGCGGCCGAGTTGCTGAACATCTATGCGCGGCGTGCGGCGCGCCAGGGGCATGCGTTCCGCTACTCCGCGGCCGATTACGAGGTTTTCGCCAACGATTTCGGCTTCGACGAGACGGCCGACCAGAAGGCGGCGATCCACGCCGTGATCCAGGACATGATCTCGCCGCAGCCGATGGACCGGCTGGTCTGCGGCGACGTCGGCTTCGGCAAGACCGAGGTGGCGCTGCGGGCCGCCTTCATCGCGATCACCGGCGGCAAGCAGGTGGCCTTTCTCGCGCCGACGACCCTGCTGGCGGAA
>JAQGNJ010000161.1 GCA_028291885.1 Ramlibacter sp. | reverse complement strand
GGATTGGCAGATGGCTCGCCGATCCTGTTTTCGATGCGGCTGGCGGGATCGTTCAAGCCGCCCAGCACGCGCAGCATGACCCCGCGATGGTCCGTGCACCAGGCGACGCGGTCCGGAGCCAGCGAGTTCGCCCGGAAGCGGCGATAACCATTGATGGTGGGATTGGCGAACAGCGTGGAAGGCAGTGCATGACGCATCAACCCGCCGAGATAGGAGAGCCCCAGTGGTGACAGCACCTGGCCTTCGGCCGTGGGTGTGAACAAGTTGCGGCCGTCGGATGCATCGACGAGGGACTGGTGGAGATGCCAGCCGCTCGAATAGAAACCCTGCAGCCTCGGCCGGGTCATGAACGTTGCGAGGTAACCCAGGCGGCGGCAGATCTGCCGCGTTGCGGCCCGGAACAGGATGACATTGTCGGCAGCCTCCAGCGCGTCCGTGGGGGCGAAGGTGCACTCCAGTTGTCCCGGCCCCCATTCCTTCTCGATCGAGCGCAAGGGCAAACCCAGGCGCTCGAGATGATCGGCAAGGGCGGCCACCGGCTGGTGGATACGGTCCATGTTGGACTCTGAATGGAAGGAGAACCCGGGCTCCACGGGATACGTCAACGGCGCCCGGCCCTTGACACCCGGACTTCCAACGTGCTCGCTGGAGAGGTGTTCCTCCGCCAGCTTCAGGATGTAGAACTCGATTTCCAGGCCGATCACGCTGCGCATGTTCCGCTGCGAGAGCCGATCGAGTTGCTTGCGCAGGAGCTGCCGCGGCGAGAAATGGAATGGCGTGCCGTTGCCGAAGTACTCGTCGCAGAGAATCCAGCCCACATCAGGTTCCCACGGCAGGACACGGAAGGTGGCGGGATCGGGAACGGCGACCAGGTTCGGGGAGCCGGTCATCTCCTCGAGGCCCATGCCCCCGCCGCGGGTGAATGATGAAAATACCCGACCGCCCGCGGCGTCGAGCGTCGTGGTCGCCACGTTGATGTTGTAGCCGCTCTCGAGCGCCCCCATGAAGGCCGTTCGCGTCAGCGTCTTGGCCCGGGACACACCATGCGGGTCAGCCCAGGCAAGGCGAAAGAGCCGGATGCCGTCCTTTTGCACTCGCTCCCTGATGGCTTCAGCTTGCCGATGCTGGTCGTCCGACCAAAGAGAGAACTTTCGAATGAACTTCTCGCCTTGTGCCTTGGGCGGCGCGACCACGGAACCTGAGAGCGTCATCTTGGGTGTCCAGACTGAAAGGTTTGCAAGCTGAAGAAGTCAGCGTCCCCTGACGCGGATCCGTTCTTCGCAAAACTGGCGCGTGGCGGCACATGGAGGCGTGGGCGCAGTAGCTGCCCCAGGGCCATGGCATCCCCGAGCTATCGTTCGATGACTATAAGGGATCGCCTCAGGCGATCACGTGACCCGGCGTAGCCTGGCATCTCGCGATCCAGCACACGCATCATGGCGGCGAAGTAGAGCGCTTCACGCTCCGCCTGCGAGTGGCTGTTCCGCGGGTTCGGCGCCTCGACCTTTTTCACCTGAGACGGCCTTGGGCGTCCGCGTTGACAGACCTGTTAAATTGCGACGCCCGGGCGCTTCGCATGCGTTCGCCAGGTGTCACGATGGCGCACCTCTCGAGACAAACTCCAAAGGGTCATCCTTCCACGTTTCGACGGGAAGATAGACGAGACCAAAGGGAGCGGACTTCAACATTACGCCAGGAAGAGTAACGCCACACTCGCTCATCTCGGCGCGGCTTTCTACCAGTTGCATAACGACGCCTGGTGTCCTTCCGTTCTCGATCAAGACGGAATCGCCGGCCTCTATCTTTGAACCGTCAAGATAAGTCAGCATGGCCGCAATTTAATGTAAAGGTGACCGGGAGTCGACCGAACTGCTAGCCATCACTCCACGCTCACTTCGATGAAGCTGCCCGGGTGCGCCGAGTCGACTGCCTCAAGCACCTTGGCGGTGACTGCGCGGATCCGCAGCCAGCTCGTAGTGGATAGAACAACGATAGCCAGACTTCGACCGGTGAGATTCTGTTGATACTTCAGGTTTTTGTCGGTGGTGACGAAAACTTCGAAGCCTTCAGCCTCCGCTGCAGCTATGAGCGCTCCGTTCTGTAGCGTTCCCCAGCCCAACTCAAATGCAGTTTCGACCGAGTGACCGACCAGCGCATGGCGCAACGGCGCCGGCGTACCCTGGTCGAAGAGAATGCGCACTACACGACCGCCGCAGAACTCCGCGCAGCGTGCTCAAGAACTGCACGAACCTGATCCAGGGAAACGCCCGGAAACCACTGCACGAAGTCTTGGATTGACGCGCCGTCCTCCAGGTTCTCGAAGAGGGCTGCGACCGGAATGCGCGTGCCACGAAAGACCCACGCGCCGCTGACGCGGCTGGGGTCTTGTTCCACGGCAGGACAACTGGACCAGTCAATCATGGCACTCATGCTAGCACCGACGACCGGTGATGGCTAACGTAAAGGTGACCGGCACGTTGCGGCAAGGGGCCGTGGGGTGCAGGATATCCAACGGCGCCTCGCGGCGCCTTGCTGCATCGTGTCCGAGTCGACCGATTTGTTAGACCGCACCTCGGAGTGCCTTCCGATAACGCTTTAGATTCTTCGCCTTCCGTCCGACCGGGAACTGGGTCAGCTCGAGGCCGCAGCCAAATGCGGCGACCGCCGCCACGAGGTCAGCGGGGAAGCTGTCCGATTGAACGACGACGTCACGCATTGCGATTCCGAAATCCAACGTCGCTCTCTCGACGCCAGGAACCTCACGCATCGTCTTTAGCGTAGCTGCGTGAGCGCGGAGAAACCGGACGGCGTCGGTCTGCTGCTGCTCAAGCTCCTCAAATTCAGCATCACTGACTCCCAGGCTCACGCCAGATGTGACGGCGCGCCTGCTGTTCGCTCGTTGCGAGAGCGGCTCGCCCCGCCGGCGCACGGTGCACGGTGCACGGCTCGACCGGGCTGAGCGCGATAAGCCGCTCAACATCAGCTTCTGGCCTCATGAAATGAAGGACGCAACCCATGCGGTCTAACGAATAGCGTTTATCTGCCGCGAGGCGGCGCATCGACAGATCAAGAGACCTCCCTGGCGGCAGATAAACCTTGTTGGACTGAACCGCCGCCGATGGCGGTGGTTCCCTATTGGGCAGCGTAAGGTTCGGCCGCCGGTTGAACCAACATTGGTGTGGCGTTCATGCACTGGAGGCAGGGTCCGCGCAGCGGCGACGTTGCCATGCTCGGATGCTTGGGGGTGATGCGGGACCAATTGCGCGTCTGGCGCGAGTCGCACGGCACGCAGGTGCGAAGCCGTCCCCGGCGCGCCGCTTGGGCGCGGTTGCAGAATTCATTGGCGATGGCTTCGACCTGCCTCACGGCGGCCCCCTGCACACCACGGGTGGGACGAGGCAAGTGCGCTGCGGTCGGCCGGACGCTCGCCAACAAGTTGCAGGCGACCACTTGCGCAGCGGTCGCAGCGTCGCGTCTCGACACCAGGCACCGCAACCCTTGCGCGATGTAAGGCACGTTCTGGGTGAGCGCCCGGGAGCGCGCGCGCAGCGTCGACGCGTCGGCCATGTGGTCGGTGCTGGCCGACGCGCCCTGGCGCTTGACCTTCCATCCATCCTTGGTGCTGGCACCTTCATGGGCCCGCGCCAGCAAATGGCGGGACCGGTGGCGCGTGAGGCCCTCGTTCGGCCTGGAGCGTGGCCCTGGCTTTCTGCAGATCCTCGATTGAGCGGTAGCTGATCTCGCGGCCGTTGTGCTTCACCGTCAGCTCGCCGCTGGCGATGGCGCGTCAACGGCGCCGATGTGCGTGGAGGTGACAGTGAGTACGCAGCGCCGTACTCGTCCAGACCTTCGGTGAACGCCTGCCACGGGCGAACGGGTGGACTTTCACTCAATGTGACCCCGCAACGGCGTGTAGCCGCGTTCCAGACTCGCGTTGAATGGATTAGTGTAAATACTCCTTTCAATTTGTAATATTTGCGCGCATCATCAGCTCTGCCGCGTAGCACGAACGCCGATCATTCGGTGTCGTCGATTTCCCAGAAACGACGTTTGCTCGGAACTTTTTGGCGTCTTCGCGCCCTTTTTTCACGAAAGCTTGCACATGTTCCTTCGCAACAAGAATCAACAACCGCGTTTCCAGGGTGGTTTCACGCTGGTCGAGATGTCGGTGGTCATGCTGGTGATCGGCCTCATCCTGGGCGCCGTGTCGATCGGCAAGGACGTCCAGCGCAACGCCGAGTACGCCAAGGTCAAGCAGAAATTCGTCGACCAGTGGGCCAGCGCGTACAACAGCTACTACGTCCGTTCGGGCGTGGTCCTGGCCGACAGCCAGACCGCACCCAGTTTCATGGTCAACGGGACAGCCTCGGCCGGAACCTCGGCCAATACGGGAAGTGCCCCCACCACGGAGCCGGCAGCCATCTGTGACTCCACCACGGCCCAGCCGAACGGCCGGGCGGCGGCGCTGGGCTCGCTGGCCGCCGAAATGCAGCGTCTGGGCGTGCGGATGCCGCCCGGCCGCGCCGAAGGCAAGGAGTCCCGCTACGTCTACCTCGACACCAATGGCAACCCGCAGGAAATCCAGGTCTGCTTCCAGTGGAACAAACCCGGCACGGCCTCCAGTTCGGGCAATGTGATGGCGATCTCGGGTCTCACGCCCGACCTGGCGCGCGCTCTCGACCAGATGATCGACGGCAAGCCTGACGCCCAGGAGGGCATGTTCCGCCAGGCTGGCGTGGCGAACGGCACCCCCAACGCAGCCGGCGTCGAATGGGTCGCCAACAACACGAACGCCCAGGGCACCACCGGGTCTGCGACCGGCGTGACCGGTTCCAAGGACGAGGACCAGGTCCTGACCGTGGTGGCTCATTACAAGATGAGCCAGTAAGGGTCCCATGAACAAGCCAAATTCAAGGGGCCGTCGCCCCGGTCAGGCGGGCTATACCCTGGTCGAGGTTGCCATCGTGCTGGGAGCCATCGGACTGATCGTCGGTGGCGTCTCGATCGGCAAGGAAGTCATCCGAGAAGCCGACTACAACCGCATGAACACCAAGTTCCTGCAGTCCTGGAAAACGGCCTACGACCTGTACTACCAGCGCACCGGAACCGTCGTGGGCGACAGCCAGATCGCCCCGACCTACATGGTCAACGGTTTCGAGACGGTGTCCACCAGCGTCGGCGGCAGCAAGCCGGGGATTCCGGCCAACTTCAGCAACACCGGCATCCGCGTCTGCGAAGGCCAGGGCTACGCGACCAACAGTGTCGGCGCGGGCGATCCCCCGATCGCGGTGCAGCGTTTGCGTGACCTGTTCGCGCGGGTCGGCGTGCGGCTGCCGGCCGGCCGGGCCGAAGGCCAGGAAGACCGCTATGCCTACCAGGACACGAACGGCAATCCGGCTGAAGTGCAGATCTGCTTCCAGTGGAATCCGGACAAGCAGATCAGCGGCGCCGGCAACGTGATGGTGATCCGCGGCCTGACGCCGGATCTGGCGCGCAAGCTCGACCAGGCCATCGACGGCAAGGCCGACGCCATGGAAGGCCGGTTCCGCCAGCAAAACAGCAACCCGAACACCACCCAGCGCAGCGCCAATGCGCCGGGACACGAGTGGCTGGCCAACAATACCTACGCCGTGAACGGCGCCGACCCGACCACCATGCTCGGCCGCGGCCGGGGTGAGAGTCTCGATGAAGACCGCGTCGTCCTGATCACTGCCCACTGGCAAATGGATCAATGACCGTCCCGGAGCGCGAGCGCCCGGCGTCCGGGCGCCGCTTGTACGCGCCCTGGCTCCTGACAGCGATCGCGATCGTCAGCTTGCCGCTGGCCTGGTACTGGTGGAAAGTCGAGCGGGTCAGCGCACTGCGCATCCAGCAACTTCAGCAGCGCGCAGCGTCGGGCGTGCCGTTGCAGGAGCGCGTGACGGCCCGCATCGCCGAGTGGAAGCGGGCGCAGGCCAGCACCGCGGTCGTGAGAGACGACGTCCAGGCGCTCGGCGAAGAGCCGGACCAGTGGCAACACCGCACCATCACCATCGAAAGCCAGCGCATGAGCCGGGTCGAGGCCGAGCGCTACCTGCGCGACCTGACCAACAACCAGCGCTCGGTCTTCGTGCCGACGGTCATTCACCTGAAGGCAACGAAAGCCAACGAATCGGTGTTCTCGGCCCACCAGGGTCTGGACAGCGCCGACGCTTTGCAGGTGACCATCAAGGCCGGCCTCTACACCCGGAACGCGCCATGATCGAGCGCCTGCTGCTGGATGTGCATGGCCAATGCCGCGACTTTCCCGCCGGCAGGCAGTCCGGCCCGCCGTCCGGTGCTGCGGAGGCGCTCGCCGCCGCAGCCGCAGACGCGACGCGCCTGCTCACCGACTGGGGGCCGGGCGCCGTCATGGGCGTTGCCACCCTGGCCGGTACCGCCACCACCGCGGCGGCGCTGCTGGAAAAGCGCCTGCGCGACCAGGGCGAGACCGACGATATTTCCCATCTGCTGGTGCACCAGTCGCAAACCCGCGGCGGCAGCACCGAGCTGGTCTATACCGCCGTGCCGGTCCCCGCCTGGCTGCGCTACCAGCAGCTGGCTGCGGACCAGCCGCAGCTGGTCTTGCTGCACGACTGGACCCGGGCACTGATCGAATGGTGCCGGCGCCGCGAACTCGAAAGCGGGCCTTTGCTGGTGATGCACCCGCTCGGCCTGGACGTGCTGCTGTTGTCCGCAGGACGGGTCCGGGCGCTGGAGCGGCTGCGGGTGTTCCCCGGTGAAGCCGATGCCTGGGGCCAGCTCGGCGCGCGGGTGGCGGCAATGGTCCGGCAGCACGGCTCCCAGGAAAGCACTCCGGGGACCGCGCCCGCCGCGCCCATGGTGATGTGGGTGTTGCAGGGGGTGGAAGCCGAGCTGCAGCCCTTGCTGGGCGGGCTCGGCCCGATGACGCTGGCCGAGTGCTGGGCCGAAGCCCCCGCCGCCGTGCAAGCCGCGCTCGATGGGGCGCCCAGGCCGGTGCAGGTGCAGGCGCTCGACCTGGCGGCGCTCACCGTGGCGCTGCCGCTGCGGCACGCGGTCGGCCGGCGCGTCGACCAGGCTGCCGCGTGGGCCGAGCGCTGGCTGCCTGCCCTGGCGCTGGCGGGCTTGGCCCTGTCCGTGATCATCGGCGGCACGGCTGCCTTCATGCATCACCGCAATGCCCTGGCCCTGGCCTTGTTGCCCGGCCAGCCGACGTCACACGCGCTGTGGAGCACCCTGGGTGAGTCGGTACAGCAGGCCGACCTGCTGGCCGAGCGGCAGAAGGACAGGCGGCAGTGGCTCCAGCAGCGCCTGGACGCCAGCAAGCTGCCGGACATGGAGATGGTGCTGGCGCACGTTCGGCGCTCGCTGCCGCCCGGTCTGGTGGTCGACGAAATCGGACTGGTGGTGGAGAAGGACAGTCACCTGCTCACCATCGTCGGCCACGCCAGCGGCGTCGGCGACTCGCTGCACAGCGAAAGCGCGTTCGCCAGGGCGCTGCAGACCGACGGCTTCACCATGAAGAAGCGCGATCTGCTGCTGCGCGACGGCCAACCCGGATTCAAGTTATCGATGACATGGAGTGCGTCATGAAGAAGTACAGGGCCCTGGTTTTGGTGGCCGCGCTGGCGGGCGCGAGTGCGGTGGCGGTGAGGGCGGCGCCCGGCGATGCCCGGATTCCCAGCGGCGTTCCGGTCAACGAAGTCCAGATCGGCACGCTCGACAAGCGATTGTCGGAGCGGGTCGCCGAGCAGCAGGAGCTGCTGGGGATGGTCCAGCGCATGCTCACCATCAGCTTCCAGGAGAAGTTGGGCGTGGAGCGGGGGCTGCTGTCCGGCACGGCGCGCCCCGCGGCGCCGCCGGTTGCGGTGGCCGTGGTGCACGCTGCCGCCGCGCCGCTGGTGGCCCCGCCGCCGTGGTGGCTGGACTACAAGGCCCAGATGATCTACGTGTCCGGCAACGACCGCTATGCGGTCGTCAACGGCAAGATGGTTCTGCCAGGCCAGGCGCTGGACCCGCAGGTCGTGGTCGAACGAATCGGCGCCGACCAGGTGGTGCTGCGCCGGGGCGCCGAGCAGCACACCTATCTCCTTGCCAAGTGATGGTCGCCTCTTCGATCCGGCTGCCGCGATGACCCTGGCCAATTCCTTGAAGTCGCTGCCGTGGCGACAGGTGCTGGGCCTGCTGTTGGCCGGCCTGCTCGGCTGGCTGCTGGCATTCCTGCCGGGCCGGCAGGGCGCGCCGCCGGAACAAGCACCTCTGGTGCTGCCGGCGAATCCTGTGCCGCCCCGCGCCGGCGCCACTCCTGAAGCGCCGCCGCCCAATGGGCCGCCCGCGTCCTTCGAGCAACTCATGCAGAAGCAGGCGCAGATCAGCGAAGGCGCACAGCGCGCGCAGCTGGCACCGCCGCTGCCCGGCGCCAGTGCCGCCGCGGCCGGCAACCGGGCTGCGGCAGCTGCTTCGCGCCCGGAGGCCTCGCGCGAAGCTCGCGAGGCCCGCACGCGGGCCCTGATCGAACTGCAGAACCGGGCGATCGCGGAGATCCAGGCGATCCCTCCTGGCGATACCAGGCAGATGCTGGCCGCGATGACGCGCTATGACGCGCAGATGCGGGCGGCGGGCGTGCCTTCGGTGATCGACCTGGAGAAACTGCGCCTGACGCTGGAAAGCACCGACCGGATGCAGGAGCTCGGGCGCCAGCTGATCGCCGAATCGGAAAAGGGACGTGGCGCGGACCCGGTTCGGGTCAAGGCGCTGTCGGCCGAGATCCAGGCGGCGCACAAGAACGTGCCGCAGCAATTCATCAGGAACGATGTCCTGCAGCGGCAACTGAAGCCGTGACGCGCCGGCCTCCTCACCGCCCACGGCAGCATGGCTTCACCCTGATGGAAATGGCGCTGGTGGTGCTGGCCGTCGGCGTGGTGCTCGCAACGCTCATGATCACGACCAACCGGGCCGGCAGCAACCTGTCGGTGGCTGACGAAGCGCTGATGGACAGCGCGGCGAGCCGGCTGTTCGACTTCGCCCGCCGCAACGGCCGCCTGCCCTGTCCGGACGTGAACGGCGACGGTTTCGAGGACGCCAGCAACGGGGTCTGCGCTGCCGACATCAAGAGCGGGGGCGTCCCCTACACCACGCTCGGCATGGTGCTTTCGGGGCCGCTCGGCACCGGCATCGACCGGCAGTTCATCTACAGCGTCTACCGCGGTGGTGGCAACGCCAGCCAGGACCTCACGCTGGCGGCCGAACGCTCCCTTCCCGCCGCCGATGCAGCGGGCAGCGGCAGCTACATGAACCTGGACGATTTCAAACAGGCCGTCATCAACGGCCTGGCCGCCGCCCCCGACAACCGGGAGCTGCATGTCACCGGCAACGACGCCGATTCGGGCCCGTCGAACTGCACCCTGCCGGGGCCCAACATGGCTTTTGTGCTGGCCTACGCGGGCGGCGGCAATGCCGACGGCGCGGGCGGTGACTTCGACGGCGCCAACCCCGCCGGCGGCTGGAGCCAGGGCAACAAATGGGCGGCGGTCAAGCCGGCTGTCTGCTTCGCCGGGCCCGGAAAGCCCCACACCCCGACCTACGACGACCAGGTGCGCGCGGTGAGTTTCACGGAATTACTTGGCGTTTTGAATCGATAGGAAATCCACAAATGACGACGAAGATCCAGACCCGTTCCAACGCCTCGCAAGCGCTGCCCTTCCGCCTGCGCGGGGTCTGGCTGGCGTTGGCGGCTGGCGGCATGCTGGCGGGCTGCGCCGTCACGGGACCCTCGCACATCGACCGGCAGAAGGTGACGGCCGTCGACGCCAGGTCGCAGCAGCTGATGATCGACCGTCTGGCCGAGGAGTCCGCCAAGTTCACGGCGGCGCAGGACCAGTTGCTCAAGCAGATGGAGCGGACCCGGGCGGCGGCCGTGCAGCCGGTGGTCCCGGTGTTCAATCCGCTCGATGCGGTGAACGTCACGCTGAAGGTGGATGACGCCGACGTGCGGTTCGTCTTCAAGGCCGTCGCCGACCAGGCCAAACTGAATCTGGTGCTGCCTTCCAGCCTGAGCGCCAGGCCGCGGACGATTTCACTGGCGCTGACCAACATGCCCGCCAGCCAGGTCTTCGACCATGTGTTGCGGACGCTGGACATGCACGGCACCGTCGAGCGCGGCGTGATGGTGGTCAACGACTACCAGGAGCGGGTGTTCAACCTGGACTTCCTGCAGACCTCGATCAGCGCCGACTTCACTGCCGGGGGCGACGTGTTCGGCGCCAACCAGAGCGGCGGCGGCGGCGGTGCCCAGAGCGGCGGTGGCGACGCGGCCCATACCGGGATCCGCAGCGGCTTCAACATCCGCGGGCGCAACACCAACGACAGCGACCCCTTCCTGCAGATCGAGGGCCTGCTCAAGACCGTCATCTACAACGAAGGCGACGTGGCGCTGCGCAAGCCGGGAGACAAGGCGGCGCCGGTCGCGACCGATCCGCTGGGCCCGCGCTACGTCCTGAACCGCGCCACCGGCACGCTCTACATCAAGGGCCGGCCGTCCCAGGTGGCGACCGTCAGCCAGCAGGTCGACATGTACAAGAACGTGTTGGGCCGGCAGGTGCTGATCGAGGCGCAGATCCTCGATATCGAGCTCAACGACGACTTCAGCTACGGCGTCGACTGGAGCCGGCTGCGCAACAACGCGGCGCTCAACTTCGGCAGCGGTTTCAGCCTCGGAGGCATTGCCTCCACGATCCCGGGCGCGGCCAACCCGGGTCGCTCCCTGGTCATTCCCGCCGAGTCGCTCGGCTCGACCAACAACCCGTCGTTCAGCCTCGCCTTCGGCACGCCGACGCAGTCGGTCGCCATCAACATGCTCAAGACCTTCGGCGCCGTGCACGTGCTGTCCAACCCGTCGATCCGGGTCAAGAACACCCAGCCGGCCGTGGTCAGCGTGGGGCGCAACGAGCGCTATATCTCGCAGACCACATCGAACGTCTCCAACTCCGGCGGCGGCCAGAGCACGGTCTCGGCCAACGTCATCACCGGCAACCTGTTCGACGGCGTGATGCTCGGCGTGATTCCCTTCATCGGCGACGACGGCGTGATCAACCTGACGATCAATCCGGTTCAGACCACGATCAAGCCGGGCAGCTCCGACCTGATCAACGTCGGCACCGAGCAGAACCCGCAGCGGATCTCGCTGCCGAAGGTCGACTTCAAGGGCATCACGACCTCGCTGAGCATGCGTAGTGGCGACATGGTCATCCTGGGCGGCCTGATCGGCGAGAGCGGCAACCGCGACAAGGCCGGCCTGCCGGGCGTGGCCGAAGTGCCGGTGCTCGGCGAGATGCTGGGCAACGTCAACCGCACCAGCCGCTCGCGCGAACTGGTGGTGGTGCTGCGCGTTCGCATCCTATGAGCCTGGTGTTCGAAGCGCTCAAGAAGAAGCAAGGGGCTCCGGCCAGCGCCGTCGGCGTTGCGCCGGCTGCCCCGCTCGCTCCCGCCGGCGTTTCGGTCAAGCCGGCGGCCGTTGCGCCGGCACCGGCCGCCTGGTCCAGCCTG
>JAQGNJ010000076.1 GCA_028291885.1 Ramlibacter sp. | reverse complement strand
CGGGCGCCGTTGCGCTCGATGCGATCGCGTCGGCACTGGGCGACCGCAGGCCGCACGAGCTACCCCAGGCCAGTGTCGGAACGGCGCAGCGGACTGAAGTGCAAGCGCCGTCGATCTTCGGCATCGCGATGCCGTCGGCGCCCGGCAAGCCCGCCCTGCTCTGGGCCGTGCTGATCGCCGGCGTGCTGGTCCTCGGCGGCGTGGCGTGGTCGCTCTTGCGGCAGTTGAAGGGGGACGGCCAAAAGGCCTGAGCGCTGTTGGACTGGCCCGTGTTGGTCGACGCCAGCCCTCAATGCGGTACAGCGAGCTCCACCACCCGCCGAACGTCGGCCGCGCTACCCATCCCCCAGCACGCTTCGATCAGCCGACCCGTCACCGCGGCGCCGAGGACCGGGTCCGCGAGGCCGTGGAATTTCCCTTCCAGGAGCGCATCCGTCATCGGGTTGCGCAGCGAACCGATCGCGTGTTCGACGAAGACATGGACGCGCCGGCCGTCGCCCAGGACGGCGGTGACGTCGACGCTGGCTTCGTCGATCGAGTCGTCGACCGTGGCCACGACCTTGCGGCGCAGCGCCACCATGTCGGGCCGGTTCACGACCTCGTCGGCGAACTCATCTTCCGCCGCGCGGCCGAATGTCAGACCGGCGGCGCAGCCGTGATAGACGCTGAACTTGGCCTGCAGGCCGTCCTGCGGCTCCTTGTTGCCGGTGAGTTCGAGCACCAGCGAATGCACCTTGAGCTCGATGCGCTCGACCTGCTCGGGCCGCACGCCCTGCCCGCGCAGCTGCGCGCAGGCGTCGATGCCCGGGTGGATGACGATGCCGCAGGCAAAGGGCTTGTAGGTGTTGAGCGAGATCTCGAAGCGCTGCCCCAGCTCGCCCGTCACCTGCGACCAGTCGTTCTTCGTCGACACCGTCTGCGCGAAACCGCGCGGCGCTTCCAGCGCCTTCGGGCTCGCGGTGTAGCCGTGGCTTGCCATGAGCGCCGCCATCAGCCCCGCACGCGCCGCGCCGCCGGGGTGGAAGGGCTTGGTCATGGTGCCGAACTGCTCGCGCATGCCGACCGGCTGCGACGCGGCGATCCCGAGCGCCATCTGCGTCTTGCGCGCATCGAGCTTGAGCAGGCGTGCGCAGCCGGCGGCCGCGCCGAGCATGCCCGTCGACCCCGTGATGTGCCAGCCACGGTCGTAGTGCTCGGGGTACATCATGTTGCCGACGCGGCAGGAGACGTCGATACCCAGCACCAGCGCGTCGATCAGCTCGCGGCCGGATGAGCCCTGGTGTTCCGCCAGCGCCAGCAGCGCCGACGCGACCGGTCCGGCCGGATGGATGATGGTCTTGAGGTGCGTGTCGTCGAAGTCGAAGGTGTGCGAGCTGATGCCGTTGACCAGCGCCGCGCTCGCCATGTCGACCCGCTCCTTGCGTCCGAGCACCGTCGCCTGCGGCGCCGGCTCCAGCATGCGCACGGCCGCCAGCGCCGCGTCCGCGGCTTCATGCTGGGCCGCGCCGACGGCGCAGCCCAGCCAGTTCACGAAAGTGCGATGCGCCTCGTGATCCACGGCGTCGCTCCAGCCGCGCGACGGATGGCCGGCGACGAACTGCGCGAGGATCTGCGTGATCGGCGGGGCGTCGTGGTCGGCGGCGACCTCGGTGTTGCGGGCCATGGCGCTTGTCTCCGTTGGTTTTCGGGAATTGTCGATCATCTATAAAGTCGCAAGGCGCCGCGTCGCGGCCCTGGCAGCGGCGTTCAGGCGCTTACAAGGAACCCTCGTGAAGAATGAAAGACCCGAAATCGAGATCCGCGCCGCGAGCGCCGACGATGCCCCGTTGATCCTGGGCTTCATCAAGGAACTGGCCGTCTACGAGAAGGCCGGCCACGAGGTGTCCGCGACCGAAGCAGACATCCGGCGAACGCTGCTGCGGGCTGACGCCGGGCCGCGGGCCCTGATCTGCCGTGTCGCCGGCGTCGACGCCGGATTCGCCGTCTACTTCTTCAACTACTCCACCTGGCTGGGCAGGCAGGGCCTGTATCTGGAAGACCTCTACGTGTCGCCCAGCCACCGCAACACCGGCGCCGGCAAGGCGATGCTCCGGCACCTGGCGCGCATCGCGGTCGCCAACGACTGCGGCCGGTTCGAGTGGAGCGTGCTGGACTGGAACGAGCCGGCGATCCGCTTTTACCGGTCCATCGGCGCCGTGCCGCTGGACGAGTGGGTCCGCTACCGTCTTGCCGGCCAGGCGCTGGCGGACTTCGCGCAGGCCGCGCCAGCGGCCAGGCCCGCCTGACCTGAGCTTGACTCGCCGACGGCCCGTGCGCGGTGGCGCTACCCCTGGTACAGCGCGACGATCGCTTGCCGCAGCCAGCGGTTTCCGGGATCGGCTTCGAAGCGCTTGCTCCAGTGCAGGGAAACGGCGAAATCGCGCAGCGGGAAAGGCGGCTCGACGATCGCATAGCCGCCCTCCTCGGCGAAGCCGCGCGCGATGTTGTGCGGCATCACGACGGCCAGGTCGGTGGCCTTGACGATGGACGGAAGCACCATGAAGTGCTCGCTCGTCAGGCGCAGCCGGTCTTCCAGGTTGAGCAGCTGCAGGATGCGCAGCGTGTCGGCGTGGGTGCGCACGGCGACGAATTCCAGCAGCTTCAGGTCCTCCAGCAAGGCCTTGCCGGTGCGGCGGCGCCGGGTGAAAGGATGGCCCTGGCGCAGCAGCACGATGTAGCGGTCCTTGAGCAGCTGGACGCGCTGCGTCTCCTTGACCGAGGGAAGAAAACCGAAGGCGAAGTCGATGCGGCCGCTGTCCAGCGCATCGGTGATCTCGGCGCGGGGCAGCGGCATCGTCTCCACCCGCACGCCGGGCGCCTGTTCGCGCAGCATCACCATCAGGTCCGGCAGGAAGCGGCCCTCGCCGATGTCGCTCATGTGGATGCGGAAGGTCTTGCGCGAGCGCCGCGGGTCGAACTCCGCCGATTCGTTGAGCGCCTCTTCCAGCGTGCCCAGCGCCTCGCGCACCGCCTGCGCCAGCCGGTCCGCCTTGGGCGTCGGCTGCACGCCGCCGGGCGCGCGAACGAACAACGGATCTTTGATCAGCAAGCGCAGCCGGGTGAGGCCGTGGCTGGCGGCCGGCTGGGTCAGGTCCAGCGAGTCGGCGGCGCGGCTGACGCTGCGTTGCCGGTAGACAGCATCGAACAGGCGCAGCAGGTTGAGGTCGATGTCCTTGAGCTGCATCAGGTGGGAGAAACCGGCAATGCTACTTGCCGGTGGAGTTCGCGACGAAATAGGCCAGCAAGGGCAGGTCTTTCTCCGGCACCTGGCTCAAGGCCTCGGTCATCGCGCGCGTGTATCCCGGACGGGTGCCGGACTTGAAGCCTTGCAGCGTCCCGAGCACGTAGTCCTCCTTCTGGCCACCGATGCGCGGCACGCCCTGGCCGCCGGCCAGGTCCGCCCCGTGGCAGAAGACGCATTTGTGCTCCCTGGCGAGAGCCTGGCCCTGGCTCATGCGCGCGGCATCGGGCGGCGCGGCGGGGGCCGGCGCCGGCACGGGCGGCAGCGTGCCGATGTAGTCGGAGAAGCCTCGCAGGTCGGCATCCTTCATCTGCTTGGCCAGCGCAACCATCGCTTCGTTGTTGCGGCGACCTTCGCGGAACAGGAACAGCTGCGTGATCGCGTACAGCGAATGCTGGCCCGCCAGCACCGGTGTTCCGGCCATGTCGCTGCGGCCGTCGGCGCCGTGGCAGGCCGCGCAAACGGTGCGGAAGCGCTCGGCGTAGACGGCGGCACCGGCCGCGGCGGAAGTGCCGGCGGCCGAGGCGGCGCTCACGCGGGCGGCGGCCTTCCCGGCCTGCGCGCTGGCGGGCGGGCCCGCCACGAGTCCGAGTGACAGCAAGGCGGCCGCCGCCGCCAGGCGCCGCCACGCCATCACGTCACTTGCCACCGTAGCTGATGCGGTAGATCGCTCCGGCGTGGTCGTCGCTCACCAGCAGCGAACCATCCTTCATCACGAGGAAGTCCACCGGGCGGCCGAGATACTGGTTGTTCTCGACGAAGCCGGTCATGAAGGGCTCCACCTTCGCGCCGCCCTTGCCGTCAGGCCAGGCGACGTAGACGCCGTTGTACTTCCTGGTCCGGTTCCACGGGCCGTGGACCGCGATGAACATCGCGCCCTGGTACTTCGCCGGGAACATCTTGCCGGTGTAGAACTTCAGTCCGAGAGATCCGGCGTGGGGCCCGAGCAGCGCGGCCGGCTTCTGGTAGTCGTCGCAGGACTTGCCCCAGCCGAACTCGGGATCGGGGAGGTTGCCTTGGTGGCAGTACGGGTAGCCGAAGTGCTGCTTGCCCGGTTGCGTGACGACGTTGAGCTCGTCGTTCGGGATCTCTTCGCTGAGCCAGTCGCGGCCGTTGTCGGTGAACCAGAGGTTGCCGGTCTTCGGGTCGAAGTCGAAGCCCACGGTGTTGCGCACGCCCGCGGCGATGGTTTCGTTGCCTGAGCCGTCGAGGTTCATGCGATAGATCTTCGCGTACTCACCCGGGTCGCAGATGTTGCAAGGGGCGCCGATGTTGTAGTAGAGCTTGTTGTCGTGGACGCGCAGGTATTTCCAGCTGTGGTCGCTGCCCCCAGGCAGTTTGTCGGTCAGCACCGCCGTCGGCTCGCCGAGGTTGCCGAGCTTGTCCTCGGCGTTGTCGTAGCGGACGATGCGCTTGTGCGTGGCGAAGTACAGCGAGCCCTTGTGGAACTCGATGCCGGTCGCCTGCTCGGTCTTGTCGATGATGACCTGGGGCTCGCGCTTGCCGTCCTTGGCCTTCTCGGGCACGGCGTAGACCTTGTTGCCGACGAACAGCGTGCTGACGAAGATGTTGCCCTTGTCGCCCTGGCGCAGCTCGCGCGCGTCGAGCACGCCGGAAGCCCAGGTCTCGACCTTGAAGCCCGGCGGCAGCTTGAGCTTTTTGGTCGGCAGCTGGTCGGCGGCGGTCGGAATCGGAAACGCCGGCACCGGCGCCATCTTCATCGCCGTGTCGGTCTTGGGTCGGCCCTTGGCCCATCCGGGTTCGGGTTCCTGGGCAAACGAGGGAGCGGCTGCGCAAAGGAGCGCAAGCACGCCGAAGAAGGTTGAATACCGGCGGATCTGATGCATGTCTCACCCCTTTGGTTTTGCTGTGGCAAAAAGTGATCTACCCGGGCCGTCCATGGCCCCTAAGCACGCAGCACTGCTGCTGCGCCGCCCAAGACATCGAAGCTTTGCTATCGCCAGCGGAGCGTCGTGATTGCCGGGAGCAGCGAGTCCCCGATGTGCGTATCTGGACCGTTGCCGCGTGCACGCCAGAGCCCAAAGTACAGGCCAGTCTAGCCAGCGCTGAAACGGCAGTCAACAATGCCAGGCGCCAATCCGGCTAGGGGATTACGCGATGCGAACAGGCTTCCAGCTCGATGCGCGGAGAACGATGGCAATGCCCATGAAGCCCGGAAGGGCCGATCGCGGCCACATGAATGCGGTTCATGTCGCTTAGTGGCTCCATCGCATTGATTGATACGCCTGTTCGCGCCAGACTCCAGGGTTGCCAGTGCGCACCACAACCGGAGACAAGCGTTGGAAGTTTCATTCAGCCAGGAAATCAAGTCGCTGCGCCTGGGCGCCGGTGACACCTTTCACGGCGAGGGCATCCTCGCCATCACCAAGGCGCTGCTGCAGTCGGGCGTCGCCTACGTCGGCGGCTACCAGGGCGCGCCGGTGTCGCACCTGCTGGACGTGATGGTCCAGGCCAAGCCCTACATGGACGAACTGGGCGTGCATGTCGAGGCCTGCGCCAACGAGGCGTCGGCGGCCGCGATGCTCGGCGCGTCGATCAACTATCCGCTGCGCGGGGCCGTCACCTGGAAGTCCATCGTCGGCACCAACGTGGCGTCGGACGCGCTCTCCAACCTGTCCTCCCCCGGCGTCAAGGGCGGCGCCCTGATCGTCGTCGGCGAGGACTACGGCGAAGGCGCCTCGGTCATCCAGGAGCGCACGCAGGCCTATGCGCTCAAGTCCAGCATGTGCCTGCTCGATCCGCGTCCGGACCTGGGCGTGATGGTGCGGATGGTGGAAGAAGGATTCCGCCTGTCCGAGACCTCGAACATGCCCTGCATCCTGGAGCTGCGCATCCGCGCCTGCCACGTGCGCGGCAGCTTCGAGACCAAGGACAACCAGCCGCCGCTGATCTCCACCCGCAAGCTGATGGAAAACCCGGCCGGCTTCGACTACATGAAGCTGGCGCATCCGCCCGTGACCTTCCGCCACGAGAAACTCAAGGGCGAGGAGCGCATTCCCGCGGCCCGCAAGTACATCGCCGAGAACAAGCTCAATGAGCTGATGCCGGGCAGGCATTCCGATCTGGGCATCGTGGTTCAGGGCGGCCTCTACAACTCGCTGATCCGCAGCCTGCAGCAGCTGGGCCTGGCCAATGCATTTGGCGAATCCGACGTCCCGCTGCTGGTGCTCAACGTGACCTATCCGCTGGTGCCCGAGCAGGTGGCCGACTTCTGCGTCGGCAAGCGCGGCGTGCTGGTCGTCGAGGAAGGCCAGCCCGAATACATCGAGCAGGACATCGCGACGCTGCTGCGCCGGCGCGACATCCAGACGCCGCTGCACGGCAAGGACCTGCTGCCGGCGGCCGGCGAGTACAGCGTCGAGGTCCTGTCGCAGGGCCTGGCGAACTTCGCATCCGCCTACCTGCCCGGCCCGGCCACCGAATCGGCCAAGCAATGGCTGGCCGGCAACCGCGAGCGCCGCGAGGCGGTCGCCGCGGCCCTGAACAAGCCGCTGCCGAACCGCCCGCCCACCTTCTGCATCGGCTGCCCGGAGCGACCGGTGTTCTCCGCCCTGAAGCTCACGCAACAGGAGCTGGGACCGGTGCACGTCGCCGCCGACATCGGCTGCCACGCCTTCGGCACCTTCGAGCCGTTCTCGATGGGCAACTCCATCCTGGGCTACGGCATGAGCCTGGCCAGCCGCGCCGGCGTGTCGCCGATGATGCAGCGGCGCACGCTGTCGATCATGGGCGACGGCGGCTTCTGGCACAACGGCCTGCTGACCGGCGTGCAGAGCGCGCTGTTCAACAAGGACGACGCCGTGCTGCTGATCTTCAAGAACGGCTATTCGTCGGCCACCGGCACGCAGGAGCTGATCTCCACGCCCGGCAGCGCCGCCAAGGAGATGGCCGAAGAAAAGATGCAGAGCCTGACGCACACCAACACCACGATCGAGTCGACGCTGCAGGGCCTGGGCGTGCAGTGGCTGCGCACCGTCCACACGTACAAGGTCGACCAGATGCGCAAGACGCTCAAGGAAGCCTTCACCAGCGACTTCAACGGCCTGAAGGTGATCGTCGCCGAGGGCGAATGCCAGCTGGAGCGGCAACGCCGCGTCAAGCCCTGGATCGCCAACCTGCTCAAGACCGGAAAGCGCGTCGTGCGGGTGAAGTACGGGGTCGACGAGGACGTCTGCAACGGCGATCACGCCTGCATCCGCCTGTCCGGTTGCCCGACGCTCACGATCAAGGACAACCCCGATCCGCTGAAAGTGGATCCGGTGGCCGTGGTGATCGACGGCTGCGTCGGCTGCGGCCTGTGCGGCGAGAACGCGCATGCAGCGACGCTGTGCCCGTCGTTCTACCGCGCGGAAGTGATCCAGAACCCGAAGTGGCACGAGCGCCTGCTCGCCTCCCTCCGCGGCGCGATGGTCCGCGTCCTGCAACCGGCTTGACACCATGAACGACACGAGACCCATCTCCCTGCTGATCTGCGCCCTGGGCGGCGAAGGCGGCGGCGTCCTGACCGAATGGCTGGTCGACATCGCCCGCCACGCCGGCTACGCGGCCCAGAGCACCTCGATCCCCGGCGTCGCCCAGCGCACCGGCGCGACGACCTACTACATCGAGGTCTTTCCCGTGCCCTTCTCGCAGCTGGGCGGCCGCCGGCCCGTCTTCAGCCTGAACCCGGTGCCCGGCGCGCTTGACGCCATGGTGTCGTCCGAGCTGCTGGAAACCACGCGCCAGATCGGCAACGGCATGAGCTCGCCGCAGCGCACGCTGGTCATCACCTCGTCGGGCCGGACGCTGACCACGCAGGAGCGGATGCAGCTGGCCGACGGCCGCGCCGACAGCGCCGACCTGGTCAAGATCGTCAAGAGCTTCAGCCGCGAGCACCACGTGTTCGACATGGGAACGATCGCCAAGGAATCCGGCACCGTGGTGAGCGCCGTCATGCTGGGCGCCGTTGCCGGCAGCGGCCTGTTCCCGTTCAAGCGCGAGGACTACGAAACCATCGTGCGCGGCGGCGACACCACCGCGCCGGAGAAGGTCAGCAAGATGGCTGCGGCCAGCCTGCGCGGCTTCGCCCGGGCTTACGACATGGTGAGCCAGCCGCGCGAGCAGGCAGCGCTGGTCGCCGGCTTGCTGGCGAGCCAGGAGAACGAAGCGCCCGCTACCGCCAGGTTGCCGGCCGAAGTGGCGAACAGGTTCCCGTCCCAAGTGCAGCAGATGCTCGGCCTGGGCCATGCCCGCATGCTGGACTACCAGGGTCCCGCATATGCGCAGCTCTATGTCCGGCGCCTCGAGCAGGTGCTCGCGGCCGAGCGCGCGATCGATCCGTCGGGCGCGCAGGGCTTCGCGACCACGCGCGAAATGGCGCGCTGGCTGGCGCTGTGGATGGCTTTCGACGACATCGTCCGCGTCGCGGACCTCAAGAGCCGCACCACCCGCTGGCAGCGGGTCAAGGGCGAGGTCAAGGCCGGCGAAGACGACTTGCTCCAGGTCTACGACCACTTCAAGCCGGGCGCGCCAGAGTTCGCGGCGCTGCTGCCTCCCGCGCTGTCGGGGAAGGTGCTGCGCTGGGACCGCAGGCGCGTGCTCAAGGGCAGGACGCCCTGGGCCCTGCCGCTGAAGATCGGCACGCATTCGGTCTTGGGCATGCTGTCGCTGCGCGTGCTCGCGAGCATGAAGTGGCTGCGCGTGCGCGGTGCGCGCTACGCCGGCGAGCAGGCGATGATCGAGAAATGGCTGGGCGGCGTGGTGGACGGCACGCGCCGCCACTGGCAACTGGGCCACGAGATCGCGCTGTGCGGACGCCTGATCAAGGGCTACGGCGCGACGAACGAGCGGGGCAAGGAGAACCTGCTGCACGTGCTGGACCACCTCGCACCGGCAGCCAACGCTCCTGAAGCAAACGCGGCCGCGATCGCCGCGGCCCGCACGGCCGCACTGGCCGACGACGCCGGAATCGCGCTGGATGCGACCCTGGTCCGCCACGGCGCGCCCGCGCGCCCGGTCAAGGAACAGCCGCTGCGTTTCGTGCGCCGCATCCCGTCGCTGCCCGCGGTCAAGGAGTCGTGAGCGCCGCATTCAGGGGAAAGCACCGATGCGCGGCTGGCCCCAATTCAATTATAAAAAGTAACTTTATTGCCTTCCACCTACCGCTGAGGAGACTATGCGCACCATCCGTTCCACTTTCACCGTGTCCGCCGCGGCACTGGCTGCCGGCCTGCTGCTGGCCGGCGGCGCCGTCCAGGCCCAGGACAAGCCGGTCCAGCTGAAGCTGTCCAGCTGGGTCCCGGCCCAGCATCCGCTGAACCCGGCGCTGCAGGCCTGGGCCGACGACGTCAAGAAGGCGTCGAACGGATCGATCGGCGCCGTGCTGTTCCCCTCCGAGCAGCTGGGCAAGGCCTTCGACCACTACGACATGGCGCGTGACGGCATCGCCGACTTCTCGTACGTCAACCCGGGCTACCAGCCGGGCCGCTTCCCGATCATGGCCGGCGCCTCGCTGCCCTTCCTGTTCGCCAACGGCAAGGGCGGCACCGCAGCCATCGACAACTGGTACCGCAACTACGCGGCCAGGGAAATGAAGGACGTGAAGTTCTGCTTCGCCTTCATCCACGACCCGGGAACCTTCCACGCCCGCAAGAAGATCGTCGCTCCGACCGACATCAAGGGCATGAAGATCCGCCCCGCGACCAGCACCATCGGCCAGATGGTGACGTCGCTGGGCGGCACCAACGTGCAGTCGTCGGCGCCGGAAGCGCGCGACATGCTCGAGCGCGGCGTCGCCGACGCCATCACCTTCCCCTGGGGCTCGATCAGCCTGTTCGGCATCGACAAGGTGGTGACCTACCACATGGACACGCCGCTGTACGTCACGCCTTTCGTGTGGGTGATGAACCAGTCCAAGTACAACGCCATGTCGGCCGCGCAGAAGAAGGTGATCGACGACCACTGCACGACCGAGTGGGCCGAGAAGGTCGCCACCCCCTGGGCCGATTTCGAGTTCGGCGGCCGCGCCAAGCTGGCCGGCATGCCCGGCCACGAGAGCTACAAGCTCACGCCCGACCAGCTCAATGCCTGGCGCCAGGCCGTCGCGCCCGGCGAAGCGCAATGGGGCGAGGGCGTGAAGAAGGCCGGCGGCGATCCCAGGCAGGTCATGGATTCGCTCAAGGCCAGCCTGACCAAGTACAAGTCGGGGCTGTAAGCAACACCGCCCCCCGGCCCGAACGCGCAAACCGTTCGGGCCGCGCCTGTCCAAGCCTCGCACGGGCCTTCGACAGACTGGGGGCGAACGGACATTCGTCCCATTTCCGAGAACAAGAACATGAAGCGCAATGTCATGGACCGGATGATCAACTCGATCGAGTGGCTGGCCGCCATGTTCGTCGGGATCGTCGCGCTCAACATCTTCATCGCCGTGGTGCTGCGGAAATTCTTCAGCACCTCGATCCCCGACGCCTACGACTTCGGCCGCATGCTGCTGGGCATCCTGATCTTCTGGGGCATCGCCGCCACCAGCTACCGCGGCGGCCACATCACGGTCGACCTGGTCTGGACCTGGGCCAACGAGCGCTGGAAGCGCGTCATCGACGTCTTCGCGACCGTCGTGCTGTTCTTCGTGGTCGCGGTGCAGACCGCCATGC
Source organism: Ramlibacter sp. (assembly GCA_028291885.1). GTDB lineage: Bacteria > Pseudomonadota > Gammaproteobacteria > Burkholderiales > Burkholderiaceae_C > Ramlibacter. Next base: position 3,343 of record JAQGNJ010000076.1, on the reverse strand, counting down.
TGTTCGACAAGGTGCGCGCCACCTACGTCGACAACGTGCTGACCTACGACATGAACATCCCGGTCTGGCCGTTCTACGCCGTGGCCTGGGCCGGCGACGTCTGCGCCGTCGTCCTGATCGGCATCCGCACCTTCCGCCTGATCTTCCATCCCGACTGGCTGGAACAAGAGCACGCGCCCGAGCACAAAGTCGAATAACAAGAACAAAGAGAGTCCCCAATGGAACTGAGTACTGATGCCGTCGCCGTCCTCGGCTTTGTCGTCCTCTTCATCCTGATGCTGCTGCGGGTGCCGGTCGGCATGGCCATGGGCCTGGTCGGCGTCACCGGCTACAGCTACATCGTCGGCGTCGGTCCGGCCCTCAAGCTGGTCGGCCAGACCTCCATGCGCACGGTCACCGACTACACCTTCGGCGTGATCCCGATGTTCATGCTGATGGGCGCGCTGGTCTCGGTGTCCGGGGTCAGCCGCGAGCTGTTCAAGGCGGCGAACTCGATGATCGGCCACCTGCGCGGCGGCCTGGGCGTCGCCACCGTGCTGGCCTGCGGCGGATTCGCCGCCATCTGCGGCTCCTCGGTCGCGACCGCCGCCACCTTCTCCAGCGTCGCCTATCCCGAGATGCGGCGCTTCGGCTATCCGCAGTCGTTCTCCACCGGCGTGATCGCGGCCGGCGGCACGCTGGGTGCGATGCTGCCGCCTTCCACGGTGCTGGCGGTCTACGCCATCCTGACGCAGCAGGACATCGGCAAGCTGTTCATGGCCGGCATCATCCCCGGCCTGCTGGCGATGCTGATGTACGTCATCACCATCATGATCATCGTCAAGGTGCGGCCGGACTGGCTGCCCGGCGCCGACAAGAAGCCCTGGGCCGAGCGCGTCGCCGACCTGAAGAACGTCTGGGCGCCGATCGTGCTGTTCATCTTCGTGATCGGCGGCCTCTATGGTGGGTTCTTCACGCCGACCGAAGCCGGCGGCGTCGGCGCCAGCGGCGCCTTCATCCTGGGCCTGCTGCGGCGCAAGCTGAACAAGGCGAACATCCGCGAGGCGCTGCTGTCGGCGACGCGCACGGCGGCGGCGGTCTTCACCGTGCTGATCGGCGCGCTTCTGTTCGGCTACTTCCTCACCATCACCCAGAGCCCGCAGAAGCTGACCGAATTCCTCACCGGACTGGGCGTGGGCAAGTACGGCGTGCTGGCGCTGATCATGGTCATGTACCTGGTCCTGGGCTGCCTGATGGATGCGATGGCGATGATCATCCTCACCGTCCCGATCATCTTTCCGGTGGTGACCGCGCTGGGGTTCGATCCGATCTGGTTCGGCATCATCATCGTGATGACGGTGGAGCTCGGGCTGATCCATCCGCCGGTGGGGATGAACGTCTTCGTCATCAAGAGCGTGGTGAAGGACGTGAGCTTCACCACCATCTTCAAGGGCGTGCTGCCCTTCGTGGCGACCGACCTGATCCGCCTGGTGATCCTGATCGCCTTCCCGGTCATCGCCCTGTGGCTGCCCTCGCGCATGGGCTGACCGCCCGCACCCGACTCCCATGAGCAAAGAAATCATCTACACGCAGACCGTCCAGTTCGGCGATTGCGACCCGGCGCGCATCGTCTGGTTCCCCAACTTCTTCCGCTGGATCGACGCCGCGTCGCGCCACTTCTTCGTCGAATGCGGCGTGCCGCCGTGGCACGAAACGGAGCGCACGCTGGGCGTGATCGGCACGCCGCTGGTGGACACGCACGCGAAGTTCATGAAGACGGCCAGCTATGGCGACGTCCTGCAGCTCCACACCTCGATCCCGGAGTGGCGGCCCAAGACCTTCGTCCAGCGCTATCGCGTCATGCGTGGCGACGACGCGATCATGGAATGCGACGAGGTCCGCATCTTTGCCGGCCGCAAGGAAGACGGCGGCATCCGCGCCCTGCCGATCCCGCCCGAGATCAGGGCGCTCTGCGAGTAAAGCCATGACAGCCCCCGCCCCTGCCGCCCCGACTGCCGCCCGCAGACTGCTCGAGGAGGCGGGGCGGCTCGGGATCGACTGCATCTTCACCAATCTCGGCAGCGACCACCCGGCCTTCATCGAGGCCTTCGCCGACATCGCCGGCCAGGGCGGCAAGATGCCGCGCATCGTCGTCTGCCCGCACGAGATGACGGCGTTGAGCGCCGCTCACGGCTACGCGATGAGCATGCGGCGGCCGCAGATGGTGCTGGTGCACGTGGACGTCGGCACCCAGAACCTGGGCTGCAGCATCCACAACGCCGCGCGCAGCCGGGTGCCCGCCATCATCGTCGCCGGCCTGTCGCCTGTTTCCACCAGCGGCGAGCGCATCGGCTCGCGCACCGAGTTCATCCACTACACGCAGGACTCGACGCGCCAGCACGAGATCGGCGGCCAGTACATGAAGTGGTCCTACGAGGTGCGCGCGCCCGAGATGATCGACCAGGTCCTGTTGCGCGGCATCCAGCTGGCCACCACCGTGCCCGAAGGCCCGGTGTACCTGACCGGTGCGCGCGAGTTCTGGGAGGAGCCCTGCCCCGCGCCGCAGCAGCCGGTCCGGCACTGGGTTGCCGCGCAGTCGGCCGGACTCACCGACGCCGCCGCGCGGGAGCTGAGTGACGCACTGCATGCGGCGCGCAAGCCGCTGGTCATCACGAGCTATCTCGGCCGCCAGCCCGCGGCGGTCGAGAAGCTGGCCGAGCTGTCCAGCCGCATCGGCGTGGCCGTCTGCGAGGTCAATCCGCAGTACGTCAATTTCCCGGGCGACCATGCCAACCACGTCGGCTACCGCCGCAACAGCCTGGTCGACGAGGCCGACCTGATCCTGATGCTGGACGTCGATGTGCCCTGGATCGTCTCCAAGGCCAAGCCCGGAGCCGATGCGCGCCTGTTCCACCTGGACTGCGATCCGCTCAAGCCGGACCTGGGCTTCTGGCACTTTCCGGCCGAACGGACCTGGCAGGCCGACAGCCTGGCGGCGCTGGATCAACTGCTCGCATTTCCGGCTCCCGCGGACAACGGCGCACGCGCCGAACGCGAAGCCTGGATCGCGCAATCGCGCAGGAAGCTGGCCCTGCCGGACATGCCGGTTCCGGCGGACGGCGCGATCAACATCCAGCAACTGAGCGAAGCCATCGCCCGCCTGGTCAACGAGCGCAGCATCGTCGTCTTCGAGGAACCGACGGCGACCGAGCGCGTGCTCTACAGCCTGCGCATGCGGCGCCCCGGCAGTTATTTCGCCAACGGCGGCAGCGGCCTGGGCTGGAGCATCAACGCCGCCATCGGCCTGAAGCTGGCGCAGCCGCAGGCGGAACTGATCACCATCGTCGGCGACGGCAGCTATGTC
>JAQGNJ010000060.1 GCA_028291885.1 Ramlibacter sp. | reverse complement strand
GGCGGCACTTCCTCGTAGTCGGTCTTCTCGATCCACAGTTCCTTGCCGAACTTGAACTCGCGCCGGCCTGCTTCGGCGTCGCGCGGATTGATCGGCGCGGAACACACATCCAGAAAGCCGGCGCCATGCAGCGCATCCCAGTTCGTGATCACCAGCTTCACCGGATCCAGCACCGCCATCGCCCTCGGGACCTTCGGGTCCAGGTCATCGCGCAGCGCGCCTTCCAGCGTGCTGTAGTCGATCCAGCTGTCGCTCTTGGTCACGCCGATGCGCTCGCAGAACAGGCGGAGCGCTTCCGGCGTGTAGCCGCGCCGGCGCAGGCCGACGATGGTGGGCATGCGCGGGTCGTCCCAGCCGGTTACGTGCTTGTCGTCGACCAGCTGCTTGAGCTTGCGCTTGCTGGTGATCACATAGGTCAGGTTCAGCCGCGCGAATTCGTACTGGCGCGGATGCGGCTGGTTCGTCAGCCCGCCTTCGCCCAGCCGGTCCAGCAGCCAGTCGTAGAACGGCCGCTGGTCCTCGAACTCCAGCGTGCACAGGCTGTGCGTGATGTTCTCCAGCGCATCCTCGATCGGGTGCGCATAGGTGTACATCGGGTAGATGCACCACTTGTCGCCGGTGCGGTGGTGCGTCGCCCGGCGGATGCGGTAGATCGCCGGGTCCCGCATATTGATGTTGGGGCTCGCCATGTCGATCTTGGCGCGCAGCACCGCGGCGCCGTCGGCCAGCTTGCCGTCGCGCATCTCGCGAAAGCGCATCAGGTTCTCGTCGATGCTGCGGCTGCGCATCGGGCTGTCCGTGCCCGGCCGGTTGAAGTCGCCGCGGTTGATGCGCATCTCTTCCGGTGTCTGCTCGTCGACATAGGCAAGCCCCGCTTCGATCAGGTACTCCGCCGCGCGGTACATGAAGTCGAAGTAATCGCTCGCGTGGTACAGGTGCTCGGTGCCGTTGGCGTCCCAGCTGAAGCCCAGCCATTTCACCGCGTCCAGGATGCTGTCGACGAACTCCTGGTCTTCCTTCTCCGGGTTGGTGTCGTCGAAGCGCATGTGGCACACGCCGTCGTAGTCCAGCGCCAGCCCGAAGTTCAGGCAGATGCTCTTGGCATGGCCGATGTGCAGGTAGCCGTTCGGCTCGGGCGGGAAGCGGGTGCGGATCTTCGCGGGGTCGGGCTGGCCTGCCCCGTGATGGGCGGCGTCGCCGGGGCTGCCGCCCCACTTGCGCTGTGTGTAGGTGCCTTGCTCCAGGTCTTTTTCGATCACCTGGCGCAGGAAATTGCTCGTTTTTGGCGGCTCTTTGTCGGAAGCAGAAGTCATATGAGGGTCATTCTAGGGTTTGTGCCCAGAGGACCTGCCGCAGCGTCCGCGCCGGCACGAAACGCGACGGATGCCAATGATTTCACGCCGCTTTGCGGCCGCTTTACCAAGGGTTTACTTCTGGCAACGGCTTTGACCGTGCATGCGGTATTCACAACGCGGCATTGGTGCGTTAATGGAAGCAAGGGCTGGCGTTTTCGGTCCATTCAATGAGGAGCCAGTGATGACAATCAGCCGTTCTGCTTTCCTGAAGGCCGCCGCGGCAGCGGGTGTGGCCCTGGCCGCCATGGGTACCGCCTCCGTTGCCCAGGCCCGTAGCGACGTGTTCTTTTCCATCGGCGCCAACGTCGCTCCCGGCGTGAGCCTCGGGGTCTCCAACGCGCCGTACTACGCACAGCCGTACTACGCACAGCCGGCCTACGTGCCGCCCCCGGTTTACTACCAGCCGGCGCCGGTCTACTATCAGCCCGCTCCGGTGTACTACCAGCCGCGGCCGGTCTATTACCCGCCCGTGTATGTCGCTCCGCCGGTCTATGGGGTCACGTATGTGCGTCCGTGGGGTGGCGGTCATCGCCACCGCAACTGGCGCTAAGAGCCAAAGTTTTCCAAGGTTAGCCCCGCTGTACTGCAGCGGGGCTTTTTTCGTTCTGGGGTACGGTTTGCGTCGGGTCGGGTGCGCCAGCAGGCTCGGGCGTCGGCTCCAGCGGCGTTCGCGCGTTGATCGGGTCCTGTTGCCGGCCGGCGGTGCGCAGGGCGGAGTCGGCCAGGGTCCTGGCCAGCCGCGGACGGACGCTGGCCAGGCCTTCGCCGCTGTGGCTGTCGCCGGGATCGATGTCTTTCGACGGGCCGTCCCTCTTGCCCCTGGGTGGATCAGCGCTCACTGGATCCTCCTTAGTAAGAATTCAGTGTTCGTCTCAGCGGCGACGGTCCATGACGGAATCCGGCCCATCAGCTGGTAGGTTTTGGCTGACAAAAAAAAGGCCCCCAGGCTTTGGGCCTGGGGGCAATATGCCAGTCGCGGGACGGAGGGCCGGACCAGCTCACCCCGGAGGAGGAGGGGACTCAGAGGAGTCGGGGTGATTTCGGGTGAAAGCGTCGCTTCTGTCTGTCTGGGTCTTCAGAGGCCACGCTTGTCGTTCAATGTGTTCCTGGCTGCCATCAGCTGCGCTTCTTGCGGCTGCATGGCCCGTTCGGCTGCCTGCTGCATCACAACTTCGGCGACGGTGGGCTGCGAGCCCGCCGCGTTCCCGTTGCTTTGCGCAGCGAAGCCGGCGATCAGCAAGGCTGTGCCCGTCGCCATGGCGAGGGAGTAAGCCGCTGCATACCCGACGAAGCGAAGGGTGTGCGTATTGCCGGGCGCGGGACGGTGCAAAACCATGCATGGAGTAGACATTTGGGCCCTTGGGGCGCTTGTAGGACGCTGCCCACAACCTGTGAAAGACAGGTCCTATTGCATGCGCGAGCAGCGTCGCGCGGCTTTCACATGGCCCGGTAGAAGATGTAGTCGGCCTGGTACTGCACCATCTGCTTGGCGCCAGTGTTGGCGGAGCCGCAGGCTGCCGCGGGCGCGACGCCGCCGCGCGTGGCGACGCGCTGGATGTAGGTCGTGCCGTTCATCATGCCGTTGCCCATGGCCGGATCGGCCTTCACGAGTTGGTACGGGATGCTGCCGGCCATCGCCGGCGCCACTGCAACCTGGGTCGCCGTCACCTTGGAGCCGTCCATGTTTTCCCAGGTGGCGGGTGGGCCGTAGTACTTGCCGACCTGGCGGCCGCTGCGGTCCATCAGCCTGGCGTCGGGGCCGACGAAGACCCATTCGAACTCGCCGGCGGTAGCGGCCTTGGCGCGGCATTCGTAGGCGATCTCGCCGATGCCGACGGTTTCCATCGCCACCTTGTGGCCGGACGGCACCTGCACAGTGCCGGGAAGGGCGCTCTGGTCGTAGCTCGTGGACATCGTCGGCCCGCTGGCGCAGGCGGTGACAAGCAGGACCGCGGAGGCGGCGAGGATGGGACGGGTCAGCATGGTTCAGGCTCCTTGTCGATTGTTCAGGCAGTCCGACGGGACCGCTGCTTTCCTATACGCGGTACAGGTCAGGTTGGATTCAGCAGCCAGCCCGGCGCCGGACGGCGCTGACCGCGCGCCAAGGCCGTCGCCGACCGCCGCGCCCGCGGTGCCCGTCCAAGCTGCCCGCCATGAGCAAAACCGTCAGCGACCAGATCGTGGAGCGGCTGCACGCCTGGGGCGTGGAGCGCGTGTTCGGCTATCCCGGCGACGGGATCAACGGCGTGATGGGCGCCCTGAACCGCATGCAGGACAAGGTCGAGTTCGTCCAGGCCCGCCACGAAGAACTCGCTGCCTTCATGGCAACGGCGCACGCCAAGTTCACCGGCGACGTCGGCGTCTGCATCGCCACGTCGGGACCGGGCGCCATCCACCTGCTCAACGGCCTCTACGACGCCAAGGCCGATCACCAGCCGGTGGTCGCCATCGTCGGCCAGCAGGCGCGCACCGCGCTGGGCGGCGACTACCAGCAGGAGGTGGACCTGCTGTCGCTGTTCAAGGACGTGGCGAGCGAGTACGTCCAGATGGCGACCGCGCCCGGCCAGGTGCGGCACCTGGTCGACCGCGCCTTCCGCATCGCCCGCGACCAGCGCAGCGTCACCTGCATCATCCTGCCCAGCGACCTGCAGAACGAGGCCGCCGTCGAGGAGCCGCCGCGCCAGCACGGCACGGTCCACAGCGGCATCGGCATGACGCTCAAGCACTCGGTGCCGGGCGCCGACGACCTGAAGTTCGCGGCCGCCGCGCTCAACGACGGCAAGCGCGTCGCGATCCTCGCCGGCGCCGGCGCGCTGCACGCGGGCACGGAGTTGATCCAGGTGGCGGAGGTCCTCGGCGCCGGCATCGCCAAGGCCTTGCTGGGCAAGGCGGCCGTGCCGGACAACCTGCCTTTCGTGACGGGAGCGATCGGCCTGCTCGGCACGCAACCGAGCTGGGAGCTGATGGAGCGCTGCGACACGCTGCTGATGGTCGGATCGAGCTTTCCGTATTCGGAGTTCCTGCCCAGGGAGGGCAGCGCGCGCGGCGTGCAGATCGACATCGACGGCCGCCGGCTGGGCCTGCGCTATCCGATGGAGGTCAACCTGGTCGGCGACAGCCGGCTGACGCTGCAGGCGTTGCTGCCGCTGTTGCAGCGAAAGGAAGACCGCAGCTGGCGCGCCGAGATCGAGGAGAACGTCGGCAACTGGTGGCGCCTGGTCGAGGAGCGCTCGCTCGACGCCGCCGACCCGATCAATCCGCAGCGCGTCTTCCGTGAGCTGTCGATGCAGTTGCCCGACGACAGCATCGTCGTCTGCGATTCCGGCACGACGGCGGTCTGGTACGCGCGCGACATCGTTTTCCGCGAAGGGATGATGGGATCGGTCTCGGGCGGACTGGCGTCGATGGGCTGCGCCGTCCCGTATGCACTGGCCGCGAAACTGGCGCATCCGACGCGGCCGGTGATCGCGACGCTGGGCGACGGCGCGATGCAGATGCTGGGCATGAACGGCCTCATCACTGTCGCCGACCGCTGGAAGCAGTGGAAGGACAAGCGCTTCATCGTCATGGTGCTGAGCAACGGCGACCTGAACATGGTGACCTGGGAGCAGCGCGGCACCGAGGGCGAGCCCAAGTTCGAAGGCTCGCAGACGCTGCCGCAGTTCCCGTACGCCGAGTACGCAAAGCTGATCGGCCTGCACGGCATCAAGGTCGACAAGCCCGGCCAGGTCCGCGCCGCCTGGGAAGAAGCCTTCGCCTGCGACCGCCCCGTCGTCGTCGAAATGGTCACCGACCCCAACGTCCCGCCCATGCCTTCGCACGTCAACGCCAAGCAGATGCGCAACTACTTCACCGCCCTGCTGCACCGCGATCCGGATGCGCTCCAGGTCATGAAGGCGACCGCCAGGCAGTGGTGGGATGGCTTGCGCAAGTGAAAGCGGACATGCGGACGGCTGTCCGCTCCCGCCTGCTACATCGCCTTGAACAGGTGCGAATACAGCCGGCTGACGGAAAGTCTTTCGGGACGGCCGCGAAGTTGCAGGTGCAGCTTGCCGGCTTCGTCGCGCGTGACGGTCTCGATGGCGGACGCGCGCACGACGGTGCCGCGATGGACCTGCCAGAAGCCCTGGTCGCCCAGCTGCGGAACCAGTTCCTTCAGCGGAGTGCGAAGCAGGTATTCGCGCTCCGCGGTGAGCACGCGGACGTATTTGTCGGCGGCCTCGAAATACAGGACCTCGTCGACCTGCACCATCCGGATGCTGTTGCCGACGCTGGCCTGGAGCACCTTGAGCGGAGCCTGGGCCGCCGCGATGCCAGGCGCGGCTGCGAGCAGGTTGCGCAACTGGCCCAGCGTCGCCTCCATGTCGCTCGCGCCGTGTGAGCGCCGCGCGAGCAGCTCCTGCAGCTTGGCGACGGTCTTGTGCAGCCGCGCCGCCTGCACCGGCTTGACGATGTAGTCGACCGCCTGGGTTTCGAAAGCCTGCACCGCGTACTGGTCGTATGCCGTGACGAAGACCAGCGCCGGGAAGGGCTTGCCGGCCGGCCATTCGTCGGCCAGTTCCGCCGCCGCTTCGAGGCCGCTCTGCCCGGGCATGCGGATGTCGAAGAACAGCACGTCCGGCAGCAGCGCGAGCGCCTGCGTCACGGCGGAATTGCCGTCGCCAACCGTCGCGCCGATCTGCAGGGCCGGCCAGGCGCCGGCCAGCTCCTGCTGCAGCGCCAGGGCGAGCAGCGGTTCGTCTTCGGCGATCAGGGCCAGGGCGGGCGTCGTGTTCATGCCGCGAGCGGGATGCGGGTGATGGTGCAGGCGCCCTTGCCCTGGTCGGCCGCGAAGTTCAGCGCGGCGGCCGCGCCGTAGAGCGTGGCGAGTCGCTCGCGCACCTGGGTCATGCCGAAACCGCTTCCGCTGGCCGGCGCGTTGGCCGTGCCGACGCCTGTGTCCGTCACCTGGAGCACCAGCGCGTCGCCGTCGCGGCTCGCGGTCACCGTGATGCGGCCGCCTTCCACCTTGGGGTCCAGGCCGTGCTGGATGCTGTTTTCCACCAGCGGCTGCAGCAGCAGCGTCGGCACCTGCTGCTGCGCGAGCTCCGGCGGCAGTTCCAGCGTGTAGGCCAGTCGCGGACCCATGCGCACGGCCATCAGCTCCAGGTAGTCGCGCAGCCGGTCGAACTCGGCCTGCAGCGTGTGGGTGGGCGCACGCGAAGCGTTCAGCGTCGCCCGCAGGTAGGCGATCATGTGATCGAGCATCTGCTGGGCGCGCGCCGGATCCGCGCCGATCAGCACGCGCAGGTTGGCCAGCGTGTTGAACAGCATGTGCGGCTCGAGCTGGCTTTCCAGCAGCTTCAGCTGGGCCTCGTTCGCGTGGCCGCGGGCCTCGCGCATCTTGCGCAGCAGGTAGGCGCTTTTGTTGACGCTGTAGAAGTAGTAGCTGCCGGCAACTCCGGCAGTCAGCGTGATCAGGATGGAATTGCGCAGCTGGTTGCGGCCCGCGCTGCTGTCCCACGTGGACCAGCCGAACCAGCGGTCCGCCAGCAGCGTGCCGATGAAATAGCCGCCGACGATGGCGCCCGCCGTCAGCGCGACCCCGCTGGCGCCCAGCGGCCAGCCGGTTTCGCGGGCCGACGCAAACAGGTCGCGGCCGAAGTCGATCAGCGCCCAGGTGGTCACGCCGATGGCCAGGGAATACACCAGCGGCACCTCGTAGGGCCTTTCCGTCGTGAACGCGTACTGGACGGCGCTGATGGCCAGGCAGAACGCCAGCACGTGCAGGAAGTTCTGCAGCTTGGCGAGCCAGTCGAACTTCATGATGTCAGGACCGGTCGCGCTCGCGCAGCAGCTTCTCGCGTTCCCGCTGCACCAGCCTTTCGCGCAGCCCGCTGCCCTTGCCGAGGAAGAACACCGCGATGCCGTGCAGCGCCAGGCCCACGCCCCAACCGAGCAGCGGATAGATCGACCAGCGCCGGGTTCCGAAGCCGTATTGCGAGATGGAGAAGATGAACAGGTTCATCACGACGTAAACCGCGGCGTGGATGTACCAGCCCAGCTTGGAGCCGGCGCGCTTGCGCGCGAGCTGCTCGAGTTCTTCGGACGAGAGAGGCTGTTGGGTCATGCGAAAGTCATTCTAGGGGAGCAGGTGGCGGCGGAAGAAGGCGACGATGCGGTCCTGCGTGGCGGGAACCAGGGCGCGGTCGAAGCCCGGCGGATCGCCCAGCAGGTCGGCCGCGATCTCGGGCAGCCGGTCGAACGGCGGCGGCGGCGACAGCAGCGATCCGTGGCCGGCGGTGGGCAGGTCCGCCACCAGTTCGCAGCCGCTGCAGGCGCGCAACACGGCGCCGCTGTGATAGGCCGGCGCCAGCCATTTGTCCTTGCCGTTCTGCACGATGCCCAGCGGAACGCGGGGCCTGGCCAGCGAGGCCATGTCGAAGTCCACCGCGTAAGGCACTTCCGCGACCACCGCTTTGACGCGCGGATCGTCGTGGGTGTACCAGTTTGCGTCGTCGAGCCGGAAACGGATCATGCGGATCGCGATCGCCTTCTTCACGCCGTCCATGAAGTTGCCGCGCAAGCGGGTGGCCAGGCCCACGCAGCTGGGAAAGTCGTCGTCCAGGTGCGCTTCGCAATGCCGGCGCATCTGCGACGGCGACCAGCGGCCGCCGGCCATGGCCAGCGCCGTGTGGCCGCCGGCGGACATGCCGCGCCAGTTGTCGCCCAGGTGCTCGGGAAAGGCGACGACGAAGCCGGCGTCCACCAGCTTGCGCGCCAGGTCGCTGTGCGTCCAGGGCGCGCCGCCGGAGCCGTGGGAGATCATCACCAGCCGGCCGTTGCCGCGCACCGGTGCGCCCTCGGCCGCGAGCTGCAGCTTGTAGGGGCCGCGCTCCAGCAGCCTGTCGGGCGCGCTGGAGGGATAGAAGACCGTCACCGGCCCGTCGCCTTGCCGGCCGGGCAGCTCGGTCAGGCCCATGCCGGCCTGGGCGCCGGCCGCTGCGAGCAGCAGCAGTGAGACAAGCAGCTTCCTCATGGCGCTCACCACGGGTCCCGCTGCAGGGACAGCCCGTCGCGTTCCCGTTGCACAAGGCGCTGGTGCAGTCCGCCGCCGCCGGTGACGATGAACACCACGATCCCGTGGACCGCCAGGCCGATGCCCCAGCCGAAGGCCGGGAAGACGGCCCAGTGGCGGCCGCTCATCGCCGACAG
>JAQGNJ010000050.1 GCA_028291885.1 Ramlibacter sp. | reverse complement strand
GAGATTGGCGCCCAGCGCGACGTACGCGGTGACGCTATCGCGCATGGCCGGATCAGTCTTGCGGGGAGGGGTAGTCGGGCGTGGGCGCCCCGCCATCGCCCGTGGGTTTGCGGCGGCGCCGGCGGCGCTTGCGCGGTGCGTCGGACGCGCCGCCCTCGCCACCATCGTCGCGCTCCTGGGGCGCGTCTTCGTCGCCGGAGCCGGCGTTCGACATCGCGCCGGACTCGGGCTGGGCAAATGCCGACGGCAGCGTGCGCGGCGACTCGTCGCGCGCCGGCGGCTTGGGCGCGCGCACGCGGCGCTGGCCCTTGCCCTGCTCTTCGCGCGCCTGGTGCATCAGGTCCTCGCGCACCGCGTCGCTTGCGAGGCTGAATTCCTGCCACCAGTCGGCCAGCACCACGTCGACCTCGCCGACGTCGGCGCGCAGCCGCATGAAATCGAAGCCGGCGCGAAAGCGCGGCTGCTCCACCAGGCTGAACGGCGTGCTGCCGGTGCGCTTCTCGAAGCGCGGCTGCATCATCCAGATCTCGCGCATGTCGGCGGCCAGCTTGCCTCGCCCCGACACGTCGCCGATGCGTGCGTTGAAGACGTCGTCGATGGCGTCCTGCAGCGCCGGGAACGGGTGCTGCTTGCGCTCCAGCCGCTGGGCCCAGCCGTCGCGCACGTCGGCCCACAGCACGCAGGCCAGCAGGAAACTCGGCGCCACCGGCTTGCTCTCGCCCACGCGGCGGTCCGTGTCCTGCAGCGCCGCCTTCACGAAGGGCTCGTCGGCGCGCTCGACCACCACGTCCAGCAGCGGATAAATGCCGCGCGACAGGCCCAGCCCCTTGAGCTGCTCGATCGTCGCGAGCGAGTGCCCGGTCTGCAGCAGCTTGAGCATCTCGTCGAACAGCCGGCTTTGCGGGACGTCGGCCAGCAGCGACTGCGAAGCCACCAGCGGCGCCGCCGTCTTGGGGTCCAGCTTGAAGCCCAGCGGACTGAGCTTGGCGGCGAAGCGCACGGCGCGGATGATCCGCACCGGGTCTTCGCGGTAGCGCGTGGCGGGGTCGCCGATCATGCGCAGCGTCAGCTTCTTGGCGTCCTGGATGCCCTTGTGGTAGTCGACGACGATCTGCGTTTCCGGGTCGTAGTACATCGCGTTGACGGTGAAGTCGCGGCGGGTCGCGTCTTCTTCCTGCGGCCCCCACACGTTGTCGCGCAGCACCCGTCCGCTCGAATCGACGGCATGCTTCATGCCCGCCAGCTCGCTCTTGCTGGTCTTCTCGTTGCCGGCCACCTGTTCGGCGGCGGCGTTGTCCATGTAGGCGCGGAAGGTGGAGACCTCGATCACCTCGTGCTCGCGGCCGCGGCCGTAAACGACGTGGACGATGCGAAAGCGCCGGCCGATGATGAAGGCGCGGCGGAACAGGCCCTTGACCTGCTCCGGCGTGGCGTCGGTGGCGACGTCGAAGTCCTTGGGGCGAAGACCCACCAGCAGGTCGCGCACGGCGCCGCCGACGATGTACGCCTCGAAACCGGCCTGCTTGAGGGTGTGGACCACGTTCAGGGCCCGCTCGTCCACCAGCGCGGGATTGATCCCGTGTTCTTCGGGGCCCACTTCCTGGCGTTTGCCGAAGCGGGGCTTGCTGCTGCCTGCGGCCTTACCGAGCAGCTTGTCGATGAATTTCTTGATCATTTCTTGTCAAACAGGTCGAGTATGCGCCAGCCGCGCTGCCGGGCGAGCGCCCGCAGCCGGTCGTCCGGATTGGTCGCCACCGGGTGGTCGACCTTCTCCAGCAGGGGCAGGTCGTTGATGGAATCGGAATAGAAGGTGGCCTCCACGTCGGCCCAGCCGCGGCCGCTCGCGGCCAGCCACTGCTCGACGCGGGTCACCTTGCCTTCGCGCGCCGAAGGCACGCCGCGGATGGCGCCGGTGATCCAGCCGTCGGCGTCGCGTTCCAGTTCCACGGCGATGAGTTCGGTCACGCCGAAGGCCCGGGCGATCGCCGAGGTCACGAATTCGTTGGTCGCCGTGACGATCACCACCTCGTCGCCGGCCTGCTGGTGGCGGCGCACCAGGGCGATCGCTTCCTCCAGCAGATGGGGATGCACCACCTCGCGCATGAAGCGCTCGTGGGCGGCGGCGGCCTGCGCCGGGCCCTTTTGCCGCACCGCGTCGGTGGCGAAGCGGACATAGTCGTGGATGTCGAGGGTGCCGGCCTTGTAGTGCGCATAGAACTCGTCGTTGCGCTTGCTGAATTCGACCGGGTCGGTCCAGCCGATCTGCTGCGTGAACACGCCCCAGGAATAGTCCGAATCGATCGGCAGCAGCGTGTGGTCGAGGTCGAACAGCGCGAGCCGCGCCCGGGCGGCTGCGGAAACTTGCGGAATCACTCGTTCTCCAGCATGGATTTGATCAACGGGATGGTGATGGCGCGCTTGGTCTGCAAGGCGTAGCCATCGAGCTGGCCGAGCAGCGCCATGAGGCTGCCGAGGTCGCGCGAAAAGCGGGTCAGCATGAAGTCCATCACCTCGTCGCCGAGGAACACGCCCCGCGCGTCGGCCTCCTGGCGCAGCACGGCGCGCCGCTCGGGCTCGCCGAGCACCTGCAAGTGGAACACATGGCCCCATCCCAGCCGGGTGCGCAGATCTTCGCGCAGCACCAGGTCGGCCGGCGGCAGCAGCCCCGCCGCCAGGACGCCGCGCTGGTGGGTCTGCGCGTTGACGAACCAGTTGAACGCGGCGTGCTGCTGCACCGCCGTGAACAGCTGGACGTCGTCCAGCAGCACCACGGACCAGGCCGGGTCGTACTCGGGCGGCTCGTGGACGGAGGGGTCGAGCCAGCCGGCGCTCGCGCCCTCCTCGCGCAGCGACTGCCGGACGGCCTGGAGCAGGTGGGTCTTGCCCGAGCCGCTTGCGCCCCAAAGGTAGGTGGGCACGGGCGAGCGGGTCGGGTTGCCCGACCACAGCTGCAGGTGGCGCAGGGCCGGCTCGTTCGGGCCGGCAAAGAAACTGGAGAGCGTCGGGCCTGTGGCCAGGCCGATGTCGAGTGCGATCTGCTTCATCAGCTTTGGTAGAGCTTGCTGGACATGTAGCCGACGCGCAGGCGGCGCATCGCCACCAGCAGCACGGCGCTGGCGGGCAACGCGACCAGCACGCCGACGAATCCGAACAGCTGGGCGAAGGCCAGCAGGGCGAAGATGACGGCCAGCGGATGCAGGCCGATGCGCTCGCCGACCAGGCGCGGCGTGATGTAGAAACCTTCGATGACCTGGCCGATGCCGTAGACGACGGCCACCATCACCAGCGCCTTGGCCGAGGCGAACTGGAGCGCTCCCGCCAGGGTCGCCAGGACCAGGCCGACGCCGAAGCCGAGGTAGGGGATGAACATCGCCAGCCCGGTGAAAAAGCCGATCGGCACTGCCAGGTCCAGCCCGAACAGGGCCAGCCCCGTGCTGTAGAACACGGCCATGATCAGCATCACCAGCAGCTGGCCGCGCAGGTACTGGCCCAGCACCTGGTCGGCTTCATGCGTGAACGAGTCGACGTTCGGACGGGCCCGCGGCGGTACCAGTTCGAGCACGCGGGCGACGAAGCGGTCCCAGTCCATCAGCAGGTAGAACAGAGCCACCGGGATCAGCACCGCGTTGAAGATGACGGCCAGGGCCACGCTGCCACCGAGCTTGAGCGAGGCCAGCAGCGAGTAGAAGGTCTCTTCGTAATTGGCATTGAGGTACTTCAGCGCCTGGGCCTTGAGGCTGGCGATGTCCAGGGAGACGTTGATCCCGTACTGCGCCAGCCAGGGCGCGAGCACGCTGTCCAGCTTGTCGACCAGCAGCGGCATCTGCTCGCGCATCAGCGGGATCTCCTTGGCCAGGATCGGCACGGTCATCAGCACCACGCCGGCGAGCGCCAGGATGAACAGCAGTTCGACGGCGATCACGGCGAGCACCCGGGGCATGCGGCCGTTGCCGAGGGCGTCAAGGCGGTCCACCAGCGGCGTCAGCGCGTACGCGAGCACCGAGGCAACGGCGAAGGGGGTGATGACGGGACCCAGCAGCCACAGGGCCAGCGCGGCCACCAGAGCGATCCCTATCCAGGCGGCGGCACGTTTCTGAGTCGGGGACGGTTGCATGCGTAGCTAAAATGTTGGCAAATTCTATCGGGCCATTGCCGGCCTGCCCCGCGCAAGCCTTCCGAGCCCACCTTTCCATGACCCAGACCCCCCTCTCCTACAAAGACGCAGGCGTCGACATCGACGCCGGTGACGCGCTGGTCGAGCGCATCAAGCCGCTGGCAAAACGGACCATGCGCGAAGGCGTGCTGGCCGGCATCGGCGGCTTCGGCGCGCTGTTCGAGGTGCCCAAGCGCTACAAGGAGCCGGTGCTGGTGAGCGGCACCGACGGCGTCGGCACCAAGCTCAAGCTGGCCTTCGAGTGGAACATGCACGACACCGTCGGCATCGACCTGGTGGCGATGAGCGTGAACGACGTGCTGGTGCAAGGCGCCGTGCCGCTGTTCTGCCTTGACTCTTTCGCCTGCGGCAAGCTCGACGTCGACACCGCCGCGGCGGTGGTCGGCGGCATCGCCAGGGGCTGCGAGCTCTCCGGCTGCGCGCTGATCGGCGGCGAGACCGCGGAGATGCCGGGCATGTATCCGTCCGGCGAATACGACCTGGCGGGCTTCGCCGTCGGCGCCGTGGAGAAGTCCAAGATCCTCAGCGGAGCGGGCGTCAAGGCCGGCGACATCGTGCTGGGACTGGCCTCCAGCGGCGTTCACTCCAACGGCTTTTCGCTGGTGCGCAAATGCATCGAGCGCGGGGGCGCCGACTTGCCCGCGACGCTGGACGGCCAGCCGTTCCGGCAGGCGGTGATGGCGCCCACCAGGCTCTACGTCAAGAGCGTGCTGGCTGCGCTGGCGGCCCATCCCGCGACGGCATCCGGCGGCGGCATCAAGGCCCTGGCCCACATCACCGGCGGCGGCCTGCTGGAGAACATCCCGCGCGTGCTGCCCGACGGCCTGGCCGCGCGGCTGACGAAGGGAAGCTGGCCGCGAACCGAGCTGTTCGCCTGGCTGCAGCAGACCGCCGGCATCGACGACCACGAGATGAACCGGACCTTCAACAACGGCATCGGCATGGTCGTCGTCGTCGACCCCGCCGATGCAGCCGCGGTCGCCCAGACCTTGCGCGATGGCGGCGAGAGCGTCCACCGGATCGGCGCCATCGCGGCTCGCGGCGAGGGCGCTGCCGTCGTCGTCGAATGACCCTCGCATGAGCGCAGCGGGTCCCGCGAGCCCGCCGTCCCTGCCGGCAGCCATCTGGGTGCTGGGCTTCGTCAGCCTGCTGATGGACATCTCGTCCGAGATGATCCACAGCCTGCTGCCGGTCTTCATGGTCACGACCCTGGGCGTCAGCGCGCTGGCGGTCGGCCTGATCGAGGGCGCGGCCGAGGCGACGGCCCTGATCGTCAAGGTGTTCTCCGGCGTTCTCAGCGACTACTGGGGCCGGCGCAAGCCGCTGGCCGTCTTCGGCTACGGGCTGGGCGCGCTGTCCAAGCCGCTGTTCGCTCTGGCCGGCGGCGTCGGGATGCTGGTCACGGCCCGGTTGCTGGACCGGGTCGGCAAGGGCATCCGCGGCGCGCCGCGCGACGCCCTCGTCGCCGACCTCGCGCCGCCCGGCCGGCGCGGCGCCGCCTTCGGCTTGCGCCAGTCGCTGGACACGGTCGGCGCCTTTCTCGGCCCGCTGCTGGCGATCGCGCTGATGCTGCTGTGGGCCAACGACGTTCGCGCCGTGTTCTGGGTGGCCGTGATCCCCGGCCTGCTCGCCGTGCTGTTGCTGGTCGTCGGCATCCGCGAGCCGGCGCGGGCAGCGGGCGAGCCTCGCAGCAACCCGATCCGGCGCGAGAACCTGCGCCGGCTCAGCCGAGACTACTGGTGGGTGGTCGTGGTCGGCGCGGTGTTCACGCTGGCCCGCTTCAGCGAAGCCTTCCTGGTGCTGCGGGCCCAGCAAGGCGGACTGGCGCTGGCCTGGACGCCGCTGGTGCTGATCGTGATGAGCGTCGTCTATTCGGTGGGCGCTTATCCCTTCGGCAAGCTGTCCGACAAGGTCAGCCAGACCGCCCTGCTCGCCGGCGGACTGCTGGCGCTGGTCGCCGCCGACCTGCTGCTCGCCTGGCGCGCCGACGGGCCCATCCTCTGGACCGGCATTGCGCTGTGGGGGCTGCACATGGCGATGACGCAAGGCCTGCTGGCGACCCTGGTCGCGCAGACCGCGCCGGCCGACCTGCGCGGAACGGCCTTCGGCTTTTTCAACCTGGTGGGCGGCGTGGCGCTCCTGGTGGCGAGCGGCCTGGCCGGATTGCTGTGGGATACCAGGGGACCGGCGGCGACCTTCATCGCCGGAGCGGTGCTGAGCGTCGCGGCACTGGCCCTGCTGCTGCTGCGGCCGAAGAAGCCGCAGGCGAAAGCCTAGGAGCCTGCGCGGCAGAGAAACGGGCCTGCGTTGGGTCGAGAAGGGGCTGGAGGCTAGGCGCGAAAGCGGGTCAAGCCTGGACGGCTTGCCCCGTTTTCGTAACGACGCATACGGCCCCTTATC
>JAQGNJ010000043.1 GCA_028291885.1 Ramlibacter sp. | reverse complement strand
CGACCGAGTTTTCAATTGCATATCCGAATAAGCTAATCAGGAGGTCCGCATGGCCCGTACCGTTCAATGCATCAAGCTCGGCAAGGAAGCCGAAGGGCTCGACTTCCCTCCTTACCCGGGCGAACTGGGCAAGCGCATCTGGGAAAACGTCAGCAAGGAAGCCTGGGCCGCATGGCTCAAGCAGCAGACCATGCTCGTCAACGAAAACCGGCTGAACCTGGCCGACCAGCGCGCCCGCCAGTACCTCGCGCGCCAGATGGAAAGCCATTTCTTCGGCGGCGGCGCCGACGTGGCGCAAGGCTACGTCCCCCCGACGACCTGAGGCCATGGCCGACGCCGCCGGCGCGACACAGCGGCGCATCCTCGACACGAGCTTCGGCGCGGGCCTGGGCTTCCTGACGGCTTGGCGCGATTGGAAGAACGATCCCCGGCAACCCCGCCTCCTGCATTGCGTCGCGCTTTCCGAACAGCCGCCGACGGCCGCCGGGATGCTGCTCGCCGCGCAGGCATCACCTGAGTTGCGGCCGCTGGCGCAGGCGCTGGCTGGCCAGTGGTATGGCCTGTTGCCTGGCGTACACCGGCTGGTCCTGGAGAACGCACGCGTGCTGCTCACGCTGTGCGTGGGCGAAGCCGAGAAGATGCTGCGCCAGCTCGATTTCCATGCCGACGCCGTGCTCCTGCACGGGAGCGCCGCGATCCACCTGAAGGCGCTGGCCCGTTGCTGCCGGCGCGGCACCAGCATCGAGGCAAGCGATCCGGCCGGCGCGCTGAGGCCGGCGCTGGAGCGCCATGGTTTCGTGCTGCGCCAGACCGACGGCGGTTGGCTGCTCGGCGAATTCGCTCCGGCCTGGGAGCCGCGCGGCCCGCGTCCCAGGCAGGCGCTCGTTCCCGGCAACTGCATCGTGATCGGCGCCGGACTGGCGGGAGCCGCCGCGGCCGCCAGCCTGGCACGGCGCGGCTGGACGGTGCGGGTGCTCGACGCCGCATCCGCGCCCGCCGGCGGAGCCTCTGGCCTGCCGGCGGGCGTGCTGGTGCCGCATGCCTCGCCGGACGACAACCTGCTGTCGCGGCTCTCGCGCGACGGCGTGCGCGCCACCCTGCAGCAGGCGCAGGCGCTGCTCGCGCCGGGAACGGACTTCGATGCTGGCGGCGTGTTGGAGCATCACGTCGATGGCCAAGCCCGGTGCGACCCCGCGCCGCCCGAGGCAGCAGCCGTCTGGAGCCGTCCCGCCAGCACGGAGCAGAAAATCCTGGCGGGACTCGATGCCGCCGCCGTCGCCAGCTGGCATGAGAAAGCCGCGTGGATCCGTCCGCAGCGGCTGGTCCAGGCATGGCTGGACCAGCCGGGCGTGCAGCTGCTGCGCGACACCAGGGTCGACAGCTTGTCTCGCGCCGGCGGCAAATGGCAGGCGCTCGACGGCGCCGGCCGCCTGCTGGCCGAGGGCGAGCTCGTCGTCATTGCCGCAGCCATGGACAGCGGCAAGCTCGTCGAGGGCCTCGAGCTGCAGCCGGTCCGCGGCCAGGTCACCTGGGCGGTGCATGACGGCGCCGGCAAGCTTGCGCCCTTCGCCGTCAATGGCGACGGCAGCTTCATTCCGTCCGTGCCGACAGCGCAGGGACCGGCATGGATCTGCGGCGCGAGCTTCGATCGGGGCGACACCGACCTGGAGCCGCGCGAGGCCGACCAGCAAGCCAACCTCGAGCGCCTGCGCCGCTTGCTGCCGAGGCTGTCGGCCCAGCTCGAGCCGTCAAGGCACGACCTGCAGGCCTGGACCGGGATCCGTTGCGCTTCCAGAGACCGCCGGCCGCTGGTCGGCGAGATGGCGCCGGGCCTGTGGCTGAGCACCGCCATGGGGTCGCGCGGACTGACTTTTGCCGCGCTGGCCGCCGAACTGATCGCCGCCCGCATCCATGGCGAACCGCTGCCGCTCGCCCGCAAGCTGGCGGTCGCGCTGGATCCGCGGCGGCAGCGGGATTGAGCTTTCGCCGCCGCGCTCGCGCCTCGCGGCGCCTTGATAACATCGGACGCTGCCTCCGTGGGCGCCGCAGACGCCTTCTCCGGAATTAGCATCCAACCCGCCGGAAAGCCGCGCCGACACTGGCGAATAAGCTTATCCGCATAAAGCGTGAACGAAAAAATCGTTTGTTTCCATAAGCCGCTCTTTTAAAGTGGCGCCCTTGCGTGGCTGCTGCAGCCCGTGCCTGTCCTCTCCCAGAACGCATGTACCAATACACAGAATTCGACAAGCAGTTCGTCCGCGCCCGCGCGGCGCAATACCGTGACCAGCTCGAGCGCAACCTCGCCGGCAAGCTGAGCGACGAGGACTTCCGGCCGCTGCGGCTGCAGAACGGCTGGTACATCCAGCGCTATGCGCCGATGCTTCGCGTCGCCGTTCCCTACGGCGAGCTGTCCAGCCGCCAGCTGCGCGCCCTGGGAACGATCGCGCGCGACTATGACCAGCCCTCCGCCGCCCTGCTGCAGGAAGCGCAGCAGAAGCAGGACGCGCTGGGCCCGGTGCCGATGCCGTCGAGCTTTCCCGGCGGCGGCTCGGTGCGCTCGCACCTGAAGGTCGGCTACGGCCACTTCACCACCCGCCAGAACGTGCAGTTCAACTGGATCCCGCTGGTCAAGAGCGCCGACGTGATGGAGCTGCTGGCCAGCGTCGACATGCACGGCATCCAGACCAGCGGCAACTGCATCCGCAACATCACGACCGACGAGCGCGCCGGCATCGCGGCCGACGAGATCGCCGATCCGCGCCCCTTCTGCGAAATCCTGCGCCAGTGGAGCACGCTGCACCCGGAATTCGCCTTCCTGCCGCGCAAGTTCAAGGTCGCCGTCTCGGGCGCGCGGGAAGACCGCGCCGCCACCTTCTGGCACGACGTCGGCCTGCACATGGTGAAGAACGAAGCCGGCGAGCTGGGCTTCCGCTTCCTGGTCGGCGGCGGCATGGGCCGCACGCCGGTGATCGCCACCGTCGTGCGCGAATTCCTGCCCTGGGACCAGGTGCTCAACTACCTGGAGGCCGTGGTCCGCGTCTACAACCGCTGGGGCCGCCGCGACAACATGTACAAGGCCCGGATCAAGATCCTGGTCAAGGCCGAAGGCCAGCGCTACATCGACGAGGTCGAAGCGGAGTACCGCGGCATCGTCGAACACGACGGCGCGCCGCACACCATCACCCAGGCCGAGCTGGACCGCGTCGGCGCGTCGTTCCTGCCGCCGACGCTGTCGCGTTCGCACGCGGGCGCCGCCGCCAAGGTGCACGAGATCGTCCGCGCCGGCGCCGAAGCCGATCCGGAATATGACCGCTGGCTGCAGCAGAACGTCGCCGCGCACAAGAACCCGCAACTGCGCGCCGTGACGCTGTCGTTCAAGCGCCTGGGCCAGGCGCCCGGCGATGCCACCGGCGACCAGCTGGAGACGGCCGCCCAGCTCGCCGACCGTTTCTCCGCCGGCGAGGCGCGCGTCACGCACGACCAGAACCTGCTGCTGCCCTGGGTCCACCAGGACGACCTGCCCGAGCTCTGGCACGCTGCCAAGGCCGCGGGCATGGCGAAGGCGAACATCCGCCTGCTGACCGACATGATCGCCTGCCCCGGCGGCGATTTCTGCTCGCTGGCCAACGCCCGCTCGCTGCCGATCGCCGAGGCCATCACGCAGCGCTACCAGGACCTGGACGAGCTGCACGACATCGGCGAGATCGACCTGCACATCTCGGGCTGCATCAATTCCTGCGGCCACCACCACAGCGGCCACATCGGCATCCTGGGCGTCGACAAGGACGGCAAGGAGTGGTACCAGGTGACGCTGGGCGGCTCCGACGGCTCGCAGCTGTCGGGCGCGGCCGTTCCCGGCAAGGTGGTCGGCCCCTCGTTCTCCGCCGCCGAAGTGCCCGAAGTGATCGAGGCCGTGCTCGACACCTATCGCCGCGAACGCCAGGCCGCCGGCGACAAGGCCGAGACCTTCATCGCGACGCTGCGCCGCGTCGGGCTGGATCCGTTCAAGGCCGCCGCCAACGGCGCGCGTTTCGCCGAAAAGCAGGAAGCCTGACCATGGAACTGACCCTGAACCTGATCCCGGCGAGCGACGAAGCCTTCGAGGCGACCGCGCCCGACCTGCTGCAGCTGTCCAACGACGTGGACCCGCGCGAGGTGTCGCTGGAAGGCATCCGGCGCATCGACCTGCACTTCCCGAAATTCAGCGACGGCCGCGCCTTCAGCCAGGCCTTCGTGCTGCGCCGGCGCCTGGGCTTCCAGGGCGAGATCCGCGCCACCGGCGACGTGCTGATCGACCAGCTGGTGCAGATGCAGCGCACCGGTTTCACCAGCGCCGTGCTGCGCGCCGACCAGGACATCGCCGACGCGCGCCGGCAGTTCGAGCGCTTCGCCCGCTTCTACCAGGGGGACGCCGTCAAGGCGGAACCGCTGTTCAAGGAACACGCTTGATGAGCGCAATCGACCTGCACGCCCGCGCTTCCAGCGATTTCGACGCCAAGCTGGCCGAAACCAGGGCGCTGCTGATTCGCGCGGCCGCCGAGTTCTCGCCGCTGACCCAGGCCTCCAGCCTGGGCGCGGAAGACGTCGTCATCACGCACCTGATCAACAGCCTGGAGCTGGACATCCCGATCTTCGTGCTGGAGACCGGCATGCTGCATCCGCAGACGCTCGAGTTGCTGGAGCGCACGAAGGCGATGTCCCGCGCGCCGGTCAACGTCTACCAGCCGGTCAACGAAGCCGTGATCCAGTTCGTCGCCCGCGAAGGCAAGGAGCCGATGTACAAGAGCATCGAGCTGCGCAAGGCCTGCTGCCACGTGCGCAAGGTGGAGCCGCTCGAGCGCGCGCTGGCCGGCCAGAAGGCCTGGATCACCGGCCTGCGCCGCGAGCAGTCCAATGCCCGCGCCGAGGTGCCGCTGATCGACACTAGCGCCGAGCGCACCAAGTTCAACCCGCTGGCCAACTGGACCTGGGGCGACGTCTGGCATTACATCGCCGCCAGCAAGGTGGACTACAACCCGCTGCACGACGAGTTCTTCCCGAGCATCGGCTGCGCCCCCTGCACCCGCGCCATCAGCCTGGGCGAGGACTTCCGCGCCGGCCGCTGGTGGTGGGAAGACGAGGCGGCCAAGGAATGCGGCCTGCACGTGAAAACACCGGAAACCGAACGGAGCCCCGCATGAACGCAAGAGCCGAACCGAAGCTGCTCGGCCAACTGAGCAACCGCCACCTGGACGCCCTGGAGGAAGAAACGATCTTCATCCTGCGCGAGGTCGCGGCCGTTTTCGAGCGCCCGACGCTGCTGTTTTCCGGCGGCAAGGATTCGCTGGTGTT
This sequence comes from Ramlibacter sp., assembly GCA_028291885.1. GTDB lineage: Bacteria > Pseudomonadota > Gammaproteobacteria > Burkholderiales > Burkholderiaceae_C > Ramlibacter. The sequence goes on along the minus strand of JAQGNJ010000043.1, from coordinate 50,496 downwards.
GCTCAAATGCGCCGAGAAGGCTTTCGGCGCGGGGCGCATCCCCTACCCGCTGCTGATGATCGACACCGGCCACAACTTCCCCGAAGTGACCGCCTTCCGCGACTTGCGCGCCAAGGAGCTGGGCGCCGAGCTGATCGTGCGCAGCGTCGAGGATTCGATGAAGCGCGGCACGGTGCGGCTGGCCCATCCTGGCGAATCGCGCAACGTCCACCAGTCGGTGACGCTGCTGGAAGCGATCGAGGAATTTCGCTTCGACGCCTTGATCGGCGGCGCCCGCCGCGACGAGGAAAAGGCCCGCGCCAAGGAGCGCATCTTTTCGCACCGCGACAGCTTCGGCCAGTGGCAGCCCAAGGCGCAGCGCCCCGAGCTGTGGACGCTGTTCAACACCCGGCTGCATCCGGGCGAGCATTTCCGCGTGTTCCCGATCTCCAACTGGACCGAGCTGGACGTGTGGCAGTACATCGAGCGCGAGGACATCGCCCTGCCGTCGATCTACTACGCCCACCGGCGCGAAGTGATCGAGCGCAAGGGCCTGCTGGTGCCGGTGACCGAACTGACGCCGCCCAAGGAAGGCGAAGAGGTCGTGACCCGCACCGTGCGCTTTCGCACCGTCGGCGACATCACCTGCACCTGCCCGGTGGAAAGCCCGGCGGCCAACGCCGCGGAAGTGGTGATCGAGACCCTGACGGTGGAAGTGAGCGAGCGCGGCGCCACCCGGATGGACGACAAGACGTCGGATGCTTCCATGGAGAAGCGCAAGAAGGATGGGTATTTCTGATGACAGCAGTCCATGACCATGTCTCGGCCCTGAAGTTCATCACCTGCGGGTCGGTGGACGACGGCAAGAGCACGCTGATCGGCCGCTTGCTGGTGGACAGCAAGTCCGTGCTGCAGGACCAGCTCGCCGGCGTGCAGCGCTCGGGCGAAACCGACCTGGCCCTGCTGACGGACGGCCTGTCGGCGGAGCGCGAACAGGGCATCACCATCGACGTCGCATACCGCTATTTCGCGACGCCGAGCCGCAAGTTCATCATCGGCGACGCGCCGGGCCACGAGCAGTACACGCGCAACATGGTGACCGCCGCTTCGAGCGCCGACGCCGCCGTCGTGCTGGTCGATGCGACCAAGCTGGACTGGTCCAATCCGCGCCTCGAATTGCTGCCGCAGACGCGCCGCCATTCGCTGCTGGTGAACCTGCTGCGCGTTCCGGCCATCGTGTTCGCGGTCAACAAGCTGGACGCGGTCAGCGACCCGGTGCAGGCTTTCGCCAACATCAGCGCCGCCCTGAACGCGTTCACGAGCGCCGCGGGCATCGTTGCCCGCGCCATCGTGCCGGTCTCGGCGCTCAAGGGCCACAACGTGGTCGAAGCCCAGCCTGGCTGGTGCGGCTACCAGGGCCCGTCGCTGCTGCAGCTGCTGGAGCAACTGGACTGCACGGCCGAAGAGACGGGGGAAGCGTTCTCCTTCCCGGTGCAGTGGGTGGAAAAGTTTTCCGCCTCGTCCGACACCAGCCAGGGCCGGCGCGTCTTCTGGGGCCGCATCGCGACCGGATCGGTGCGGCCGGGCATGCAGGTCAAGGTGCTTCCCGGCGGCCAGACCGCCACGGTCGCCCAGGTGCTCGACCACGCGCGCAAGCCGCGCGAGGTGGCGACCGGCCACAGTGCCGGCATCGTGCTCGATCGCGAGGTCGACGTGTCGCGCGGCGACTGGCTGCTGACGCCGGGCGCGCTCGAGCCCTCGCGTGAGCTCTCGGCAACGATCGCCTGGATGGACGACGAGCCGCTGGTGGCGGGCCGGGTCTACTGGGCCCTGCACGGCCACCGCTGGGTCAAGGCCAAGGTCAAGCGCATCGTCCACAAGCTGGACATCAACACCCTGGCCGAAGCGGACGCCGACCACCTGGAGCCCAATTCCATCGGCCACGTGGAACTGGCGCTGCAGGAGCCGCTCGCCACCCTGCCCTACCTGCGCTCGCGCATCCTGGGTTCGCTGGTGCTGGTGGACACCGCAAGCCACAAGACCGCGGGGGCAGTGCTGGTGCGCTGAAGCGCCAGCGAGCCGCGCGTTAAAATCAAGGGTTTTCCCCTTCCTGCACCAGAACAAAATGACCCACGTCGTCACCGAATCCTGTATCCGCTGCAAGTACACCGACTGCGTGGACGTCTGCCCCGTGGACTGCTTCCGCGAGGGGCCGAACATGCTGGTGATCGACCCGGACGAATGCATCGACTGCGCCGTCTGCATCCCCGAATGCCCGGTCAACGCGATCTACGCGGAAGAAGACGTCCCGGCCAGCCAGATCGCCTTCATCAAGCTCAACACCGAGCTGGCGCAGGCGGCGGGCTGGAAGAGCATCACCAAGCGCAAGCCGGCGCCGCCCGATGCCGACGAATGGAAAGACAAGACCGACAAGCTGTCGGAACTGATCCGCTAAGCCCTTGCCCCGGCCCTCGGTCGAGGCAGAGGGCGTGAACGGAGTGAAGAAAACTAGTCGTATGGAACCCCAACTGAACCAAGAAGTGATCAAGACCGCCCTGGCCCATGAAGGTGGCGCCATCGAAACCGATGCCGTCATCGTCGGCGCGGGGCCGGTGGGCCTGTTCCAGGTGTTCGAGCTCGGCCTGCTGGAGATCAAGGCCCACGTGATCGATTCGCTCGCCTATCCCGGCGGGCAATGCGTGGAGCTCTATCCCGACAAGCCGATCTACGACATCCCCGCCGTGCCGGTGTGCACCGGCCAGGAACTGACGGACAACCTGCTCAAGCAGATCGAGCCCTTCGGCGCGACCTTCCACTTCGGCCAGGAAGTGACCGTCGTCGAAAAGCAGGAGGACGGGCGCTTCTTCGTCGAGACCTCCAGGGGAACGCGGTTCATCGCCAAGACCATCTTCATCGCCGGCGGCGTCGGCGCCTTCCAGCCGCGGCTGCTGAAGGTCGACGGCCTGGACAAGTTCGACGGCACGCAGCTGCACTACCGGGTGAAGAACCCGGCCGACTTCGCCGGCAAGAACCTGGTGATCGTCGGCGGCGGCGACTCGGCCCTGGACTGGACGCTGAACTTCGTCGCCGAAGGCCCGAACAAGGCCGAGAGCGTGATCCTGATCCACCGCCGCGACGGCTTCAAGGCCGCGCCGGCCTCGGTCGCCAAGATGAAGGAGCTGTGCGACGCGTACGAGATGCAGTTCATCGTCGGCCAGGTCACCGGCTACGACGAGAAGGACGGCAAGCTCACCGGCGCGAAAGTGACGGGTTCGGACGGCGTGACGCGCGTCGTTCCGCTGGACGTGCTGCTGGTGTTCTTCGGCCTGTCGCCCAAGCTCGGCCCGATCGCCGAGTGGGGCCTGGACATCGAGCGCAAGCAGGTGAAGGTGGACACGGAGAAGTTCTCCACGAGCACGCCGGGCATCTTCGCCGTCGGCGACATCAACACCTATCCGGGCAAGAAGAAGCTGATCCTGTCGGGCTTCCACGAGTGCGCGCTCGCGGCCTTCGCCGCGGCGCCCTTCATCTTCCCGGACAAGAAAATCCATCTGCAGTACACGACCACGAGTCCCAAGCTGCACAAGGTGCTTGGCGTGGAGACGCCGGTTTTCGATTGAGATCCCCAGATTGTTTTAGCGAACTCGACAGCCGGGGAAAAGCGGCAAAAAAGGACGCTATAATCTGAGGCTTGTTCCTCGATAGCTCAGTTGGTAGAGCGCCGGACTGTTAATCCGTAGGTCCCTGGTTCGAGCCCAGGTCGAGGAGCCAAAAAACGCAAGAGTCAGCAGGTTAGCGCCTGCTGACTCTTTTGCTTTCTGGGGTTGGCTGGTGCCAGTCTCTCGGCGGTTGACGCGGCAGCACTGCGGCCGGTCTTCGCGGCGCCGCACGACCACGCCCTCGTCCCAGCGAATGGCCATGCAGGGCCTTCTTCTTCGACCAGGTGGACAACAGTATCAAGCTGCGTCATGGGCTCCTGCGAGATGATCTGCGTCAGCGTTGAACGCGGTCAGGTAGCGTGATCCGTGCCGCGTCTGTTCTATTCGTTCGGCCGCCTGATCACGTCCGGAGAGACCATCTGCTGCGAGGCGTCGATCGATCCTCGATTTGAGCGAGCTGCACCAGCACCTCACACCGTTCTAGATGTGAAGTGTCAAGAGGTTCTTTCGAGGAATCGAAAGACGTCACACGGGTGACATCGGGCTGATGCCGTGATGAAGGCGGTGCCAGTTGTAGAAGTGGATCCAGGCCGGCAAGGCCTGGCGGCGTTGCTCTGAATTCTCGTATCGCGATCGACGCCAGCGTGATCCAGGCCGATGCGAGCCGTGCTTCCTGTTGGACGGAAGGTGAGGCGCCGACCCGCGCCGTGCGCGAGTACATCCAGGCTCTCGACGCCGCGAATCCTGCTGCAGAAGACGAGCCACCAGAAGCGCCACCGGGCAGTGCGCCCAGGCACATCTGGCTCGTCAACGAGAAGCACATCGAGCCGCACATCCCTGTCCGGACAAGGCCGACCGCGATGAAGGCACCTTCAGTCGCTCGGACTTTGCCTTCGACGCGCGAAAGCAGACGTACACCTGCCCTCGCACTCGCGCCGGATGCGTGGCGACCACTGATGCCGGCAGTCCGCGCAATGGCCCTGGCCATGGGGAAGGAGGGCCTGCTGGAGATCCGTCAAGGGCGCCGGACCGTGGCCCCCGATGGTTCGCTGCGGGGACCGATCCGCCTCGCGCGAACAAGCGCAGAGGCGGCGCGTGGCACGGCACGCGAGCAGGTGGATCGCGCAAAGCAGGCGCTCGGGGAGCGAGGCCCGGTGTGGTGGACCGACGGCGCGCCGGACTTCAACCGCAGGCTGGCGAAGAACACGCCTTATCGCGACTGGTTCCTGGCTAGCGCAATAGCGAAGCCGCCACGGGCCTTGCCATTGCGCAACCAACCCCAATCTGCATGCGTGGTGCAGAAGTCAGGCACCCCAGAAAAAAACCTCCTTGATGCCCGAGACCGACGCGCTTCACCATCCCTCCAGCTCCCTCGAAGAACTGCCCCTCGCCCACCCGAACTGGGTGGTCTACGACCAGGTGGCCTTCCTGGCCCGCGTCGTCGCTTCGTACCCGGAAGTCCCGCCCAAGCTGCGCGCCACGCTGCGCAGCCTGTGGCGCACGCCCGCCACATCTGAACTGGAAACGGCCATCGACGCGAACATCGCGCATGCCGGCTTTCCCGCGGAGTTCGTCCGCAACGGCGGCGACGCCCAGGTGGCCGCCTGCCTGGCTCTGCTGCACGCTGTGGCAGCCCTGGGCGAGCATGCGCGGCCTGTCGAGCTTCTGCACGATCTCAAGCTGGCAGGCGAACAGCTCACCGCTGCGCTTGCAGCCGGCGACCTGTGCCAGCCCGGGCTCTGGAAACCCGAGGATCGCGCGGAACGCCTGAAGCAACTGCAAGGCGAAGCGCCCCCGCTGGGCAAGGAGGAACGCAGGCAACTGCGCCTGGCCGAAGAGCGGGAAGCGCAGCGCGTGAAGGAAGAACGCGCCGAGCGGCTGCGCGAAGCGGAGCAGGCCCGTGTGGCGGAAGTGGCGCGCGAGTTGCAGGCGTGGTTGCGAGCCCGTGACGTGGGCGCGGAGCGCTTCGACATCGCCACCTTCGACCAGCTGCAATCCGGACAGTTGCTGCGCGACTTCAAGGACGTGCACGGCGTGCATCCCTCCCCCACTGCGCTGGGCAGGATCTTCGAGCTCGCTCCGCAAGTGCACGCAGCGCTCACGGCCCACCAGGCAGAGCAGGAGCGGTGTGCCCGCGAGAAAAAGCTGGCGCAGGCCCAGTGGGAGCAGACCCTGGTCGGCTACGACGAGGCGCTCGAGTCGCTGGCTGTCCTGAAAGCCGAGCTCGACGAATGGACGGCGCTGCAGCGGGTGCCGGTGGCCTCGCACCGGACGGTGCGCAAGGCCGGCAGGGAGACCGTGCAAGTGCTGTTCGACCCGGTGGCGCTGCAAGCCATCGCCGAAGACCAGATTGCCGAGTGGCGCGCATCGGATCTCGAGACGCTCCCGCCGCAAGACCGTTCGACCCGCGCCCGCAGCATCGCGAAGCTGCAGGCGCGCCGGCGACTGGCTGCGGCCATCGATGCGACGCGGGCGGCCCACGCATGCGAAGTGCGGCAGCCCGACGATGGCGTCCTCGTCTTCACCAAGAGGGCAGCCGTGCCGGTGGCGGTCAGCGTTGCGGGTGACGAGGTCGAGCACTGGTCGGCGGTCGTCGCGCTGCAGGCCAGTGTGCCGCTGCCCAAGAATCCCGGTGAAGTCGGCAACCTCCCGGCGCGCGTCGGCGCGTTGTTCGCGGCCGAACGGCTCGCCGGCCTGGGCCAGACGATTTCCGACGCGGTGACCGACCTTGTGGCCGAGTACGCCAGCGCGCTTTCGGCGCGGCAACGCAAGGAGCTGCTGGCCGGCCTCAGGGCGTCGCTCGAGAGCGGCCTGCGCCAGCAGGACGTAGTCGCCGATCTCAAGAACATGCTGGTCAGCTCGGTCAGCCAGCTGCTGCGCCGCATCGAGGAAGAGCGCGCCCAGGAACTGGTGCGCCTCAAGGACTATCCGCAGGCCTTCCCGGTTGCCCGCGCGTTGGACCGCACGATCCACTTCCGGCTGGGGCCGACCAACTCGGGCAAGACGCACGACGCGCTGGATGCGCTGAAGCAGGCGGCCTCCGGCGTGTACCTGGCGCCGCTGCGGCTGCTGGCCATGGAGGTGCGCGACCGCCTGGTCGCGCATGGCATCCCCTGCAACCTGCTGACCGGCGAAGAGCACGACCTCATGGAAGGGGCGCGCCACACCGCCTGCACGGTGGAGATGATGAACCCCGAGCGCGAGGTCGACGTCGCCGTGGTCGACGAGATCCAGATGCTGCAAGACCCGGCCCGGGGCTGGGCCTGGACGTCGGCGCTGGTCGGGGCGCCGGCGCGCGACGTCTACGTGTGCGGCGCCGACACCGCGCACCAGCGCTGCGTGGAAGTCCTGGACGCCATCGGCGAACGCCACGAGACGGTCATCCTGGAGCGCAAGACACCGCTGGTGGTGGAAGACACGCCGCCCGGCGGACGCCGCGGGCGCAAGCATGCGGACGCCGGCCTGCGGCCGGGCGACGCGGTGATCGCCTTCTCCCGCAAAGACGTGTTGACGCTGAGCGCGCGCTACCGCGCCCAGGGCCTGTCCGTGGCCACCATCTACGGCGCGCTGGCGCCGGAGGTGCGGCACACGGAATCGGAGCGCTTTGCCAGCGGCGAGGCCGACATCGTGGTGGCGACCGACGCCATCGGCATGGGCATGAACCTGCCGGTGCGGCGCGTCATCTTCTCGACGGTGCACAAGTTCGACGGGGTGGAGACGCGCCCGCTGAACGCCGCGGAGGTGCAACAGATCGCCGGCCGCGCAGGTCGATTTGGCATGCACGACGAAGGCCGGGTGACGACGCTGGACCGCGACGACCTGCCCCACGTGCGCCGCATGCTCGCCGAGCCGCAGCCGAGGATGCGATCCGCGCTGGCCATCGCCCCCAGCCCATGGCACATCGATTCGCTGGCGCAGCTGCTGGGGACGCGGCAGATCGCGCCGATCCTGGCGTACTTCGCTTCGCGCATCGCCGCCAAAGGCTCGCTGTTCGAGACGGCAGCGCTGGCGGACCAGGTGGGTCTGGCGCGGGTGGTGGACCGCCTGGGCGGCAAGTTGTCGCTGGCCGACAAGTTCACTTTCAGCTGCGCCCCGATCTCGCACGGCAAGGAGAACGAGCTGGCCTACTTCGAGAGCTGCCTACTCGCCTTCGTCAAGGGACGCACGCTGCTGCTGCCGCGCCTGGAAGGCTGGCTGGACGAGCGCCAGCCCGGGTACCTGGAGGAAGCGGAGTTCCTGAGCAAGGACGTGAGCCTCTACGCCTGGCTCTCGTACAAGTTTCCGCAGGTGTACTGCGACGGCGAAGCGGTGCCGGAGCTACGCGCGCGCCTGAGCCGTTACATCGAGCGCGAACTGCTGCGCCAGAACGGCTTCGGGATGACGGCGAAAGAGGCATTCGACAGCCGGCGTCGGCGGTGACCTAGGATACTCAGGGATCCTTGTGGTCGGTTCGGCAAGCCGATACGTACGATCGGAATCGAAATCCGGGCAGCGCACTGGGATGGTGAACGTTGCGATTCTCGCGCTGCACGGGGCTGAAGAAGAAAAGCTGCCGGCAAGGATGAACCATCGCGGGAAACACAGGACCCGGCGAACCTGCGGTTCAGCGCAAAAGGCTTCGCCAAGAACAGGCAGCGTCTGGGCCTGTCGCAAAAGGACTGCGGCGTGCTGGTCGGCGCGTCCGCTTTCTCCGTCTACAAGTGGGAACAAGGCGAGGTCCGTCCCCGCGCAAGATACCTGGAGGCGATTGCGGCGCTTCGCTCGGTGGGCAAGAAGGAAGCTGCTGCGCGGCTGAACAAGCAGGCCGCATGAGCTGGCGCTCCCGGGCGCTTGTGCGCAGTTGACCCTGCAGGGCCTGTGTTTGATTCAGCCGCAAAGCGCATGAAGGCAGGAAATCACGGGGTCTTCAGTGGTCAGCGGGAACGTCACCTGCCAGGCCGTCGGCCTCAAGCTGGAGTTCCAGCCCCAGGTCTATGACAGGACCTGGCGCAGTCGAGGTTGCAGCGGGCGGTTCGTGTGCTACCGCACCGACGCGCATCGCTCAGTCATGCATGCTGCGCAACATGCACCGATTCCTGGTCACAACCGCGACGCGCTGATCGTCCGGCGCAAGCACAAGGTGGGCTGCGTGTTCGCGGTCCGCCTGCCGCGCCGTACCTTCGTGCAACAGCGGGCAAGCGCCTGAAGTCGCCGCCCTGCCCCCGATTCGATCTTCCACGCCATTGCAGGACACCAACATGCTAGCGCTCGTATACCAAGGCCCGGGCCTCAAGAAACTGGACGACCGCGCCAAGCCGGTCATCCAGGCCCCCACGGATGCCGTCGTCCGGATCACGCGGACCACCATCTGCGGCACCGACCTGCACATCCTCAAGGGTGACGTCGCCAGCTGCAAACCGGGCACCGTCCTGGGCCATGAAGGTGTCGGCATCATCGACAGCGTCGGTGCCGGCGTCACCGCGTTCAAACCGGGCGACCGGGTGCTGATCTCGTGCATCTCCTCGTGCGGCCGCTGCATACCGTGCAGGGAACGCATGTATTCGCACTGCACCACCGGCGGCTGGATCCTGGGCAACACGATCGATGGCACCCAGGCGGAATTCGTGCGCACCCCTTACGCCGACACCAGCCTGTACCCGATTCCTGCGGGCGCCGACGAGGAAGCGCTGGTGATGCTCAGCGACATCCTGCCGACCGGCTTTGAATGCGGCGTGCTCAACGGGAAGGTCCAGGTTGGATCCACTGTCGCCATCGTCGGCTCCGGGCCCATCGGACTGGCGGCACTGCTCACCGCGCAGTTCTATTCGCCCGCGGAGATCATCATGGTCGACCTCGACGACAACCGGCTGGAAGTCGCCAGGCGCTTCGGTGCCACCGCCACGGTGAACAGCGCCAAAGGCGATGCGGCGCAACAGGTGATGGACCTCACCGGCGGCCGCGGCGTGGACACCGTCATCGAGGCGGTCGGCATCCCCGCGACGTTCAAGATCTGCCAGGATGTCGTGGCAGCCGGCGGCACCATCGCCAACGTCGGCGTGCACGGCTGCAAGGTGGACCTTGAGCTGGAACGGCTCTGGTCGCACAACGTGACGATCACCACCGGGCTGGTGGACACCTTCTCGATCCCGATGCTGCTCAAGACCGTGCAATCGAAACGCATTGACGCGGCCAAGCTGATCACCCATCGCTTCAAGCTGACCGAGATCCTCGCGGCCTACGACACCTTCGCCAAGGCAGCCGACACCAAGGCGCTGAAGGTGATCATCGAGGCGTGACCGACATGCAGGCGCCCGACCGGCTGCCCGAGCCGTCGCTGAGGGACGCGGGTGAGGTGGCACGGGCGCTCGGCACGGACCCGGTCGCCGGGCTTGCCGCCCCGGAGGCCGCGCGCCGCCTGGCCGAACAGGGCCCCAACGCGCTGCGCGCCGCCCCGACGCTCGCCCGCTGGCGGCGGATCCTCTCCCATTTCCGGGATCCGCTGGTCTACCTGCTGCTGGCTGCCATCGGCATCGCACTGGCAGCCTGGCTGGTCGAAGGGCGTCACGGCTGGCCGATCGACGCGATCGTCATCACCACGGTCGTCCTGCTCAACGCCGCGCTCGGGTACTTCCAGGAAGCAAAGGCCGCCAGCGCGGTGGCCGCACTGGCGCGGATGACGCAGGCGACGTCCGCCGTCGTCCGCGACGGCCGTGAGTTCCGTCTTCCCAGCGCGGAGCTCGTCCGCGGAGACCTGCTGGTGCTGGGCGAAGGCGACGCCGTCGGAGCCGATGCACGCTTGCTGCAAGCCATGTCGCTGCGCGTGCAGGAAGCATCGCTCACCGGCGAGAGCCAGCCCGTGCTCAAGGACGTGGCGACCCTGGCACAGCCGGCGGCGCTGGGGGACCAGTTGGGAATGGTTTTCAAGGGCACGGCGGTGGTCCAGGGCGCCGGTCGCGCGGTGGTCACCGCGACCGGGATGGAAACGCAGATCGGCCTGATCGCCCACCTGCTGCAGGCGACCGCGGAAAAACCGACGCCCCTGCAGGTGGAACTGGCCGGCATCGGACGGATGCTCGGTGGCGCGGTGGTCGTCATTGCCGTGGTGGTGGTCTCCACCATCCTCCTGCTCTCCGACATCCGCGGGGCCGGTGACGTGGTCGCGGTGCTGCTGCTGGGGGTGGCGCTGGCGGTGGCGGCGGTACCGGAAGGCCTGCCGGCCATCCTGTCGCTGGTGCTGGCGATGGGCGTGCAGCGCATGGCGCGGCACAACGCCGTCGTGAAGAAGCTTTCCTCCGTGGAGACGCTCGGCTGCGCCTCCGTGATCTGCTCGGACAAGACCGGGACGCTGACGCGCTCGGAGATGACCATCGAACGGGTGGTCACGGCTTCCGGCAGCGTGCAGGTCAGCGGAGTGGGCTACGCGCCGGTCGGGCGCTTCGAGCTGGACGGCGTGGCCCTGCAGCCCGGCCCGCTGCACAGCGAGCAGATCGTGGTGCTGAGCGGCGGCAGCCTGGCCAGCAATGCGGACCTCCGGCAGGCAGCCGGGGGCCAGTGGGAAATCCATGGCGATCCCACCGAAGCGGCCTTCCTGGTGGCCGAGCGCAAGCTCGGCGTCACCGAGCGGCGCAAGCAGCGCTTCGAGCGAATCGGGGAACTGCCCTTCACCTCGGAACGCAAGATGATGTCCGCCATCGTGGTCGACCATGAACAGGCCGAGGAAGTCGTCGTGATCGTCAAGGGCGCGCCCGATGTGCTGCTGGAACGGTGCACTCGGGCCCGGGTGGGCATGGAGGCCGTGGAACTGGATGGCGTGCGGCGCGCGGCGATCCTGGCGGATGTGGATGCCCTGTCGGACGCGGCGCTGCGCACCCTTGCGGTGGCCTACCGGCCACTGGCGCCGGGCGAGGATCCGCAGGCCGCCCCTTCGCTCGAACGCGACCTGATCTTCGTCGGCACCGTGGGCATCATCGACCCGCCGCGCGAAGAAGCTGGTGTCGCCATTCGCGAGGCCCGGCAGGCCGGCATCCGCATCGTCATGATCACCGGCGACCATCCACGCACCGCGGCGCGCATCGCCGCCGACCTGGGCATCGTCGAGACCGGCGCCACGGCATTGACGGGGCTCGAACTCGACGCTCTCGAGGAGCCGGCGTTCCGCGAGGCGGTGCGGGGTACTTCGGTCTTTGCGCGGGTCGCCCCCAAGCACAAGCTGCGCATCGTCCACGCCCTGCAGGCCGACGGCAACGTCGTGGCGATGACGGGTGACGGTGTCAACGACGCACCGGCGCTCAAGGCTGCCGACATCGGGGTCGCCATGGGCGTGACGGGGACCGAGGTCACCAAGGAGGCGGCCCGGATGATCCTCGCGGACGACAACTTCGCCACCATCGTGCAGGCCGTGCGCGAAGGGCGCGGCATCCTCGACAACATCCGCAAGTTCCTGCGCTACCTGCTGTCCTCCAACATGGGCGAGGTGCTGACGGTGTTCCTGGGGGTCATCGGCGCCGGGGTGATCGGGCTCACGGGCGCGGGCGGCACGGTGGTCCTGCCCCTGCTGGCCACCCAGCTGCTCTGGATCAACCTGATCACCGATTCGGGACCGGCCCTGGCCATGGGTGTCGATCCCTTCGCCGACGACCTGATGACCCGGCAGCCACGCCGCCCGGGCGAGCGCCTGATCGACGGCCGCATGTGGGCCAGCGTCTTCCAGACCGGCCTGGTGACTGCCATCGTCACCTTGCTCACCATCGACCTGTTCCTGCCCGGCGGGCTGATCGCGGGCGGGCAGGACCTGACCACCGCCCGCACGGCCGGCTTCACTGTCCTCGTGTTCACCAGCCTGTTCACCTGCCTCACGGCGCGTTCGGAAACCGGCAGCGCATTCGCATCGCTGTTTTCCAATGCGTGGCTGTGGGCGGCCATCGCACTGTCCGCCCTGCTGCAGGTGGCGGTGGTGCACCTGCCCATTCTCAACCTGGCCTTCGGCACCACTCCGCTGGCGCCGGCGCAGTGGGCGGTCTGCGTGGCCATGGGAAGCCTGGTGCTGTGGTACAGCGAGCTGCGCAAACTCCTCACCCGCGTCTGCGCCACACGTGCGTTCCAGGAAAGATTCTCGTGGGCCGGCTGACGGGCCTGGTGATCACCCTGGCTGCCGCGGTGCTGCTGGTGATCTTCCCGCCGACCGACCGGTCTTGGATGGGATACCCGACCCGCGCGGTGTGATCCTGCGACGCCGTGCCGCTGCTACTTCTCCACACACTGGGCGCCAGGGAACGCACCCGCCGCTCGAACACGCAACTCGGCTTCACGCTGGCCTTCGTGGCCGGTGCCGTCAACGCGGGCGGCTTTCTCGCGGTTCACCGCTACACGTCGCACATGACGGGCTTCATCTCGGCGATCGCGGACAACCTGGTGCTTGGACAGCTGGCGCTGGCGCTGGCAGCCGCGGCCTTCCTGGCGGCGTTCACGGCGGGAGCCGCGAGCACGGCGATCCTCGTCAACTGGGCGCGGCACAGGGAGCTGCACAGCGAATATGCCTTGCCGCTCGCGCTCGAGTCCCTTCTGTTGCTGGCGTTCGGGTTGCTCGGACCGAATCTCGACATCCTGGTCGCCCTGTTCGTGCCGACAACCGTGATGCTGTTGTGCTTCATCATGGGGCTCCAGAACGCCGTCATCACCAAGATCTCCCGGGCGGAAATCAGGACCACCCACATGACAGGCGTGGTCACCGACATCGGCATCGAGATCGGGCGTGCGGCCTATTTCCACGGCGCCGGAACCCGCAACCCGGGCCGGGTCGACGGCGGACGCCTGCGCATTCTCGGCGCGATCCTCGCGCTCTTCCTGTTCGGCGGTGTCGCCGGAGCCGCGGCTTTCAAGGCCTTCGGCTTCTTCGCCGTGCTACCCATCGCCGCCTTGCTGATCGCGATTGCCGCCTCACCCCTGATAGCCGACCTGCGGACGTTGATACGCGCGGCCCAGCGATGAGCGCTCGGGTGGAGCTTCCCGGCCTGCCACGCCCCGCCGTGAGGGCTCTGCAGCTCGTGCTGTCAGCTCGAACCGCACGGCGCGTTCGCATCTGCGGCTGCGACGGGTGGGTGGCCCTGGCGGCACCCATCGCGGGCGTGCATGCTGCATCCGTTTTTTTCTTCCCCCGAAAGCATGCATGGAGGGCATTCCCCTTTTGTCCGGCGCCGAATCGTCCCCCGGTTGCGAGTCGCCCTTCGCCGGAGCCCAAGGCCGTTCGTTTGCAGGGTTCCTGGAAGCCGCGCTCGCAATCCAACATCAACGAGGCCGTCGCGGTGACCCAGCGCGTCAGCGGCGTCGTGTCGGCCGGGAACGACATGCGCTTGAAGTAAGGCGACGACCACGCCTGGATGGATTCAGGCGTGGTCCGGCGGATCAGGAAAAGAAGCTTGCGGCGAACATCGCTGCCGTCGCAAGCCCCATGGCGCAGGTCGCGAGCCAGCCCAGCAATTTCCATGTGCGTGGCAGCACGAGGTCGCCCATGATCCTGCGGCTCGAGGCCGCCAGCATCACGGCAATCATGATCGGCACCGAGATCACCGCATTGATCACGGCGGACCAGTACAGCGCCGCGATCGGGTTGACACCGGCGACGCTGATGGCCAGGCCGACAGCCATTGCGGCCGCGATGATGCCGTAGAAGGACTTGGCGGCCGTCCACGGCCGGTCCAGTCCTTTCTTCCAGTGGAAAACGCTGGCCACGGCATAGGCCGCGGAGCCGGCCAGCACCGGCAGCGCGAGCATCCCGGTGCCGATGATCCCCGAGGCGAAGAGGATGAAGGCGAAGTCACCCGCGATCGGCTTGAGCGCCAGAGCCGCCTGCGACGTGGTCTCGATGTTCACGATGCCTTGTGCATGCAGTGTCGCCGCCGTCGCGACGATCATGAAGAAGGCGATCAGGTTGGAAAAGCCCATGCCGATGAAGGTGTCCCGGTTGATGCGCTTCAGGTTGGCATTGGTCTGCTGCGGCGCGATCCGCAGCGGCATGTCGCCCGGCACGCGCCGGATCTCTTCGACTTCCTGCGCCGCCTGCCAGAAGAACAGGTAGGGACTGATGGTCGTGCCCAGGATGGCAACCACGGTGGTGATGTAGGCAGCGGACCATTCCATGCGCGGCCAGAACGACGATGCGATCGCGGCCCACCAGTCGACATGGATCGCGAACGCGACGCCGACGTAGGCCATCAGCGTCAGCGTCAGCCACTTGAGGACGTTCACGTAGCGCCGGTATGGGAGCCGGACCTGCAGCACCAGCGACACGGCGCCGAACATCAGCGCATACAGCGCCCGCGAGCCACCCGCCACGAGCACCGCGGCGTCGGCCATCGCATTCAGGTCCGCGCCCAGATTGATCACGTTGGCGACCACCAGCAGGCAGACCAGTCCGTACACCACCCAGTGCGGACAGAAGCGCAAGAAGTTGTCGGTCAGGCCCTTGCCGGTGACGCGGCCGATGCGCGCGCTCGCCAGCTGGATGCCGACCATCAGCGGAAACGTGAGCAGCACGGTCCAGGCAACGTCGTAGCCGAAACGCGCGCCCCCTTGCGAGTAGGTGGCGATGCCACTCGGGTCGTCGTCCGCAGCGCCGGTGATCAGGCCGGGGCCCAGCTTCTTCCACCAGGGCTGGGGCGCCGCTGCCAGCCTCCCGCCCATGAAAGCACGCTCGGATGGGCCGTTCATGGCGCGACCCCGGCCCCGAGCAGCTTGAGGATTTCGCCGCGGACCTCCTCGTCATGGCCAACCCAGACGTGCCCGCCGTGTTCAAACCCGACGAACTTCGCGCCCTCGATCCCGTCCGCGGTGAACCGGGCGCTGGCATAGGTGCCGAAGCGGTCGTCCCGCGTGCTGACAACGAGCGTTGGAACCCTGATGGAGTGCAACGCGTAAGGAGGCAAACCGAGGGCCAGCACCGTATCGCTGCGCAGGCCCCCAGCTCTTGCCGAGACGGGCAGGATGTTGTCCAGCATGGCGTTCACTCGTGCCTGTTCCTGGGGACTTGCGTCGGCAACCTGCCGGGGCGGTGTCGCCAACACGTACTTGATCACCTGATTCCGCGCGACATGAAGGGCCGCCCAGAACAGGAAGTCCGATCCGACCAGCCGGATCAGCAGCTTCTCGGCCCCGGGTGAAAGCGGTTGCGCCGAGTCGGCGACCGCGCCGGGCTTGTAGGCGAGTGGGACCACCAGCACGAGGGCGCTGACCCGCCCTGGATGCCTGATCGCCAGTTGCATCGCTGATGGACCTCCCGCGGATCCGCCCAGGACCGCGGCGTGACGGATGCCGAGAGCGTCGAGAAGGCAGGCATGCGCATCCGCCTGAGCGGCCGGTGAGCCATCCGCCGGCATCGGCGTGCCGAGATAACCGAACCGCGACATGGCGATGACCCGAACACCGTGCCGGGCAAGCGCACCTGCAAACGCCATGCCCTGGTCGTGCCCGCCGCCACTGCCATGGACAACAAGCAGTGGCGTCCCGGCGCCGGCCTCTTCGTATTCGATCGGACCGCAGGGGGTCTGGACCAGCATGGCGTGCCGTGCAGCACGGATCGCGGCCGCCTTCAAGTCGTGATCGAACCGCCACCACACAAAAAGACTGCCTGCGATGGCCAGAAGCAGCGCTGCAAAACCGACAGGGATGCGTCGACGGTTCAAGTGAAATTTCTTTTCACGACGTATGGAGCGACGGGCGCACGGAACGCTTCATTCCAGCCCGCACCACAGTGCGACGCGATGTGCCACGTCGATCCACAGCGCCCACGCTGCCGCAAGCGCGAGCAACAAGCCGGCAAGTCGCGTGCCGGCGTCCTGCTTCAGCCGGTTTCCGTCCTGCCGCAGCAGCGCGAACAGTCGCGGCGCAAGCCCGAGCGACACGCCGCTTGCGACCGCGAAAAGCGCCATCGCAAGCGCGCCTTGCAGCGGTCCCCCGGTCAGTGAAGCAACCAGCAAGGCGGAATACAGCAGGCCGCAGGGCATGAAGGCCCACAGCGCGCCGGCCACCAGGATGCCGCCGCGCGCGCTTGCGGCAGGGCGGATCCGGTCCCACGCGGCGCGCGCTGCCGCACTCACCCACATCGGCTGGCGCGCCCGCGTGGCGAGCATCAATCCCCACGCAAGCACCGCGAGGTGGAAAAGAGTCCACAGCGGACGCAGGGCGGAAGCCTGCGTGGTGAGCCACGCAAAACTCTGGACCGCCGCCGCCGCTGCCGCCCCCGCCGCGGCGTAGCCGGCCAACCTGCCCAGCTGGAAGCCCCACATCGCCTTCCTGGCGTTGTTGGTCCCGGCGCGGGTGAGCCCACCGCATGCGGCGCCGCACATCGCGGCACAGTGCGGACCTCCGGCGAGTCCCATCAAGAGCGCGGTCGCGGCGAGGCTGGTCGACATGCAGTGTGGCCCTCAGAGGATGCGGGAGAACTTCGCGCGATTCCGGTCGGCCTGGAGGTAGCGGTCGAACACCGTTGCGACCTCGCGCAGCAAGAACCGGCCTTGCGCCGTGACCTGGATCCACGCCGGGCCGAGCACGACCAGTCCTTGCGCCGCGAGACCCGCCATCTGCTCGAGCTCCCGCGCGAAATAGCACGGAAAGTCCAGCAACCAGGCGCCCTGGATCGATTCGTAAACCACCTCACCCTGGCACATCAACGCCATGATCACGGCGCGGCGAACCAGGTCATCGCGGGTGAGGGCCAATCCGCGCACGACCGGCAGCCGCCCCGCGTCGAGCAGGTCGCAATACTCCTGCAGCGTCTTGGCGTTCTGGGCGTAGCTGGCGCCGACCCGCCCCAATGCCGAGACGCCCAGGCCGATCACGTCGCCGTCAGGCTGCGTGCTGTAGCCGTGGAAGTTGCGGTGGAGCCGGCCGAGCCGCTGCGCAACGGCAAGCGAATCGCCCGGAAGCGCGAATTGCTCCATGCCGATGTAGGCATAGCCCGCGGCCCCGAAGACGGCGAGTGATCGCGACAGCATCGCCTCCCGCGCGGCGGCGGCGGGAAGCTCCGCCGGCACGATGCGCCGCCGCGCCCTGAAGCGCTCCGGGAGGTGCGCATACGCGTACACCGCGACGCGGTCCGGCCGCAACAGCTCCACCTGCGCCAGCGTGCGCGAGAACGAGTCGGGCGTCTGGCGCGGCAAGCCGTAGATCAGGTCCACGTTCACCGAGCCGAAGCCCAGCTCACGCGCGTGCGCAACCTGGGTTTTCACCTGCGCGAAAGGATGAACCCGGTGCACCGACCTTTGCACAGCCGGGTCGAAGTCCTGCACGCCGAAGCTGATCCGGTTGAACCCGAGCTCGTACAGCAGCCCGAGGCGCGATGCGTCGACGCTGCGCGGGTCGATCTCGATCGAGCAATCGCCGCCCGGCACGAGCGTGAAGCTGCCGCGCAGGATGGCCATCAGCTCGCGCAGTTCGCCGTCCGACAGAAAGGTGGGAGCACCCCCGCCCAGGTGCAGCTGCGTCACCTGATGGCCGGCGCCGAGGTGCGCCACCTGCAACTCCACTTCGCGCGTGAGGTAGCGCAGGTAGCTTCCCGCGCGGCCGTGCTGCCTCGTGCCGATCTTGTTGCAGGAGCAGAAGTCGCACAGCGACTCGCGCAACGGGATGTGCACGGACACCGAAAGCGGCAACCCGGGGATCGCGCAGCCGCCGCGCCGCTGCGCCAGGGCCCGGGCCTGGTCGGCGTCGGTGAAGGCCTCGACGAACCGGTCGGTCGTCGGGTACGAGGTGTAGCGCGGGCCGGCCCCGCCGTAGCGGCGCAGCAGGTCAAGGGAAACGGTTTCCATCGGGTTCGTCGTGTTGAGAACCGACTGTGACGGTCCGGTGCCCCGCCCGGCTTGACGTGGATCAAGGGCGCGGTCCGCGGCCTCAGGCTTGCGGTCGCAATTGAAGGCGCATGGCGATCGTGTCCGCGGCGGGATCGGCGCAAACCATGAAACCGGCCTTGCGCGCCAGCGCCTGCATCGCGCCGTTCTGGCCCAGGCATTCCCCGACAATCTCGGTCGTGCCCCGCTCGCGCAGGTAGCGGACCAGCTTGTCCAGGAGCACAGCGCCCAGCCCCCTGCCCTGCCAGGCCGATCCAACCTGGATGGCGAACTCCGCGCGCCGGTTGTCCGGGTCGCAGACCGCGCGCACCTCCGCCGCCATCGCCTGCTCCTGGCCCGCGACGGCCGGCGGCAGCGCGATGAACGTCATCTCGCGGTCATAGTCGATCTGGCTGTAGCGCGCCAGTTCCGACAGGGGCACCTCGCGTCGCGTCATGAAGAAGCGCAACCTCATGTCGGCCGGCGAGGCGCCCGCATAGAAGTGCTTGAGCCGTTCGCCGTCTTCGGGCCGGATCGGCCGCAGCAGGAATTCGCCAGCACCGATCGTCACCCGCTGTTCCAGTTCGTGCGGATAGGGACGGATTGCCAGCTGGCGAGACGTGCCGCGCCCGCGCAAGTGCACCTTGACGCGGGCGTCGAGCGCGAGCACGCCGTCGGCATCGGCGAGCAGCGGATTGATGTCCAGTTCGGCGAGCTCCCCCAGCTCGCATGCCATCCGCGCGACCTTCTGCAGCGTGTCGACGAGCGCCGTTTCGTCGATGCCGGGCCGGCCACGGTGCGCCCCCAGAAGCGGCGCCAGGCCGCTGCGCGATACCAGGTCCCTGGCCAGGTTCGCGTTCAGCGGCGGCAGCGCCACCGCGTGGCGCGCGAGCAGTTCCACGTCGGTGCCGCCCTGGCCGAACAGCACGACCGGCCCGAACACATCGTCCGTGGCCAGGCCCACGATCAGCTCCCGCGCGTGGGGGCGGCTGGACATCTCCTGCACGATGAAACCGGACACCACGCTCCCGGCGACGAGTTGCCCGACCCGCGTGCGCATCTTCACGGCCGCATCGCGGACGTCGGCTGCGGTTTCCAGACCCAGCGCCACGCCGCCGACGTCCGACTTGTGGATCACCTGGGGCGAAATCACTTTCAAAGCGACCGGAAACCCGATCGTGGCCGCGAGCGCGACCGCGCCTTCCACGTCGGCGGCGCGCAGCGTGCGCACGCCGGGGATGCCATAGGCCTCGAGCAACTGCTGCGCCTGTGCCGGATCGAGCCACTCGCGTTCCTGTGAGCGCGCGGCTTGCAGCAGCGCCTGCGCAAGGCCGCGGTCAGGCACGAAGTCATCCGGCACCGAGAGCGGAATCTGCTGCAGTGCCTGCTGATTGCGCCGGAAGTCGGTCAACTGCAGCCACCCTGCCGCAGCCTGCTCGGGCGTCCCGTAACCCGGGATGGAGGCGACGGAACACAGCGCCCGCGGCTCCTCCACTGCAGCACCGCCGAGCCAGCAGGTGAGCATGGGTTTCGCCGGATCCGCAAGCAGGGGCAGGCAGGCTGCCGCGATGTCGGCGGCAGGCACCAGCGCCGTGGGCGCATGCATGAAGAGCACGGCATCGACTTCGGCGGCAGCCTGCAGGATCCGCAGGGCGTCCTGGTAGCGGGTCACCGGTGCGTCGCCGATGATGTCCACCGGATTTCCATGGGACCACGTTGCCGGCAGGCATTTGTCCAAGGCCGCAAGCGTGGCATCGCCCAGGACCGCCAGTGTTCCCCCTCCGAGCTCGAGCGCGTCCGACGCAAGCACACCGAGCCCGCCACCGTTCGTGAGCAGCGCGAGCCGATCGCCGCGCAGCGGCCCCACCCGTGACAGCGTTTCGGCAGCATCGAACAGCGCTTCCAGCGTGTCCACTCGAAGCATGCCCGCACGGCGGATCGCTGCATCGGCCACCAGGTCCGACCCGGCCAACGCACCGGTGTGCGACGCCGCGGCACGCGCGGCCTGCGGGGCGCGCCCCGCCTTGACGATGATCACCGGCTTGTTGCGGGCCGCCGCGCGTGCGGCCGACATCAGCTTGCGCGAGGACTTGAAGGACTCGGCGTAGATCAGGATCGCACGGGTTGCCGGATCGCTGCCGAGATAGTCCAGCACGTCGCCGAAATCCACGTCGGCGCTGTCGCCGAGCGAGATGAAATGGGAAAAGCCGATCCGCCGTGGACCTGCCCAATCCAGCATGGCAGTTGCAAGCGCGCCAGACTGGCTGACGAAGGCCAGCTTGCCCGCGCGCGCCATGCCGGGAGCAAAACTCGCGTTCAGGGCGGCGCCGGGAACCAGCGCGCCAATGCAGTTCGGACCCAGGATGCGCAGCACGGTCGGCCGGGCTGCGTCGAGCATTGCCTGTTCGAGGCTGCCCTCGCCGCCCGGTGCCAGCGCCTTCAGGCCCGCGCTCAGGACGATGGCCGCACGGGTGCCCTTGGCGCCAAGCTGCGCGATCAGGCCCGGCACGGTCGCTGCCGGCGTGCAGATCACCGCCAGGTCCGGGGTTTGCGGAAGCGACGCGACGTCGGGCCATGCCGGGGCTCCGTCGATGCTTGCATGCCGCGGATTTACAGCCAGGACCGGGCCCTTGAAGCCGCCGTTCTTCAGGTTGCGCAGGACCACTGCCCCCACGCTGCCGGGACGATCCGAAGCACCGACGACTGCGACCGACGCGGGCTGAAACAGGAATTCGAGATTGCGGACGCTCATCGTTGCTTCCTAGTGCACTCGCATGTCGAGCGTGCGGGTCAGGCCGCCCATGTCCGCGATGCGGATGTGCCGCTTGTCCACTTCCAGCAGGCCTTGGTGCTGGAAAGCGGAGAACGTGCGGCTGACCGTTTCCAGCTTCATCCCGAGATAGCTGCCGATCTCGGCGCGCGACATCCGCAGGTGGAACTCGCTGGAGGAATAGCCGCGCGCCTTCAGCCGCTGCGACAGGTTGACCAGGAATGCCGCGAGCCGCTCCTCCGCGTTCATGCTTCCGAGCAGCATCATCAGGCTGTGTTCCCTGACGATCTCCCGGCTCATGAGACGGCTGACGACGTGCTGCATGCCCGGGTTCGCCGCGGAGAGCTCGGTGAGCCGGGTGTACGGAATGGCGCAGACGTCGGCGTCTTCCAGCGCCGTGGCGCTGCTCGCGTGCCGGCCATGGGCGACGCCGTCCAGGCCCATCAACTCGCCGCCCAGGAAGAAGCCGCTGACCTGCTCGCGACCGTCGGCCAGGTCCAGGCTGGTCTTGAAGGTGCCGCTGCGCACGGCATAGATGAACTCGAAGCGATCGCCCGCGCGGTACAGGCTCGCGCCCGACTTGAGTCTGCGCCGGCTGAATGTCAGGCTGTCGAGGCGGCCCACGTCCGCGTGATCCATCCCGCATGGCAGGCACACCTCGCGCAGGTGGCAGTTGGAGCAAAGCGCCTTCTGTGGCGCGGGCGCATCGCGCTCGACGGGCGGCAAGCTGCGCAGCAAGGTCACGCTGCGGACGGGGGCTTCAAGGATTGCGGTAAACATGGTGGCTTCCTCTTTTCGCGATCTCAATGGGTGACGTGGCCGCACGCCTTGGCCACTGCGGGCGCCAGCTGCTCCAACTGGGTGCTCTTGTCGACGAACTGGTGCGCTCCTTCGGCGAGATAGCGGCGCCGGTATGCGGGCCCGGAGTTGTTGCTGAAGACGACGAACGCCACTTCCGGCGCCGCAAGGCGCACCGTCCGCAACACTTCGAGGCCGGCACCGCCATCGAGCTGGACATCCAGGACCACGACGTCGGGGCGCGATTGCAGGATGCCGTTGAAACACGCCTGCGGGGATTCGGCACGGCCGACGATCCGCATTCCGGCATCCGTCAGCATCGCAGCCACCCGGTCGCAGATCAGCTCGGAGTCGTCCGCGAGGAACACCTTGATGGGAGCGGCACCGTTTGGCATGGACCCAATGTGCCGGGGATCGCGCCGTCCGCACATCGGCGCCGGCTGAATCGCTGGCCCGGACAAGTCCTGTTGCGGGCCGGGCGGGCGCCCAGGGTGCCTCGGAATCGTCCTAGGGCCTGTTCACGGCTCCAGCGGATCGGCAAGGCCGTGCCGGATCGCGTAGCGCACCAGCTCGCTCTGGTTTTGCAGCGCCATTTTCTGCATCAGGTTGGCCTTGTGGGTGCTGGCGGTCTTGGCCGACACGTTCAGGCGGGCGGCGATTTCGGTCACTGAAAGTCCCGCCGCCAGCAGGCGAAACACCTCGAACTCGCGCGCCGAAAGCGAGTCATGCGACGCCGCGGTGGCCCCCGGCATGGCGCCAAGCGCCAGCTGCTCGGCCACTTCCGTGCTGATGTACGCGCCGCCGCCCGCGATCTTTCGCAGCGCCAGCACCAGTTCCGCCGGCGCGCTTTCCTTGGTCAGGTAACCGCTGGCGCCCGACTTGATTGCGCGTACCGCGTACTGCAGCTCCTGGTGCATGCTGAGCACCAGGATCCGCAGCCGCGGCTTCTCGGCTTTCGCCAGCTTGATCAGCTCCATGCCACTGCGCCCCGGCATGGACAGGTCCAGGACCAGCACGTCGAAGTCGGCTTCGCGGACCTGCTGCATGACGGCGGTACCGTCTGCAGCTTCCGACACGACCTCCATGTCGTCGGCCGAGCCGACGATCCGCTTGAGCCCTTCGCGCACGATCGCGTGGTCGTCGGCGATCACGATCCGGATCATGGCGCGGGCTCCGGCTGCGACACAGGAAAGCGGACCTCGATGCGCGTTCCCGCCCCAGGCGCGCTTGCGATCGAAACCGTGCCTTTCAGGAGATCGGCGCGCTCGCGCAGGCCCATCAAACCAAGCGACCCAAGCGCCCGCTGGGCGCCGGAATCGAAGCCACGCCCGTTGTCCGCGACCGCCAGGTAGATCTCGCCCGGGCCCCGGCTGATCGTCACCTGCGCCTGGCTGGCCTGTGCATGCTTGGAAACATTCGCCAGCGACTCCTGCACGATCCGGAATACCGCCGTGGCATAGGGCTCCTCGAGTTCCAGCTCGTCGTCCATGTCAAGCTTGCAGGCAACCCCATGGCGCTGGGTGAAATTGCCCGCGAGCCACTCGATCGCGGGCGCAAGTCCCAGGTCGTCCAGCAACAGCGGCCGCAGGTCGGCCGCAATCCGGCGGGTCGAGGCAACCGCGCCGTCCAGCAGGCCGAGCATCTCGGTCAACTTGTGCTGCGCCTGTTCCGGAAACAACACCGCGTTGTCGCGGACCCAGTTGGTATCCATCTTCAGCGCCGTGAGCGACTGCGCCAGTTCGTCGTGCAACTCGCGCGCGACGCGGCTCTTCTCCTCTTCGCGGATGGCACTGGCGGCTGCCGCGAAGGCGCTGCGCTCGGCCTGGGCGCGCACGCGATCGGTCACGTCGCGCAGGATCACGGTGAAGAGTTTTCCTTCCGCCGTGTCCAGTTGCGAGATCGACGCGTCCATCGGAAACTCCTCACCGTTCGCGCGCAGCCCGTAGACGACGGAGCCGTCCCCCATGCGCCGCGAAGTGACCCCGGTGCTCCCGAACTCGCGGACGTGGTGCTCGTGCCCGGGCCGGAACCGCGCCGGCATGAGCAGGTCCAGCCGCTGTCCCAGCACCTTGGCGCTTGGCCAGCCGAAGATTTTCTCCGCGGCGCGGTTGTACAGCACGATCTGCTGCGCCGCGTCCACGGTGATGATGGCGTCCATGGCGGAGTCGAGCATGCCCGACAGGCGGGCCGCTGTCCGCGCGTGCTGCTCCTCCGCCTCGATCCGTTGCGTGATGTCACGCAGGATCACGGTGAACAGCTTGCCTGCCGGGGTGTCAAGCTGCGAGATCGACGCATCGAGCGGGAACTCCTGGCCATTGGCGCGCAGGCCATAGATGACGTTGCGCATCCCCATCCGGCGCGAGGTCACACCGGTCGCGGCGAAGCGTTCGACGTGCCGGCCATGCTCCGCGCGAAACCGCTGCGGCATCAGCCGCTCCAGCGGCTGGCCCATGATCTGATCGCGCGGCCAGCCGAAGATCGCCTCGGCGGCCCGGTTGTACAAACGGATCTTCTGCTCGCTGTCGGCGGTGATGATGGCATCCATCGCGGAATCGAGCACGCCGGCCAGAAGCGCCTCGGCGCTGGCCCCGCTCGTGTCGGGCGGTGAACGGGTGAAGGTGTGGAGGAACGAAAAGGGCACAGGCGGGTGAACCGGACGAAAGCCCCAATTTACCCCAGCGCGCACTCCGCGCTCCAGGTCGATGCAGTCGCACTGGCGCAAACCACCGGTCCGCGGCGAGCCTTCACCCTGGAACTGACCCGACCCAGCCAGGGCGCGTCAATCGCCTTCGCGTCCGGGTGTCACGGCGTGGTTGCGTCCCTGCAGGGCCGGCGCCAGCGCCCTCGCCTCCTTTGCCGCGATCGTCTTGTTGATTTCCGCGCCGCGCCGGTAATAGTCCTCCGCGATCACGATTTCGGGGAAAGCCAGCGCAATCCAGACGGTCGCCACGCCTGCCACGAACACGGCCGCGGGGCCCGCGATCACGAGCCAGACGTAGCCGAACTTCCACCACGGCGCAGCAGCTTGGGGGTCGGTGTCCATCATCATTTGCTTCTCCATCGCTATTGCGGAGCCAGGAACACGGACTTTTCGCTGACCGCCGACATGCTCGCGGCATCGCTGACGCGGAATTCGATCGGGTGCGAGCCCGGACCGATCGATCCAGGGCCTGCCTGGAGCCGGACTGCCACCCACCGCGACTGCGCCGGCCCGATGTCGACTTCGCCACCCGAGACGATCGTCAAGCCGTCCACGCCAGTGGCAACGATGCGGTAGCGTTGGGGCTGCTCCGTCGCATTCATGACCTGCAGCCGATAGACGTTTTCCACCCTGCCCCCGGCCACGATGCGCGAGAGTGCTCCGCGATCGCGCACCACGTCGACTTTCAGCGGTTGCCGCTCGGCCAGGCTCCAGCCGACAGCGGCGCAAACCGTCGCCAGGGCAGCCCCGTACAGCAGCACGCGGGTGCGCAGCACGCGCCGCCACATCTGCCTGGTGCTCCAGCCGGCTGCCGTCGCGTTCTGCGTGGTGAAGCGGATCAGGCCCCTCGGGTACGCCATCTTGTCCATCACCGTGTCGCAAACGTCCACGCAAGCCGCGCAGCCGATGCATTCGTACTGCAGCCCCTGCCGGATGTCGATCCCGGTGGGACAAACCTGCACGCACAAAGTGCAGTCGACGCACGAGCCGAGAGCGAGCGCCCGAAGGTCGGCCTGCCGCGAACGGCCACCGCGCGGTTCCCCCCGGAGGGCGTCGTAGCTGACGATCAGGGTGTCGGGGTCGAACATCGCGCCCTGGAAGCGGGCATAGGGGCACATGTACTTGCAGACCTGCTCGCGCAGGAATCCGGCGTTGCCGTACGTGGCGAGGCCGTAGAAAAACACCCAGAACACTTCCCAGGACCCCATTCGCGTCTGCAGGAATTCCATTCCAAGTTCGCGAACGGGCGAGAAGTAGCCGACGAAGGTGAAGCCGGTCCAGATCGCCAGCGAAAACCACAGCAGATGCTTGAACCATTTCTTCACCAGCTTTTCCAGCGTCATCGGCGCACCGTCGAGGCGCAGGCGCGCCGTGCGGTCGCCCTCGACCTTGCGCTCGATCCAGAGGAAGATTTCCGTGTACACCGTCTGCGGACATGCGAACCCGCACCAGAGGCGGCCGGCGACGGCCGTGAAGAGGAACAGCGACAGTGCGCTGACCACCAGCAGGCCTGTCAGGTAGATGAAGTCCTGCGGATACAGGACCAGACCGAACAGGTAGAAGCGGCGCGCCCCGACGTCGAACAGCACGGCCTGGCGCTGGCCCCACTCGAGCCACGGCAGGCCGTAGAACACGAGCTGCGTCAGCGCGACGAACACCCATCGCCAGCGCGCGAAGCGGCCCTGCACCGAGCGCGGATAGACCTTCTTCTGGCCCTCGTAGAGCGACTGCGCTTCGGGCAGCGCGACGATCGGAATGACGCGCGCGTCACTCGTCATGGCTTCACCGGCAGGGCCTTGTTGGACAAGCCCCAGACATAACCGGTCAGCACGTGGATCTGGGCCTCGGTCAGCTTGCCGGCTTGCCCCGGCATGTCGCTGGTCTTGCCTTTGTCGACGATGGCGACGATCGCCTCCTCGCCCCAGCCATGCAGCCACGTTTGGTCCGCCAGGTTGGGCGCGCCGATCGCCTGGTTGCCCTTGCCGTCGACGCCGTGGCAGGCCGCGCAGGCGGTGAACTGCGACTTGCCCAGCTGCGAGCGGACCGAATCGTGCGGCCCCCCGGACAGGCTCAGCACGTAGTTGGCGACGTTCTTCACGTCGTCCGGCGTTCCGACCGTGGCCGCCATCGGTGGCATGACGCCATGACGACCGGCAGTGATGGTTTCCTTGATCTTGTCGGCGGAGCCGCCGTGCATCCAGTCGGCGTCGGTGAGATTCGGGAAGCCCTTGCTGCCGCGCGCATCGGAGCCATGGCACTGCGCGCAGTTGTTCATGAACAGGCGCTCGCCGACACCCATGGCGACCGCATCGTCCGCGAGTTCCTCCGGCTTGCGGGCGGTGAACTGCGCGTACAGCGGCGCCAGTTCCAGGTTCGCCTTTTCCATTTCGCTGTCGTACTCGCCCTGCGTGGACCAGCCCAGCTCGCCGCGGTACGCGCCCAGGCCGGGATAGGCGACCAGGTACAGCAGCGAAAACACGATGGTGGCGATGAACAGCCACACCCACCATCGCGGCATGGGGTTGTTCATTTCGCGCAGGTCTTCGTCCCACACGTGGCCGGTGGTGTTGTCGCTTGCGGAGACGATCTTCTTGCGTGCCGTCACCCAGATCAGCAGCAGGCAGGCGAGGATGCCGCCCAGTGTCAGCGCCGCCACGTAGACGGACCAGAAGTTGCCGGTGAAGTCGCTCATGGTGCGCCTGAGGTCAGTCCTGCTGGAACGGGATGCGCGCGTCGGCGTCGAAGCGCTCGCGGTTGCCGCGGGCGTACGCCCACGCGGCGATCGCGATGAAGGTGGCGAAGCTGACGAGCGTTGCCAGGATCCGCAGGGTGGTGACGTCCATCATGTTTCCTTATTTCAGCGCCAGGCCCATGCCCTGCAGGTAAGCGACGAGCGCATCCATCTCGGTCTTGCCCTGCACGTCGGCGGCGGCATGGGCGATTTCTGCCTCGGTATAGGGAACGCCGACGCGGCGCAGCGCCTTCATCCGCGGCGCCATGTCCTGCGCGTCCACCAGGTTCTTCGCCAGCCACGGGTACGCCGGCATGTTCGACTCCGGCACGACGTCGCGCGGGTTGGTCAGGTGGATGCGATGCCACTCGTCGCTGTACTTGCCGCCGACGCGGTGCAGGTCGGGGCCGGTCCGCTTGCTGCCCCACTGGAACGGGCGGTCGTACACGAACTCGCCGGCCACCGAGTAATGGCCGTAACGCAGCGTCTCGGCGCGAAACGGCCGGATCATCTGCGAATGGCAGTTGTAGCAGCCCTCTCGCAGGTAGATGTCGCGTCCCGCGAGCTGCACCGCGGTGTACGGCTTGACGCCCGCGATCGGCTCGGTGGTCGATTTCTGGAAGAACAGCGGGACGATCTCGACCATGCCGCCGACGGCGATCACCAGCAGGATCAGCACGATCATCAGGAAGTTGCTGGTCTCGATCTTCTCGTGGGAGAAAACCGGCACCGCGGTTGTGTCGTCGTCGCTCATATTCGTTTCCTCAGACGGGCTGCGGCATCGCGAAGGGCACGGCGATGCGCGATGACCTGCCCTGCGCAACGGTCATCCAGGTGTTCCATGCCATCACGAGCATCCCGGCCAGGTACAGCACGCCCCCGAGCGCGCGGACCACATAGAACGGATAGGTGGCCTTGACCGACTCGACGAAGGTGTAGGTGAGGGTGCCGTCCGCATTGAGGGCGCGCCACATCAGTCCCTGCATCACGCCGGCGATCCACATCGCGGCGATGTACAGCACGATGCCGATGGTCGCGACCCAGAAGTGGACCTCGATGGCCATGACGGAATGCATCTGCTTGCGGCCGTACAGGCGCGGGATCAGGTAATACAGCGAACCCATCGTGATGAATCCGACCCAGCCGAGCGCACCGGCGTGGACATGGCCGATGGTCCAGTCGGTGTAGTGCGACAGCGCATTCACCGTCTTGACGGACATCAGCGGGCCTTCCAGTGTCGCCATGCCGTAGAAAGACAGTGCGACGATGAGGAATCGCATGATCGGATCGTCACGCAGCTTGTGCCATGCGCCCGACAGCGTCATCACGCCATTGATCATCCCGCCCCAGCTCGGGGCCAGCAGGATCAGCGAGAACACCATCCCCACCGATTGCGTCCAGTCCGGCAACGCCGTGTAGTGCAGGTGGTGGGGCCCCGCCCACATGTAGGTGAAGATCAGCGACCAGAAATGAACGATCGAGAGCCGGTAGCTGTACACCGGCCGCCCGGCCTGCTTCGGGATGAAGTAATACATCATCCCGAGGAAGCCGGCAGTGAGGAAGAAACCCACCGCGTTGTGCCCGTACCACCACTGCACCATCGCGTCCTGCACGCCGGCGTACGCCGAGTAGGACTTCATCCAGCCGGCCGGCACCGCCGCCGCGTTGACGACGTGGAGCAAGGCGACGGCAATGATGAACGCGCCGTAGAACCAGTTGGCGACATAGATGTGCCGCACCTTGCGGATCCCGATCGTGCCGAAGAACACGATCGCATAAGACACCCAGGCGACGGTGATCAGGATGTCGATCGGCCATTCGAGCTCGGCGTATTCCTTGCCCTGGGTGTAGCCCAGTGGCAAGCTGACCGCGGCAGCGACGATCACCGCCTGCCAGGCCCAGAAATGGAACGAGGCGAGCTTGCCGAGGAAGAGCGGCACCTGGCAGGTGCGCTGGACCACGTAGTAGCTGGTTCCCATCAGCGCGCAGCCACCAAACGCGAAGATCACCGCATTGGTGTGCAGCGGCCGCAGGCGCCCGTAACTGAGCCAGGGAATGCCGAAATTCAGTTCCGGCCAGGCCAGTTGGGCCGCGATGAACAGGCCCACGAGCATGCCGACGACGCCCCAGACCACAGCCATCAGCGAGAACTGGCGGACAACCGTGTCGTTGTAAAGGGCGGCAGGCTTTGCGGGATCGTTCATGGAAACACCTTCATCAGGCGTCCAGTGTCGGGCGCTCGCATCCCCCGCGGCTTGATGTATGTCAATCGTCGTGCAGAATCCGCTCGCCTTCGGCCTCGAGCGACTCGAACTGGCCGCGCCAGACCGCCCACGCGAGCGCAGCCAGGATGGCCAGCGACAGCGCCACCGACAACGGGATGAGGAGGAAGAGGATGTCCATTCAGCGTTCTTGCGGCAGGCGGGCGAGCCGCGCCGAGTTGAGAATCACCAGCAGCGAACTTGCCGCCATGCCCAGGCCGGCGAGCCAGGGCGGCATGGCGCCGGCGATCGCCAGCGGCACGCACACGGCGTTGTAGACCGCCGCCCATGCGAGGTTCTGGCGCACGACACGCCGCGCGGCGCGCGCCTGCCGCAGCAGCAGCACGACGCCCGCGAGTTGGGCCCCGGGAATGACGACATCAGCCTGCGCCTGCGCGAGCGGAACGGCGTCGCCGATCGCCACCGAAACATCGGCACGCGCGAGCGCCGGGCCGTCGTTCATCCCGTCGCCGACCATCGCGATGCGGCGCCCCTGCTGTTGCAGCCGGTGCAGGCGCGCCAGTTTGTCCTGCGGCGTGCATTCGCCTTCGAACTCGGCGATGCCTGCACGTTCGGCCACGCGCGCCACGGCCTGGATGCGGTCCCCTGAAAGAATGTGCACGCAGAGCCCGAGCCGCCGCAGTGCGGCGACCGCTTCCACCGCGTCGGGACGCAGCGTTTCGCCCAGCTCGAAAGTCGCCAGCCAGCCGGCCGCGTCGGCGAGATGGACTTGCATGCCGGCGCCCATGCTGCTGGCGTCAGGCGCATCGCAGAACGACGCTGAACCGAGCCGCAGCGATGTGGGTGATGCCGACGCGCCGCAACGCAGCAGTCCCCGAACGCCGCGGCCGCTGACCTCGGCGACGTCGCCGGCGGACCACGCCCCGGGCTGGAAGCTGGTTGCGATCGCGCGCGAAGCGGGATGCAGCGACTGGCTCGCCAGCGCGGCCGCCTGCTCGCGCACCTCGCGGGCGTCGGCGCCGGCCCGCGTGATCACCGCGCCCACCGTGATGCGGTCGCTGGTCAGCGTGCCGGTCTTGTCGAACACCACGGTGTCGATCGACGCACAGGCCTCCAGCGCCTGCAGCCGGCGCACCAGCACGCCGCGCCGGGCCATGGCCCCGGCCGCCGCCAGCGTTGCAGCCGGCGTGGCCAGCGACAAGGCACAGGGGCAAGTCACGATGAGCACCGCCACGGCGACACCGATCGCGTGCGCCGGCCCGGCCGGCCACCACCAGGCCGCCGCGCCCGCGCTGGCCAGCAGCACCAGCAACAGGAAAGGACTTGCAACCCGGTCGGCCAGTTGCGCCAGCCGGGGCTTCTCGAGCGATGCCTGCTGCATCAGCGCGACGATCTCCGAGTAACGGGTCTGCCGGCCGGTGCGCAGCACCCGCACTTCCAGGGGGCCGCTCAGGTTGTGGCTGCCGGCCACCACGGCCAGCCCCGGGGCGCGCAGCAGCGGCCTGGACTCGCCGGTGAGCAGCGCTTCATCGACGCGGCTTTGCCCCGCTTCGACCGTCCCGTCGGCGGGGATGACTTCGCCCGGCAGGACGCGGATCAGGTCGCCGGACACGAGTCGGCGCACGGGCACCCGTTCGAATGCGCCGTCGGTGCGTTTGCGCTCGACGCTGTCCGGTAGCCGGCGCATCAGCATCTCGAGCGCGCCTGCGGTGCGGTCGCGCAAGCGCAGTTCCAGCAGGCGGCCGGACAGCAGGAAGAACACGAACATCGTCACGGAGTCGTACCAGACCTCGCCGCCGGCGATGTTGCCGAAGGTGCTGACGGTGCTGGCGCCGAACGCGATGGCCACGCCCAACGCGACCGGCACGTCCATGCCGATCCGGCGGCTGCGCACATCGCGCAGCGCGGACGCAAAGAACGGCTGGCAGCAAAACAGCACCACCGGCAGGGTGAGGATCCACGACGCCCAAAGCAAAAGCGAGCCGATGTCGGGCGTGATCTCGCCCGGCCGTGCAACATAGGCCGGCCACGCGTACATCATCACCTGCATCATGCAAAAACCCGCGACCAGCCAGCGCCAGAGCATCAGGCGGGCCGCCTGCCGCCGGGGCTGCGCCGCCAGCACGTCGCCGGCGGGCAAAGCGCCATAGCCGGCCCCGGCCAGCGCGCACAACCAGGCAGAGGGACGCGTCTGTTGCGGCGACCAGACCACGCGTGCCAGGGCGGCGGGTCCATTGACCTGGACGCCGGCGATTCCGGGCAGCTTCGACAGCGTCGCTTCGACCTTGAGCGAGCACGCGGCGCAGTGCATGCCCGTGACCGCGAGCCACGACTCCCAGGCGCCCGCGTCACCCGTCGGCCGGCTGAAGCCCTGCCACTCGGCAGGCTGGTCCAGCGGCGCAAAAGCGTCTTCCGCGGGGACGGAAACCGCGCGGTGCGCGAGGACGGCTGTTTGCATGGCCGCAAGGCTATTCGCATCAACCGGCGCAGTGCTTGATGTACATCAACACGAAGAGACATGACGCTGCCTAAGCTGGCCTTGATCGCAACCCCGGAGAAAACCATGTACCAACGCATCCTCGTTCCCACCGACGGCTCGGCGCTGTCGAAAAAGGCCGTGAACAGCGCAATCGAGCAGGCCGCGGCCAGCGGCGCGGAACTGGTGGCGCTGTATGTCGTCCCGCGCTACCCCATGAGCTATTTCGAAGGCGGGATCCCGGTGTCCAACTCCGAAGTCGCACGCACCGAGAAGCAGTGGGCCGACAAGGGGCAGGCCGTGGTCGATGAGGTGCAGAAGGCCGCGGAAGCCGGCGGCGTCAAGGCCAAGGGCGTCCTGGCGCGCTCGGACCTCGTCGCGGAGTCGGTCATCTCCGCCGCCAGGAAGCACAAGTGCGACCTGATCGTGATGGCCTCGCACGGCCGCAAGGGCATCAAGCGCGTGCTGCTGGGAAGCGAAACCCAGCACGTGCTGACGCACAGCAAGCTGCCGGTCCTTGTGCTGCGCTGAACGAAGGAGATCCAGATGAAGATCCTGCTTGCTGCCGACGGCAGCGCGTTCACCAAGAAGGCGCTCGCCTTCCTCGTCACGCACGAAGGCGTTGCCGGCGCGAACGACGAACTGGTCGTGCTGCATGTGCAGCCATCGCTCCCACCGCGGGTGAAGGGGATGGTCCCCGCCGATACCGTAGCGGACTACCACCGGGAAGAAGCCGACGCCGTGCTGGCGCCGATCGACGCCTTCCTGAAGCGCCACGAGATTCCTTACCGCTGCAGGTGGGTGATCGGGTCGCCGTGCGACGAGATCCTGAATGCGGCCACCGCGGAAAACGCGAAGATGATCGTCATGGGAACGCATGGCCACAACCTGGCAGCCCGCTTCTTCATGGGCAGCATCTCGCAACGCGTGGTCGCGCGCAGCGAAGTGCCCGTGCTGCTGGTGAAATGACACTTCCCATGAAAGCACTCCGATGCCACTGAAGACCCTGCAGTCGAAGCGGGTGGACGCGAAAGCGATCATCGAGGCATGGCCAGAGCCACTCGCATGAATACCGTCGCCCTCCCGATTGCGCCGGCCGCTGCCGCATCCGTCCCGCTGCGGCCACCAGGCACGGACCTGGTCAGGCGCACCGGCTTGCTGGTCGCCCTCCTCGCGCTGCTGATCGTCGTCGCCATGCCCGCGCCCGCGGGACTGCCGCAATCCGGACAGGCGATGCTCGGCATCCTGGCCTTCGCCATCATCGTGTGGATGACCGAAGCGCTGGACTACGCCGTCAGCGGCATCGTGATCGCGGGCCTGATGATCTTCCTGCTGGCGCTGGCGCCGGATGCGGCCAAGCCGGCGGGCGACATCGGCACCGCCTCTGCGCTGGGGATCGCCCTGTCCGGATTTTCGAACAGCGCGGTGGCCCTAGTCGCGGCCGCCTGCTTCATCGCCGCCGCCATGACGGTCACCGGACTGGATCGCCGCATCGCCCTCGTCGTCCTGTCGAAGGTCGATGCGCGCACCAACCACATCGTCGTCGGCGCGATGGTCGTCGGCTTCCTGCTGTCGTTCATCGTTCCCAGCACCACGGCGCGCGTGGCCTGCCTGGTGCCGATCATGATGGGCTTCATCCTCGCCTTCAAGGTCGACAAGCGCAGCCGCTTCGCCGGCCTGCTGGTCATCACGGCGGCCCAGACCGCGAGCGTTTGGAACGTCGGCATCAAGACGGCGGCGGCGCAGAACATGGTCGCGGTCGGCTTCATCGAAAAGCAGTTCGGCACCAGCATCACGTGGATGGAATGGTTCATCGCCGGCGCGCCGTTCTCGGCACTGCTCAGCGTCGCGGTCTACTTCATCATGACCCGGATGATGCGTCCCGAAATGAAGGAGATCGCCGGCGGCCGCGCCGCGATCCGCGAACAGCTCGGTGCGATGGGCCGCATGACGTGGAACGAGTGGAAGCTGCTGCTGATCGTGCTGGTGCTGCTGGGGTTCTGGTCGACCGAGAAGGTGCTGCACGACTTCGACACCTCCTCCACCACCATCGTCGCAGTCGCGCTGATGCTGATGCCCCGGACCGGCGTCATGAACTGGAAGGAATCGCAGCGCGGCTTCCCGTGGGGGACGGTGATCCTGTTCGCCGTGGGCATCAGCATCGGCACCGCCCTGCTGCGGACCAACGCCGCCGGCTGGCTCGCCAACCTGATCGTGCAGCACCTGGGCTTGCAGGACGCCAGCGCGTTCGCGATCCTGATGCTGCTGTCGCTGTTCCTGATCGTCATCCACCTGGGCTTCGCCAGCGCCACAGCCCTGGCCTCGGCGATGATCCCGATCGTCATCAGCGTGCTGTTGCAGGTGAAGACGCCCGGCATCAACATCATCGGCATGACGATGCTGCTGCAGTTCGTGGTGAGCTTCGGCTTCATCCTGCCGGTCAACGCCCCGCAGAACATGATCGCCTACGGCACCGGCACCTTCGATTCGCGCGACTTCATCCGCACCGGCCTCGTGATCACGCTGGCCGCGGCGATCCTGCTGGTCCTTTTCTCGCTGACTTACTGGCCCTGGATGGGGTACATGAGCACGGCGCCCTGATCCCGAACCGCAAAAAGGTGGACACCATGTACGAAAGAATCCTCGTTCCCGTCGACGGCAGCCCGACCTCCGGCGCCGGCCTGGCCGAAGCTGTGAAGCTGGCCAAACTGACCGGCGCCCGCGTGCAGCTGCTGCACGTCGTCGACGACATGCCGTTCGTGATGGGGACCGATGGCTTCGGCACCATGTCGGCGGACATCCGGGGCGTCATGAAGGAGGCCGGCCAGGCTGTCCTGAACAAAGCGCGCGCGCTGGTCGAGAAAAGCGGCGTGCCTGTGGAAACGGTGCTGTTCGACACCCTCGACGGCCGGCTGAGCGAGCGCGTCGCCAGGCAGGCGCTGGACTGGAATGCGAACCTGATCGTGCTGGGCACGCACGGCCGCCGTGGCGTCGAACGCATGGTGCTGGGCAGCGGCGCCGAACAGATCGTGCGCAGCTCGCCGGTCCCGGTGTTGCTGGTGCGCGGACCGGCCGCGGATTGAAGGCCGCCGCGCTCCTCATCCTGCTCCTCATCCTGCTCCTCGCGCTCTGCCTGGTCGCCGCAGTGGCTTACGGCCGGTGGAGCTGGCAGCGCGGCACGATCGCGCTCCATTCCCGGATCGATTCAGCGCGCCTGCCGATCCAGCCTGCGACATACGACGCGCACATCGTCGATGGCCTGCCGCCGCCGGTGCAGCGCTTCTTTCGCGCCGTGCTGACGGACGGCCAGCCGATGATCGCGTCGACCCGCTCC
Source organism: Ramlibacter sp. (assembly GCA_028291885.1). GTDB lineage: Bacteria > Pseudomonadota > Gammaproteobacteria > Burkholderiales > Burkholderiaceae_C > Ramlibacter. The sequence goes on along the minus strand of JAQGNJ010000043.1, from coordinate 15,028 downwards.
GGCGTCGAAGGCGAGATGCACCTGAAGGAGGACGGCCCGCCGATGGAACGGTCGATTCGATCTTTGCGCCCAGGCGCTATCACGACGACAAAAACGGCGTGGCCCACTTCATGCCGTGGCAGGGACGGTTCTCGGCCTACGCCGTCCAGGGCGGCATGCTCATCCCGATGGCGGGCGAGTTGGCCTTTGTTTTTGCCGACGGGCCGCGGGTCTACTGGCGTGGGCGGGCCAAGCAGGCCGAGTTCAAGCTCGCAGCCTGATTTTCAGGCCCGACGCCCTCTCTGCCGCAGAGGCGATCTCCGGCAGCTCTTTGCGCCACGCTTTCGGCGCGTGCGGATGGCGATCGTCCACCCAGGCCGTGACCCCCCGGGTTTGACGAACGCCCGATAAAATCGGTGCCGAGCCAGCAATGAGCCTATCCGCATTCCTCGTCCAGAACGCCGAGCAGATCCTGCTGGCCTGGGACGAGTTCGCGGCAACGGTCGTCCACGAACCTCCTGTTTGAGCGTGCAGGCGATTTCAACGGCAGCTGGGACGAAGGGCGAATGGGCCAGTTGTTGTCCAATCTTCTGGGCAACGCCTTTCTTTACGGTTCGCGCAGCGGGACCGTTACGCTGAGGATGTGGGCGTCGCCGGACGACGTCTCGTTCTCGGTGCATAACGACGGCACGACGATCGCGCCGCATGATCTTGCGCGGATTTTCGAGCCCCTGGCCCGCGGGTCGCAGACAAACACCGCCGGCGAACGGCGCGAGCCGTCCGGCCTGGGGCTGGGCCTGTACATCTGCAAGGAAATCGTCCGCTCGCACGGTGGGACGCTGACAGTGGAGTCCGCGGCCGGGTCGGGAACGACGTTCACCGTGACGATCCCGCGGTTTCCTGCTGCCTGAAAATCCTGCCGCGCGGTGCGCCTCAGGCGGGCGTCGACTTGTTGGAGCCAGCGACAGGCATGCTCGTGCCCGCCGGCAAGGCCTGTTCTGCCCGCAAACGATCGCGGGCGGATTCGGCCATGGCGATCGCGAACAGCCCGTCCGAAGTTTGGCGCATCTTGATCACCGCGGCTTCAAGCTCTGACAGCGCGGATGAAGAGTGCGAGGACGAAGCCGTTTTGGCCTGCGAAAAGGCGGTTTCGAGCTCCAGTAATTTGTCGGCGACCCGACGCCATTGCGTGAATGAGCGAGTCTGCGTAGCGGTTGGAGTCATGCCGTGGCCTCCTGTGAGCTGCCATCGACTCTAGCCACCGTCCCCTCCTTGTTCTGTGCGGCACCGCACGCAGGCAGATGAACGCCGCATAAATCCGACTGGAAGCTGCTGCCGAGCCGGCCCCGCCGGTTGCGAACAGCGCGGTGACCCCTGAAGCCCGCCAGGAACGACAGCAACCCCAGTGACCCAGGCACCAAACGGTCACCCGCGACTCCGGTGGCGGGCGACTGCGAAGACGCAAGGGCACAAACGGTGGACACTCATGCAATTGCGGGGCCGGGTTCGCCCGTCGTGGCGGAGTCCGGGGTTCACGCTGGCGTCAGGCAAACCTCGGCAAGCCCATGGCCGGACGCGCGATGGTGGCGTACTCGGCTTTCCAGGCCTCGATCGCGATTGCGACGCAGACGAGCCCCCAGAACACCGGGTATTCGTAGCCGCCCGTATTCCATGTCCAGCCGAATCCCTTGACCGTCTGCAGTGCGTAGACCGCAACCGCCAGCGCGCCGGCAGCGGCAACCGACGCATACCGGGTGCAGATGCCGAGCACCAGCGCAGCCCCGGCCAGGACTTCGACGATGGCCGCAAGCCAGACCCAGAATTCTGGCGGCTGGAATCCCGCCTTGGAGAAAAATCCCACGGTGCCCACGGACAGCGCGCCAGCCGTGAACTTGCTCGCCGCGTGAGGAAACATGAACGCGCCAGAAATGATCCGCAGGATGTTCCAGCCTTGCGTCAGGTCGAAGTTGCTGGCGGATATGCGAAAGTCTGCTTTGGAGAGAAACATGGAGTGCTCCTTGGATGAAGGTCCGATGTTCAGGCTGCGCGGCGCCACCCGGCTTGACTAATATCAAGAGCAATCACATTCACGCGGCCTTCGGCTCCCGGCAGGGGTCGATGCCGCCGACGCCCGGTCGGAAAGCGTTTGAGCTTGCGTGGGAACGCTCCGCTACGCCTGTGGCGGCTGGCCGCAAACCAGCAACACCGCCCGCCGCGGCAACCGCTCCAGTTCGACCCACTCGCCCCAAGCCACCTGCAGGTCCGGCTCGAGCAATCGCGCCGGATGCAGGTCGCGCTCCCAGTGCAGAGTGATGTCGCGCTCCTGGACTCTCAGGCGAAGCTCGAATGACGGCCAGTGCGCCGGAAGCCGCGGCGACAGCGACAGCCCGCCGGGACGCACCTGCAGTCCCAGCAGCGTCTCGACGGCCGCCCGGTACAACCACGCCGCCGATCCGGTGTACCAGCTCCAGCCGCCGCGGCCGGCATAGGGCGCGGCGCCGTAGATGTCGCCGGCGGTGACGTAAGGCTCCAGTTCGTACGCGGCCGCTCGTTCTGGATTGCGGCTGCGATGCGCCGGGCTGATCGCCTGGAAGCTGTCCCAGGCCGCTTCGGCATCGCCGCCGAGCGCCTGCGCCATCAGGCCCCACACCGCGGCGTGCGAGTATTGCCCGCCATTCTCGCGCACACCGGGCGGATAGGCCTGGATGTAGCCCGGGTTGTTCGCGGAGTGCTGCAGCGGCGGCGTGAGCAGCAACAGCAAGCGCGCGTCGGCGTCGAACAGTTGCTGCTTCACGGAATCCAGCGCCGGCTGCGTATAGGCCGGCGTCGACGCGCCCGACAGCACCGCCCAGGCCTGCGCGATCAGGTCGATGCGGCATTCGCTGTTCGCGCCCGAGCCCAGCGGCGCGCCATTGTCGAAGAACGCCCGCCGGAACCAGGCGCCGTCCCAGCCATCGGCATGCAATGCCGCGATCCAGCCCTCGCGTGCGCTCAACCAGCTGCGCGCGCGTTCGCTGTCGCCGCGGGCCTGCGCCAGCGGCGCGAAGCGCTCCACCACCGCGCACAGGAACCAGGCCAGCCACACCGACTCGCCGCGGCCTTCGTGCCCGACACGGTTCATGCCGTCGTTCCAGTCACCGGTTCCCATCAGCGGCAACCCGTGCGTGCCGACCTTCAGGCTGCGCTCGATGGTGCGGGCGCAATGTTCGTACACGGACGCACCCTGCGCCGCTGTCTGCGGCGTGTAGTAAGCGTCTTCCGCGCCTGCCGGGATCGTCGGCCCCTCGATGAAGGCAACCTGCTGGTCAAGCAGTGCCGCATCGCCGGTTGCCTGCAGGTAGTGCGCGCAGGCATAAGGCAGCCACAACAGGTCGTCGGAGAAATGGGTTCGCACGCCCTCGCCACCCGGTGCGTGCCACCAGTGCTGCACGTCGCCTTCGGGGAACTGCCGCGATGCGTTCAGCACGATCTGCTCGCGCAGGCGGCCGGGATCGGCGAGCGTCAGCGCCATCGCGTCCTGCAGCTGGTCGCGAAAACCGGACGCGCCGCCGGCCTGGTAGAAACCGGCCTTCGACCAGAGCCGGCAGCTCACCGTCTGGTACAGAAGCCAGCGGTTCACCAGGGCGTCGAATAGCGGGTCGGGCGTCGCGACCTGCACCCGATCGTTCAGGTCGGACCACCAGTGCCTGACTTGCGCCAGCGACTCCAGCGGATCGCGCCGGCTCCAGGCGATTGCAAGCTGCTCCGCGGCGGCAGGCGTCGTCGCGTGACCAAGCACGAAGCAGAACGCTGCGGCTTTGCCCGGCGCCAGCACGAAGTCGCCCGCCAGGGCCGCGCATGGATCCAGGCCCGGACCGCTGCGCGCACCCAGCGTTGCAGGCATGCGCAGCCGTCCGCCGGTGTCGAAGAACTCGCCGCGGTCCGCGGTCCATTGCGACGGCCGAACGGCGCCGTTCATTGAAACAAATGCCGTGTGGCCACCGAAACCTGCGCGGTGCTCGCGCTGCTGCGCGAACACACAAGGGAGGTCGGACGCTTTCCAGGTGAGGACGCCGCGCCGGTCGGCGCGGTTGGCGCCGAGTTGCCATTCGACCAGGGCCAGCGCGCGCAGCCGCAGGCGGTTGCCGCCATCGTTGCGCAGCTGCACCCGGACGATTTTCACCGCCTGGACCAGGTCGACGAACATCGTCGCCTCCACGATCAGGCCGTCGCGCGAACTCTCGAACACGCTGTAACCCTGCCCGTGCCGCACGCGCACCGGGCCGCGGGCGCGCGTGACGCTGAACACCTCATTGCTGTCCAGGTCCTGCAGCAGCCAGTGCTCCACCGGTGGATCAGCCACTGGATCGTTGGACCAGGCAGTGAGCTGGTGCAGCCGGCTGTTCACCGCCCACGTGTATCCACTGCCCGCCTCAGACACCTGGAAGCCGAAGCCGCTGTTGGCGATCACGTTCACCCACGGACGCGGCGTCGTCTGGCCGGTGCCGAGTTCGAAGCGGAACTCGCCGCTGGCGGCGTCGAAGCGGCCCGTCGGCGTCGCGACGGCGGCAGGCCCGATCGCGTCCGCCTCGATGGTTTTCGCAACGGGTGCGGCCGGCTGCGGCGCCGGACGCGCCCACAGCTCGCGCAGCGCCGCCGCCTGCACCTCCAGCGGCCTGCCGTCCGCGGTCAGGATCACTCGCGCCAGCCCGACCAGCGCCGCCTTTTCCGAAGCAGCGACCTCCTGCTCGCGCAGCAGGAAGAAGCCGGCCGCCTCGCTGCGCGGAAAGCTGTTCTGCACGGCCTGCAGCAGCCGGTCGCGCAGCGCGAGGATGTCGCGCTGCAAGGGCATCAGGTAGGAATTTGGTTCGCTGTTCAGGACCACCACGTCCACCGGCAGGCCGCCGAAACTCCACCAGGGCTGCGCCCTCAGCAGCGAGTGCAGCAGTGGGATGCCGTCAGCCGAATGGACGCGCACCAGCACGATCGGCTTGTCGCCGGACAAGCCGAAGCGCCAGAGCTGGCGCTGGTCCAGCGGCCCGCGCTCGGTGGTGGCGCGCGGCGCGCTGTACATCAGTGCCGTGGTGAGGTCCTGCAGCGCCAGGTTCTGTTCGGGCGAGAGTCCGAGGTCGCGCAGCCGCACCTGCGCCAACGTCGCCGCCATGCGCACCGCGCGGTCGACGTGCATCGGCTGCAGGTAGCTGTCGATGCGTGCCGCGAGTTCGGATTCCTGCTGCGCCGCGGTGGTGGCGAAAGTGAGGCGCGCCAACGCACCCGGGGCCAGCCGCACGCGCACGCGCAGGCAGGCCACCGGGTCGAGACCGTTCACCGGCGCGCCATCGTGGTGGAAGCGTTGCGTGGCGAGCGCCGGCGCGGCGACGGACCGGTTGCGGCCGCGGAAGACACGCCGGTCGGTGATGCAATCGACCGACACCACGTCGCCCTCGACGCCGGCCAGGAAATGCGCGGCGGCGATCTCGGGGTCGCCCTGCAGCCTGGGCCGGCGCGTCATCACGAGCGCGCGCGATTGCGGCTGCCAGCTGCTCTGGATGAACAGGTTGGAGAAGGCCGGATGGGCCTCGTCCGCCGCGGCGGCAGCCAGCACGGGCTCGAAGCTCGACACCAGTTCGCAGGTGAAGGCGATCCGGCCGGTGTTGCGCAGCGTGACGATGCGCAGTTCGGTGTCGTCCTCGGGACTCACCAGCACCGTCACCTCCGATGCGATGTCGTCGCCCTGCGCGTCGAACTGGACCCGGTCGGCCATGAAGCGCGCCTGGTAGCGCCAGTTGGCGCCGGGCGCCGGACTGGACGTGAGGGAGACCAGCGCGTGCCGTTCCTCGCGCCGGATGAAGAAAAAGCTGCCGTACTCGTCGCGCAGCAGGTCGTCGCGCCAGCGCGTGATGTTCTGCCCGCGCCAGCGGCTCACCCCGGCGCCGTTCGCGCGCAAGGCAACGCTGTAGCGGCCGTTGGACAACAGGTGGGTCGGCTTCCAGCCGGCGGACAGCGGGTTCACCTTGCGGGCCTGGACCACCGGCGCCTGCGCGCTTGGCCCGGGCTCGGGCGGCGGCCGCGGGTCGGCGCTCTTGACGATCTGGCGCGGGGTGCTTTCGTGCAGCAGCACTTCGTGCGCCATCACCATGGCGTCGGCGGAGAACCAGCGCCGCGGCGCGTCGCCGCACAGGACGTTGCACAGCGCCGCCAGCGCCATGCCCTGGTGGTGGGCCATGAAGGTTTCGACCACGCTGTACCGCTGCGCCGCGGGCTGGCGTGACGCGGTGAAGTCCAGCGACTCGAACATGCCGAGCTCGCCTCGGCCGCCCAGCTCCTGCAGCCGCTGCAGGTTGCCGGTGGACTCGCGCGGGTCGAACATCGTCGCCAGCAGCGTCGCGTACGGTGCGATGACGCGGTCGCCGGGCGGCGTGCGCCGCAACGCCAGCCGCGCTGCGCCGAACGGTCCGTACTGGAAGGCCAGCGAGTGGTCCTGCGCGAAATAGGCGGACTCCGAAATGCCCCACGGCAAGCCGAGCGCCGTTCCCGCCGCCCGCTGTTCGGCGACCGCGGCGCGGCATGCCGAATGCAGCAGGCCGCCGACCGGCTCGGGCATCAGCAGCGAAGGCATCAGGTACTCGAACATGGAGCCGGACCACGACTTCAATCCGGCGGTGACGCCCACCGACAGGAACGGCCGGCCGAGAGCGCCCCAATGGCGGCGCGGCACGTCGCCCTTGGCGATCGCCAGCAGGCTCGTGAGCCGCGATTCGGAAGCCAGCAGATCGTAGTAGCTCGCGTCGAGCGCCTCCTCCTGCACCCGCAGCCCGATGTGAAACAGGTGCCGCTTGCCGTCGTACAGGCAGCGGAAGTCCATCGCCATGCACAGCGCGCGCGCACGCGCTGCGATCGCCACCAGCGCGGCCCGCGCAGCGTTGCCGTCCGCGCCTCCATGTGCGAGCGCTTCGCATGCCTGCGCCACGGTGAGCAACAAGCCGGCCAGGTTGCCGCTGTCGACGGTGGACAGGTAGGCCGGCCGCAGGATCTCCAGCGTTCGCGTGTCGTACCAGTTCAACAGGTGGCCCCGTTGCTTGGGCAGCCGTTCCAGCGTGTCCAGCGTCGCCTGCAGCCGGCCGGTCAGCTCGCCGGTGCTGATCCAGCCGAACTCGCGGGCGCAGCAGACGGCCAGCAGGTACAGCCCGATGTTGGTCGGCGAGGTCCGGTGCGCGATCGTCGCTTCCGGCACCAGCTGCAGGTTGTCCGGCGGCAGGTGGTTGTCCTCGGCGCCGACGCAGCGCTCGAAGAAGCGCCAGGTGTCGCGGGCCAGTTCCTGCAGGTAGATGCGGTCCCGGTCGCGCAGCGCGTCCAGCGGCCTTGCGCCGGTCACTCGCGCCGACCACCAGCCGGTGACGGGCGAACAGGCCCAGAACGTGAAGAGCAGAACGCCCGCAACCGGGTACTCGCCCCACACGAGCGATGCGATCGCCAGCCCCGCGCACAGGAGCGATGCCGGCGCATGCTGCCGCAGGAACGACACGAGATCGTGGCGTGCAGCCGCCTGGGCCTGGGCCGCGGTCGTCCATTCCAGGAGCTTGCGACGGCTGACGGCCATCCGCCACAACGACCGCACGACCGCGTCCGCCAGCAGCACGGCCTGCGCCGCGAGCTGGCTGAATTGCCAGGCGGCTGCGGCCAGCGTGCGCAACAACTCGATGCCGCCGACATAAAAGAAGTGCCGCCATGCGATGCCGGCGCGGGTCGGCACAAGGCCCGCCAGCGCGCCGAGCAGCGGGCCGGCGAGCAACGCACCGAACACCATCACGATGGCGCTGGCCGGATCGAGCGAGCCCTCGAACACCGACAGCGCGAGCAGCACCGCGCACGCCGGCAACACCAGCGACCGCCGCAGGTTGTCGCCCATCTTCCACAGGCCCAGCGCGTCGATGCCGAAGGCCCGGGCCCGCCGCATCACCGGCAGCAGTTGCCAGTCGCCCCGGGTCCAGCGGTGCAGGCGGGAGGCGGCGACGCCCGGGTGCTGCGGGAATTCCTCCACCAGCGTGACGTCGCTGACATAGCCGCAACGCGCGATCACGCCTTCCAGCAAGTCGTGGCTCAACACCGATTGATCCGGCAGGCGGCCATCGAGCACCGCGTGGCACGCATGGACGTTCAGCAGGCCCTTGCCGCTGAAGCTGGCGGTGCCGAACAGGTCCTGGTACACGTCGGACACCGCGCTGTTGTAGGGGTCGATGCCGGCCTGCCCCGCGAACAGGCGATGGAAGCCCGTGTTCCTGCCGTCCGGTGTCAGCGGCGTGATGAGCCGCGGCTGCAGGATGCCGTAGCCGGCGACCACGCGGCGCGTAGCCGCATCGACCTGCGGCGCGTTCAGCGGATGGGTCGCGATCGCCACCAGCTCGCGCAGCGCACCGGGCGGCAGGCCGGTGTCGCTGTCCAGCGTGAGCACGAACCGTATCCCCTGCTGCAGTCGCAGCCCGGGCGCGAGCGACTCGAAGTGTTCCCAGTCTCCGGTCGCCAGTGCCCGCACCAGCATCTCCAGCTTGCCGCGTTTGCGTTCCCATCCGAGCCAGCGGCGTTGCGTTTCGCACCAGCGGCGCGGCCGGTGGACCAGCAGGAACCGCGGCGGCGCACCGTCGGCAACCGGCAGCCGCGCATTGAGTGCGCTCACCTGCGCCAGTGCGTCCGCCAGCAGCGGCGCGTCGGTGTGGACCGTGGCCGTGTCAGCGTCGGGCCAGTCGGTCAGCAGGGCGAACTGGGCGTGTTGCTCCCGGTTAGCCAACCAGTGCCGCTCCAGTTGCTGCAGCAGCGACCGCGTCGCCGCGGGTGTATTCAACATCGTGGGGATCGCGACCAGCACCGGACTCTCCGCCGGAATACCGGCGGAGAGCTCCAGCCTCGGCAGCAAGTGCACCTTGAGCGATTCGGCCAGCAGCCGGTGCACCAGCGACGCCGCCGCTTCGGTCGCCGGCCATGCGAGCAGAAACAGGAACGCGACCGCTCCCCAGCCATGAAGATCGATCCGGTGCGAAGCCAGGAACAGCAGCACGACCGCGCCAAGAGCGATCGCACCGATGTACAGAGGCAGCCTGGGTCTTCCGGTACGCGCGCGTGAGGCGGGCAGGCCCATGGCCGCCGCGAGTGCGCTGCTCCCGCCGCCTAGCAGGTAGTAGCCGGCGGTTTGCTCGACGGCCGTCGAACCGGTTTGCGCGATCGCGACAGCCGCCTGCGCGATCTGCAGTTCCGGCCGGTGGCTGTGCCGCGCCAGTTGCTCCATCGCCCGCGTGATCTGCTGGCGCGTCAGTTCGCTCTCGTGGCTGAAACTCGGAAGTCCCCGCAACACCTGCAGGGAGCGGCTGACGGGTTCGATGAGGTCGACCCAGTCGATCTGTCCGATCAAGCGCAGCGTCGTGATGATGTTGCTGACCGTGAGGTTGGCGGCAACCTGCGCGGTCTGGCTTTCCATCACCAGGGCGGGGCCGTCCTGGCAGTTGTGCTCCATCCACTTGCCCAGCGCCGCGGAACTCTCCGCGCCGTCGACGGGGAGTCGTTGCCAGAGCTGGGTGAGCCACGCCCTGCGCAAGCCCCGCCGCGTCATCTGCGCGTCGAGCACGTCGAGCTGCGCCTCGGTCACGTGGGCGGCCGCGTCACCCACCGCGTGCGCCAGCTCGCGTGCGGCCTTGCCGGCAGCGATCTCGTCCGCCATGCGCCGCAGGTTCTCCAGCAACACGACGCGCAATGTCGTGGGCAACGCCCAGAGCTCGGCCAGGCGCAGCTCGCCTACCTCTTGGTACGCATTGAGGAAGGCCGTGAAGATCTCCGGATTCAGGACGCTGTCCGTATGCGCCACGTAGGCCCACGCGATCCCGTAGACGCGCGGCAAGCCGGCCAGCGGCGCGCTTGCGAGCTTGGGAAGTTCCGCGTAGTAGCGGCGCGGCACGCCTTCGCGGATTTGCTCCAGCTGCGCTTCAGCGAGATGGAAGTTGTCTAGCAACCAGTCCGCGGCCGGCGTGACGTAGTGGCCGCTGCTCGATGTCAGTGCAATCTGGTCATAGGCCTTGCGCAGCGCGCGCAGGTTTTCTTCGACCCGCGGGAAGAACGCGGGGCCGGGGGCGGCCGCGCCCTCCTGGATGACCTGCGCCAGCGCCAGGCTGCGGCCGTGTTCCTCGAAGCGGTGCAGGCCGAACAGTTCCGCCCGGATCGGCGGCTCGGGCACTCCTGCGGACTGCAGGATATCTCGGGCGTACGGGGTAAGGGCTTCGAGCCGGTGAATGGCGAACCGATCCGCCTTCTCAGGCGAGCACCAGCAACAGGCACAACCCGGCTGCGCCGAGTAGCGCACCGGTACTCACGATGCGGGACGATACGAGCTGGCGGATGGCGTCACCTGCAGAGCGCAAGGAAAAGCAGCGGCCACGGGACCGGTTGCAATCGTCCATGTGCGACGCAAGGGCCGCGACGTCGCTGGAAACGGAACTCTGGGCGAGGGCGGGCAATTTTGCAGGTACGGACGCGCTTGTCATCATGGCTCCAATGGTCGTAGACGCCCGCCCTGTGGCGATCAGTCCAATGCGACAGCTCATCATACGCAGCACCCGCTGAACCGCTATCGGACACAGCCGCGCCCGTCGTAGGACACGTCCCACGCTCGCCGGGCAGGTCTCGGCTGGAACACTCGAGAAGTTTTCGAATGGCGCGTCGCCGCTGCTTTTGGTTGCCGGTCACCGAGGGGAAGACGAGCTCCGAGCCTGCGATCCGCGGCTGCCGTTTCAGCAGCGTGAGCACGGCTGGCGACTGCGGGACGCGGTGCTCGCGCCCCGCCTTCATCCGCTGCCTGCTGCCCTCCTCGACATCGTCTTCCTGCGGAACAATCCACTTTGCTCTGTCCAGGTCGACCTCGCCCGAGCTCATGTTGCGGACATTGGCGCTGCGCACGGCCGTCAGGATCGGGCAGTCGAGCGCCTGGGCGCCCAGGCCCTCCTGCTGCCGCAACCTGCCCATGAATGCGGGCATCCTGCCAGATCGGCTGGAGCACGGAGAGAACCTCCTGCACGCCGATCTCCGACACCGGCGTCGCCCCCATGACCGGGTAGGCATAGGTTTCCAGCTTGTTGCCCCATTGCTGCGCATGCTTGGGGTTCTTCCATTAAAGATGCCCGGGATCGCACCCTCCAAACTGGCTTTGATACCGAGCAAGATCAGGATCGCAAGGCCAAGTCGGAGCGTCGCGATGTGCGTGTCGGAAAGGCCCAAGGACCGAAGGTTGGGGACAAGCCCATCGGATCGGTGATCGAACCAGGATTGATCTTCACATAGCTGAATATCGTTTTCGAGGGCACTACCAGTTGCCCGCGCAGCTTACGAAAAAAGATTCTGGAACCGGCTGCGACCGAATGATGAATCAGACGCGAAGCCATGTAGCGGGCAAACGAGAGCCAAACTGCAGCGTCTACCTCGCTGGCAACCAGCGTTTCACCGAGCTGGTCACCGCATTGGACCAATGGCCGGCGAGGCGAGATTGTCCCGGCGCAGCAGGTAGATGTCCATGATCCATCCGTGCTCGGCGCGGGCCGCCGCTCGGGCCTCCCGGATGCGCGACCCGGTGCCGGCCAGCGGCCCGGCCAGCATCATCTGTTGCGGCATCCCAAGGTAAGCCGCCCAGTAGATCGTGAGGTCCTCGGGCGGCAGCGTCTGGAAGGAGCAGTCGCCATCCAGCATCACCACCACGGTGTCGACTCCGTCGGGCCAGCCGCGGCCGCGCAACTGGCGGCCGGTCGTGATCATCACCGGCGCCCCCAGGGTGTTGAGCGGAATGGCGTGGACGGCGGTGAGCAGTTGCAGGCTGGTCAGCCCGGGAATCACCTCGGTGCGCAGTTCCAGGCCACCGGCACGCAGACGTTCGGCGATCCGCAGGCTGGAGTCGTAAAGAGCCGGGTCGCCCCAGACCATCAGCGCAACCTTCCCGCCGCTGGGTCTATGGGTGGCTATCAGTTGCGCCCAGCTCGCGGCCACGGCATCGTGCCAGTCGGTGACGCCGTCGAGGTAGTGGGTCGCAGCAGCGTCACGTTGCGGAAGGTCGAACTCCACGACCTGCGCCGGACCGCTGACGTGGGCGGCACAGATGGACCGTCGCAGGTCGGCAAGATCGGCCTTGGCTGCACCTTTGCGCGGAATCAGGATCAGGTCGGCGCTGTTCAGCGCGCGGATGGCCTGCAGCGTGAGGTGATCGGGATCGCCTGTGCCGATCCCGATGAGCGACAGATGGACCATGGCTCAAACCTCAGTCGGAGCGCCGGACGCCGTCGCGGGACGGAAGCGCCGGTCGTAGTCGCCGGCGTAGAGGCGGCTGTCGGCAAAGCCCTCGGCGGCCAAGGCCCGGCCCACGAGGATCAGTGCCGTGCGCTCCACGCCTTCGCCCATCGCGGCCGCGATGGTGGCCAGGGTGGCGCGGACGATCTTCTCGTCGGGCCAGCTCGCGCGGTAGACCACGGCCACGGGGCAATCGGCGCCATAGGCCGGCGTCAGATCGGCCGCCACCTCGGCCAGCTTGTGGATCGACAGGTGGATGGCCAGCGTCGCCCCGGTGGCCGCGAACCGGGCCAGGCTCTCTCCTTCCGGCATCGGCGAGGCCCGACCCGATGTGCGGGTCAGCACCACGGATTGCGCCACGCCGGGCAGCGTGAGCTCGGCCCCGAGCGCCGCCGCCGCCGCCGCGAATGACGGAACCCCGGGCGTGACGGTGTAGGGAATGCCGGCGGCGCGCAAACGGCGCAGCTGCTCGCCCATCGCCGACCACACCGACAGGTCACCGGAGTGCAGCCGGGCGACATCCTGCCCCTGGGCGTGGGCAGCGGTGAGCAGGGCCACGATGGCGTCGAGGGCTAGCGGCGCGGTATTGACGATCCGCGCGCCGGGCGGACAGTGGGCGAGAATTTCCTCGGGCACCAGCGATCCGGCATAAAGGCAGACCGGACAGCGCGCGATCAGGTCGCGGCCGCGCAGGGTCAGCAGGTCCGCCGCGCCGGGGCCGGCGCCGATGAAGTGGACGGTCATGAACGATTTCCTGGAATGGGTGTGAAGCTGGCGATGGCGCAGGTGGCCAGCCGGTCCGATGACACCGTGCGCGGATGCAGCAGCGTCGCTCCCGCGCCGCCGACCCGCACCGCCGCGGCCAGCGCCGCCGCTTCGGCCACGCTGCCGGTGCCGCGCCGGGCGCGCACGGGCGCGCTGTCGGTCAGCGTGGTCATGGATGCCAGGTCCTCGGGCGCCACCGCACAGACCGGAAGATTCAGGCTGGCGGCCAGCGCCTGCAGGCAAGCGGCATCGGCCTTGTCTTGCGCCGTGGCGATCAGGGTGATCGACCCGGCCGGCGACTCGCTGACATTGCGGTGAGCCAGCGCCTGCGCCAGCGCATCGCGCAGCGAGGCCAGCGACGCCTGCGCGCGAAATCCGAAGCCGGCGACTGTCATCCGGTCTGTCATCGGGTGCCGCTCCACTGCACGATCGGGTAGGCGCTGCGCCAGCCACGGCGCGTGCCCAGCGGCTCGGCCTCGGCGATCTCGATCCGGGTCAGGCTGCCGCCGGCACGCGCTTGCCAGCTGGCCAGCAGCGCCTCGGATTCCAGCGTCACCGCATTGGCGACCACGCGGCAACCCGCCGGAAGCATCCGCCACAGCGCGGCCAGCAGCGCCTCGCTCAGCCCGCCGCCGATGAAGACGGCGTCGGGCGTGGTCAGGCCGGCCAGGGCCGCGGGTGCGCTGCCGGTGACCAGCACCAGCCGGTCGACGCCGAGCCGGTCGGCGTTGCCGCGCAGCCGGGCGGCGCGCTCGGGATCGGCTTCGATCGCCACCGCCTCGCACCTCGGGTGCGCCAGCAGCCATTCGATGGCGACCGAGCCCGATCCCGCACCGATGTCCCACAGCCGCTCGCCGGCGCACGGTGCCAGCGCGCACAGCGTCAGCGCGCGCACCCGTCGCTTGGTGATCTGCCCGTCGTGGGCGAACAGCGCATCGGGCAGGCCCGCGCTGCGCGGCAATGCTGGCCCGTCCCCCGCGACCTGCACTGCCACTGCGACGGGATGGGCCACGTCGCTCAGGTCGAAGGAGACCGCAGAGGTCTCGCGCCGCCGCTCGCGCGGGCCGCCCAGCGCCTCCAGCACCGTCAGCGCCGTGGCGCCGAAGCCGGAGTCGACCAGGAATCGCGCCAGGCCAGCCACCGCCGCCCCGTCACGCAGCAGCACCAGCAGCCGCGCGCCGGCGCACAGATGCGGACGCAAGCGGGCCAGCGGAGCGGCGTGCAGGCCCAGGCAGGTGACCTGCTCCAGCGCCCAGCCCAGGCGCGCGGCGGCCAGGCCGAAGGTCGAGGGTGCCGGCAGCGCCTGCCACTCGCCGCTTTCCAGGTGGCGCGTGACCGAGGTGCCGGCGCCGAACCAGAACGGGTCGCCGGAAGCCAGCAGCGCCACGCGTCGCCCGCGCAGCGCCAGCAGTCGCGGGATGCCGTCGGCAAAGGGCACCGGCCATTCCAGGCGCTCGGCCGCGAGCTGCGGCAGCAGCGCCAGGTGGCGCACGCTGCCCGCCACCACTTCGGCCGCTTCCAGGGCCGCGCTGCTGGCCGGCGGCAAGCCCGCCAGGCCATCTTCGCCGAGCCCGATAATCGTCAGCCACGCAGCCATCCCGCCGAACTCACTCATGCGCAACATCCTCGTCCTCGGCGGCACGCTGGAAGCCAGCGCCCTGGCCCATAGCCTGGCCGGGCGAGGCGAACGTGCGGTTCTGTCGTATGCCGGCCGGGTGGAGCAACCCAAAGCGCAACCCATCCCCGTGCGCATAGGCGGCTTCGGTGGCGTGAGCGGGCTGGTGCGCTATCTGCGCGAGCACGCCGTCACCCACCTTGTGGACGCCACCCACCCCTTTGCCGCGCAAATGAGCGGCAATGCCATCACGGCCGCCGCGCAGGCGGGCGTGCCCTTGCTGGCGCTGACCCGCCCGCCCTGGCAGCCGGGCCCCGGCGACCGCTGGCAGCCGGTGGCCGACATCCGCGCCGCAGTCGCTGCACTGGAGCGGCCTGC
>JAQGNJ010000004.1 GCA_028291885.1 Ramlibacter sp. | reverse complement strand
GGCCGCGAGCCCGCCGGCGGCGCCTTCGCCGGCGCCCGCGCGGCCGTCGGCCCCGCCGCTGCCTGCACTCACGCCCGTGATCCCGCCGCATCCCGGGCCGTTCCGCATCCAGCAGCGGCGCAGCCTGGCCGAGATGGCGAACGAGCAGTTGCGGCGCGGCACCAAGCCGCGCGATCCTTTCGCCGAAGGCATGGGCGAAGCGTCGGTCGACGACTGCCTGCATGGGCCGACCAACACGCCCACCGTGGCGGGCCTGCTCGCCGCGCCGGGGCTGGCGGCGCGCGCACTGTCGGGCCGTTGCGCGAAGTGAGCCGCGCGGCGCGCTAGAGTCTGGGCCCATGATCGATGTCCTCGTGATCGGCGGCGGCAACGCCGCCCTGTGCGCCGCGCTGATGGCGCGCGAGGCCGGCGCCAGCGTCCTGCTGCTGGAGGCCGCGCCTTTCGAATGGCGCGGCGGCAACTCGATGCACGTGCGCAACCTGCGCTGCATGCACGACGCGCCGCAGGACGTGCTGCTCGAGGCCTATCCCGAGGAAGAGTTCTGGCAGGACCTGCTCAAGGTCACGGGCGGCATGACCGACGAGAAGCTGGCCCGCCTGGTGATCCGCGCGTCGTCGAACTGCCGCGACTGGATGCGCCGCCACGGCGTGCGGTTCCAGGCATCACTGTCGGGCACGCTGCACCTGTCGCGCACCAACGCCTTCTTCATGGGCGGCGGCAAGGCGCTGCTCAATGCCTATTACCGCAGCGCGCAGGAGCTTGGCGTGCAGGTGCGCTACGGCACGCCGGTCGATGGGATCGAGTTGCGGGGCGGCCGCTTCGTCGCCGCGCGCATCGGCGGCGAACGGATCGAGGCCAAGAGCTGCGTGCTGGCCTGCGGCGGCTTCGAGTCCAACCGCGAATGGATGCGCGAGGCCTGGGGCCGCAACGAGCGCGGCGAATGGCCGGCCGACAACTTCCTGATCCGCGGCACCCGCTTCAACCAGGGCGTGCTCCTGCGGCGGATGATGGAGGCGGGCGCCGACATCGTCGGCGACCCCTCGCAGTCGCATTGCGTCGCGATCGACGCCCGCGCGCCGCTCTACGACGGCGGCATCGTGACCCGGGTGGACTGCGTCTCGCTGGGCGTGATGCTGAACCGCGACGCCGTCCGCTTCTACGACGAGGGCGAGGACTTCTGGCCCAAGCGCTATGCGATCTGGGGCCGGCTGGTGGCGCTGCAGCCCGGCCAGATCGGCTACTGCGTGATCGACAGCAAGGCCGTCGGCCGCTTCATGCCGCCTGTATTCCCCGGCGTCAGGGCCGACACGCTGCCCGGGCTTGCCTCGCAACTGGGGCTGGACCCGGCAAGCTTCATGGCGACGATTTCCGGCTTCAACGCCGCCTGCCGCGCCGGCAGCTTCGACCACACGGTGCTGGACGACTGCCACACCCAAGGCCTGGCGCCGGCCAAGAGCCACTGGGCGCGGCCGATCGACACGCCGCCGTTCTACGGCTACGCGCTGCGACCCGGCATCACCTTCACCTACCTGGGACTGAAGACCAACGAAGACGCGGCCGTGCATTTCGGCGGCGAGCCCAGCGACAACCTGTTCGTGGCGGGAGAAATGATGGCGGGCAATGTGCTGGGCAAGGGCTACACGGCCGGCGTCGGCATGAGCATCGGCACGGCTTTCGGCCGCATCGCCGGGACTTCGGCGGCGCGTGCCGCACTGAAGGAGCGCTCGCATGCAGCGGCTTGAGGTTCTGGCGCGCGAAGCCGCCGCGCTTGCAGCCGGATTGCCGGCGCAGACCGGCGCCGAAACCGAGGTGGCGCGGCAGATGCAGATCTGCAATGCCTGCCGCTACTGCGAGGGGTTCTGCGCCGTCTTTCCGGCGATGACGCGGCGGCTGGAGTTCGGCAAGGCCGACATCCACTACCTCGCCAACCTCTGCCACAACTGCGGCGCCTGCCTGTATGCCTGCCAGTACGCCCCGCCGCACGAGTTCGCCGTCAACGTGCCGCAGGCGATGGCCGTGGTGCGCGGCCAGACCTATGCCGACTACGCCTGGCCGCCGGCGCTGGGCGCCCTGTACAAGCGCAACGGACTGACGGTGGCGCTGGCGACCGCCGGCGCGCTGGCGCTGTTCCTGGTGCTGCTGCTGTCGATGCGCGGATCGCTGTTCCACGCGCCGCTGGCCGGCAACTTTTACGCCGTGTTCCCGCACAACACGCTGGTGCTGATGTTCGGGGCGGTGTTCCTGTTCGCGATCGCGGCGCTCGGGTTGGGTGTGCGCAATTTCTGGCGCGCGGCTGGCACCCGGGCGGACGCGAACGGCGCGGCCGCGGAAGCTGCAAAAAGCGCGCTGACACTCGAGTACCTCGACGGCGGCCATGGCAAGGGCTGCAACGAAACGAGCGACGCCTTCACCCTGTCGCGGCGGCGTTTCCACCACCTGACCTTCTACGGCTTCATGCTTTGCTTCGCCGCGACCTGCGTCGCGACGCTGTACCACTATGTCCTGGGCCTGCAGGCGCCGTACGCGCTCACCAGCCTGCCGGTGCTGCTCGGAACGGTCGGCGGCATCGGCCTGCTGATCGGACCGGCGGGCCTGTTCTGGCTGAACCTGCGCCGCAACCCGGCGCAGGGCGACGTGCAGCAACGGCCGATGGACCGGGGCTTCATCGCCCTGCTGTTCTTCACCAGCCTGACCGGGCTGGCCCTGCTCGCCTGGCGCGACAGCGGCGCGATGGCGCTGTTGCTGGCCGTGCACCTGGGCTTCGTGATGGCGCTGTTCCTGACCTTGCCGTACGGCAAGTTCGCGCACGGGGTCTACCGCGGCGCCGCCTTGCTCAAATACGCGATCGAGAAGCGCCTGCCGAACCGGCTCGCCCTGGGCTCCGACTGAGGCGTCCCCCGCCCCGCCTGCCGCGGGGATGGGGGTTTGCGCCGGTATCCGCCGCGATCCGGCTGAAATAAGCTCGCGCCACCAGGAGACCCCGCAGCATGAAAGACAACTTCGCACCGAGCCGCCGCCGCGTGCTTGCCGCCACGGCCGGCGCCGGCGCCGCCCTCTGCCTGCCTTCGATGGTCCGGGCCCAGGCCCAGTGGCCGACCAAGGCCGTCCGCTTCCTGGTGCCGTTCGCGCCCGGCGGTACGTCCGAGATCGTCGCGCGCTCGGTGGCCGCCGAACTCACCCGGCAACTGGGGCAGAGCGTCTATGTCGAGAACAAGCCGGGCGGCGCGGGGACGGTTGCGATGCAGGAGGCGGCGCATGCCGCCCCCGACGGCCACACCATCATCCTCGGCCACGTCGGCACGCTGGCGGTCAACCCCTACATGCTGAGCAACCAGCCCTACGACGTGAACAAGGACTTCGTCCCGGTGACGCTGCTGGCCAAGGTCCCGAACGTCTTCGTGATCCACCCCGACGTGCCGGCAAGGAACTTCCGCGAGTTCGTCGCCTACGCCAGGGCCAATCCCGGCAAACTCAATTACGGCTCGGCCGGCAATGCCAGCGCCGGCCACCTGGCGATGGAGTACCTCAAGCTCGTCACCGGCATCTTCGTCACCCACATCCCGTACCGCGGCACCGGGCCGCAGCTCACGGACCTGCTGGCCGGCCGCACCCAGGCCTCGTCGGCCGGCATGCCGGCGCTGGGCGCCCACATCCGCGCCGGCAAGCTGCGCGCCATCGCGGTCGGCACCCAGCAGCGGATCGCGGCCCTGCCCGACGTGCCGACCGTGGCCGAGATGGGCTACAAGGACTTCGAGACCTCGCAGTGGTACGGCATCCTGGCGCCCGCCGGAACGCCGCCCGACATCGTCAAGCGGCTGCAGGAGGAATCGCTCAAGGCCCTGAGGTCCAGCGCCGTCACCGAGCGCTTCGCGACGGACAACGCGGTGGGCGGCGGCGGCCCGGCATCCGAGTTCGCCGGCTTTATCGGTCGGGAGCAGGCGATCTGGAAAGAGATCGTCCGCAAGGCCCAGATCAAGGCCGATTGAGCGGCACGGCCGTCGAGTAGACGCTGGCGTCGGTGTAGACCAGGGACAGCGGATAGCGCTTGCCTGACAGGTAGTCGTCCAGGCACCGCAGCAGCAGCGGACTGCGGTGCCGCTCGGGGCTGGCGCGGATCTCCTTTTCCGTCATCCACAGGGTGCGCACGATGCCGGTGTCCAGCGGCCGGTCCGGCTCCAGCTCGCCGAGCTCGCCGCAGAAGGCGAAGCGCATGTAGGTGACGTCCTCGCCATCGGGCCGGACGTTGCGCGACAGGTAGACGCCGACCAGCGCCGTCGGCGTGAAGCGGTGCGCCGTCTCCTCCAGGGTCTCGCGGGCGCAGCCCTGGTCCGGCGCCTCGCCCGGGTCGAGATGGCCGGCCGGGTTGTTCAGCCGCAGGCCGTCCGAGGTTTCCTCCTCGACCAGCAGGAAGCGGCCGTCGCGCTCGATGACGGCGGCGACGGTCACGCGGGGTTGGAATCGTTCGCGCATCCCGCATTATTGCCACGGCCGCATGCGCTGCGACACAATGCGCTCACGCCGGACCACCCCTCCATCCCTCATTTCTGCAATGCACTTCCACTCCCGCCTGCTTCGCCGCGCCGCGCTCTGTGTCTTCCTGTGCTTGCCGGCGATGCTGCCGGTGGGGGCGCAGCCGGCTCCGGCGCCCAACGCGGCGGCGCAGACCGCTTCCGTGCCCGCGCTGGCTGCCGCGCCCGAGTTGCGCAGCCTGCCCGCCATCCAGGCGCCGACGGTGAACGGCGCCAATCCCTACGGGCTGCAGGCGCTGTGGGCGCAGGGCGACTGGGTCGCCCGCACCACGCTCGTCATCCTGGTGATCATGTCGGTGGCAAGCTGGTACGTGCTGCTGACCAAGCTGGTGGCGCAGACCCGGATGGGCGGCCAGGGCAAGCACGCCAACCAGAGCTTCTGGGCCGCCGACACGGTGCGCCAGGGGGCCGACACGCTGCAGGAAGGCAGCCCGTACCGCTTCATCGCCGAGTCGGCGCTGGAGGCGACCCGCAAGCACGACGGGCTGATCGGCCAGGTGGACCTCAACACCTGGGTGACCCAGAGCATCGAGCGGGCCGTGAACACCATCCACAGCCGCACGCAGGAAGGCCTTGCCGTGCTCGCGACGGTGGGGTCGACGGCGCCCTTCGTCGGCCTGTTCGGAACGGTCTGGGGCATCTACAACGCGCTGGTGAAGATCGGCGCGTCGGGCCAGGCCTCGATCGACAAGGTGGCCGGCCCGGTCGGCGAGGCGCTGATCATGACGGCCATCGGCCTGGCGGTCGCGGTGCCGGCGGTGCTGGGTTACAACTGGCTGGTGCGCCGCAACAAGGTGGCGATGGACACGGTGCGCGCCTTCGGCTCGGACCTGCACACCGTCCTGCTCGCGGCGGTCGCCCGGCGCGACGCCACCCCCGTTGCGGCGGCGGTCTGATGGCGATCCGCTACCGCCAGCCGCAGGAGGACGCGCTGATCGCCGAGATCAACACCACGCCCCTGGTGGACGTGATGCTGGTGCTGCTGATCATCTTCCTGATCACCGTCCCGGTGGTCAACAGCTCGATCCTGGTGAGCCTGCCGCGCGAGCAGGTGCAGGTGCGCGAGACGCGGCCCGAGAACGTCATCGTCTCGGTCGACGCCGATGGCGCGATCTACTGGTTCGAGACCCGGCTGGCCAGTCCCGACCAGCTGGCGCAGAGGCTGGCGCTCGTGGCGGCCAGGCAGCCGCAGCCGGAAGTGCACATCCGCGGTGACGCCCGCGCCGATTACGACTCGATCGGACGCGTGGTGTTCGCCGCGCAGCAGATGGGCATCGAGCGCATCGGCTTCATCACCGAGCCGCCGGCGCGTTAAGGAGGGATCATGGCGATGCGCATCGGCAATCCCGGCGAAAGCGAAGCCGAGGTGATGGTGGAGATGAACACGACGCCGCTCATCGACGTCATGCTGGTGCTGCTGGTCATGCTCATCATCACGATCCCGATCCAGCTGCACTCGGTCAACCTGGAGATGCCCTCGGCCTCGGCGCCGCCCCCACTGGTCGAGCCGCAGGTGGTGAAGATCGACATCACGGCCGCCGGCCACCTGCTGTGGAATGGCGAACTCCTCCCCGATCGGGCCGCCCTCGAAGCGAGGCTGGCGCAGGCCGCCGCGCAGGCCGATGCGCCCGAGATCCACCTGCGGCCGGACCGCAGAGCCAAGTACGACACCGTCGCCGGCGTGCTGGCGGCGGGGCAACGCCATGGCCTGGGCAAGGTCGGCCTGGTCGGTTCCGAGCAGTTCCTGCCCTGAGGCGCGCAATGGCCGCAGAAGCCGCCCGCAACATCCTGATGTACCTGGTGTTCCCGCTCTGGGTGGCCGCCGGCCTGCTCGATTGGGCCTGCCATCGCCGCACGGCCATCGAGCACACCAGCGGCCTGAAGGAAAACCTGATGCACCTGCTGATGACGGCCGAAGTCGGCATCGGCATGCTGGCCGTGGCGCTGTTCGAGATCGATGCCGCGGTGCTGCTGATCGTCCTCGTGGTCTTCGTCGTGCACGAGCTCACCGTCTACTGGGACCTGCACTACACGACGCCCCTGCGGCCGGTGCGGCCGTTCGAGCAGATGGTGCACAGCGTCCTGGAGATCCTGCCGCTGCTGTCGCTCGCCTTGCTGGCGACCCTGGCCTGGGACCAGGCGCGCGCCCTCGTCGGCCTGGGGCCGGAGGTGGCCGATTTCTCGCTGCGCCCCAAGGCCCAGCCGCTGCCGGTCGCGTATCTGGCCGGCGGCTTGCTCGCGGCGGTGTTCCTCAACGGCGTACCGCTGCTGGAAGAGACCTGGCGCTGCTGGAAAGCGCGGCGGGCGACCTCTGCGCGGTGAATCCTCAGCGCTCGTATTCCGCCGAGCCCTGGACCCAGATGAAGGACTGGATGTCGATCATGTCGCGGGCGCGAAAGCCCGGTTTGCGGTCCAGGTCGCGCCGCAGGATGGCCGCGAAGGTCTGCAGCTCGCGGTAGACCGGCCAGGACGGCGTCGCGTCGTAGTCGAAGTCGTAGCCGTAGGCACGGGCCGCCTTGCGCGTCACCAGGGGCTTGAGGAACAGGTGGCTGTCGGGCCGCCCGATCTGGCCGAACACGGTCACCAGGGGCCAGGACAGCACCCGCGAACGGCGCCGCGGCAAGGCCGCGAGCGTCTCCACCCAGGCTTCGAACTTGCGCTGCGGCGAGCCGCGGCCGTAGAGAAAGGCGTAGAGGCCGGTCGCGAACAGGCCGGTATCGGCCGGCGCCTTCACCGCATCGCGCAGCGCCATCTTCTCGAACGAGAACAGCAGGTTGCAGCGGGCCTCGACCCGCAGCGCGATGTCGACGATGCGGCCGTAGTCGCCGCGGGCGAGCAGCCGCCGGAACGCGGGCGCGTTCAGTTCGGTCGCCCACTCCAGATGCGCGCGTTCCTTGACCGCGCGCTCGGCGACCTGGTAGACCTCGTCGTCGAAGCCGTTCGGGTAATAGAGCTGGAACTTGTGGCGGCAACGCGCGGCGCCAAAATAGTTGACGTTGTTGGCGCGCGGGCCTGTGACATAGGGGGTTAGGGAAGCGAGGCGGGCCATTGGTTGTTTCCTTGACCAGCCAGTTTTTGGCCTCCGGCAAGCTCAGCCGCGTGGGACAGCACCTTGGCTCGGCGTAGGAGCCGTCCGGCGCAGAGCCGGCTCAGGCCGGGACCAGCCGCAGGCGCGTGATTTCCGACGGCGCGCCCAGGCGCTTGGGCGGGCCCCAGTAGCCGGTGCCACGGCTGACGTAGACCCAGAGCCGGCCGAGGCGGTGCAGCCCGGCAGTGAACGGCTGCTGGAAGCGCACGAAGAACACCCAGGGCAGGAACTGGCCGCCGTGGGTGTGGCCCGACAGTTGCAGGTCGAAACCGGCCTGCTCGGCCGCGGTCGCGCTGCGCGGCTGGTGCGCCAGCAGGACCCGGACCGCCGCGTCTTTCGGGGCGCCTCGCAGGGCGGCGACGGGGTCGCTCTTTTGCGAGGGGTCGAAGTGGTGCGCGCTGTAATCCGCGATGCCGGCAAGCACCATCTCGGCTCCGCCGCGTTCCAGCACGACATGCTGGTTCATCAGCACCTTGACGCCAAGCCGCCGCAGCTCCGCCACCCAGGACGCGGCGCCCGAGTAGTACTCGTGGTTGCCGGTGACGAAGAATGTGCCGTGGCGCGACACCAGGTCCGCCAGCGGTGCGACGTGGCCGCGCAGTTCGGCGACGCTGCCGTCGACCAGGTCGCCGGTGACGGCGACCACGTCGGCTTGCAGCCGGTTCACCGCATCGACGATGCCGCGCAGATAGGGCGCCTTGATGGTCGGCCCGACGTGGATGTCGCTGATCTGCGCGATCGTGAAGCCGTGGAGCGCCGCCGGTAGGCCGGCGATCGGCACGTCGACGCTGACGATGCGGGCGGTCTTGCGCGCGTTGAAGACGCCAAGCAGGGTGGCGGCCAGCGCCAGCAGCGGAACCGCGTCGGCGCTGGTGGTGGCGAGGTCGGCCGGCGCCAGCTCCGGGAAGGCGCTGCCCGCCGCCCAGGCGAGCAGCAGCACCAGGTCGCGCAGCACGGTGACCACCAGCAGCGAAGAGAACATCCCCATCGCCAGCATGCCGACCCAGGTCAGGCGGTCCGCCAGGGGCGGGCGGGCGAAGCGGCGCGCCACCAGTCCCAGCGGCGTGAGAACGGCCGACGCCAGCAGCAGCGCCAGGACCCAGGGCGTGAACGGACCGGACAGCGCCGGCACGATGCGCACGCCGATATACAGGTGCAGCAGCGCGGACAGGCCGAACAGGGAAAGAAGGGACATGGACGATGTGGGAGCGGGGGTCCGACCGAGATGGGGCCGCGCCACCGGAATGCAACGCGCGTCGCTGTTTGCGGCCGCGCGTTCGAACCGGTGCGGCGGGTCCTTTCATGTAAGCTATTGGTCAGCTAGAAAAAACAAGCCAACCAGTCGAGGAGACGTCCATGCTGATAGGCGTACCCGCCGAAACCACGGCGGGAGAAACCCGTGTCGCCGTCACCCCCGAGACGGCCAAAAAGCTCAAGGCCCAGGGCCACAGCTTGCGCGTCCAGTCCGGCGCCGGCGTCGCCGCCAGCGTGCCCGACGAGGCCTACGGCGCGGCGGGCGCCGAGATCACCGATGCGGCCGGCGCCTTCGGCTGCGACCTGGTGCTCAAGGTGCGGGCCCCCGGCGAGCAGGAAGTGGCGCTGATGCGGCCGGGCACGACCGTGGTCGGCATGCTCAATCCCTTCGATCCCGCCGGCCTGCAGCGCATGGCGGCGGCCGGCCTCAACGCCTTCGCGCTGGAAGCGGCGCCGCGCACGACGCGGGCCCAGAGCATGGACGTGCTCTCGTCGCAGGCCAACATCGCCGGCTACAAGGCCATCATGATCGCGGCCGACCGCTACCAGCGCTTCTTTCCGATGCTGATGACGGCCGCCGGAACCGTGAAGGCGGCGCGGGTCGTGATCCTGGGCGTCGGCGTGGCGGGCCTGCAGGCCATCGCCACGGCCAAGCGGCTGGGCGCCGTGATCGAAGCGTCTGACGTGCGGCCCAGCGTCAAGGAACAGGTCGAGTCGCTCGGCGGCAAGTTCATCGATGTGCCCTACGAGACGGCCGAAGAAAAGGAAGCGGCCGAGGGCGTGGGCGGCTATGCCCGTCCCATGCCGCAGAGCTGGCTGGACCGCCAGAAAGCCGAAGTGGCCAAGCGCGTCGCCCAGGCCGACATCGTCGTCACCACCGCGCTGATCCCCGGCCGCGCCGCTCCGGTGCTGGTCACCGAGGAGATGGTCCGTTCGATGAAACCCGGCTCGGTGATCGTCGACCTGGCGGCGCCGCAGGGCGGCAACTGCCCGCTGACGGTGCCGGGCCAGACGGTCGTCAGGCACGGCGTGACCCTGGTGGGCGAAACCAACCTGCCGGCGCTGGTCGCGGCCGACGCGTCTTCGCTCTACGCGCGCAATGTGCTCGACTTCCTCAAGCTGATCCTGACGCCGGAAGGCACGCTCAGGATCGACCTGGAAGACGACATCGTGGCCGCCTGCCTGATGGCAACGAACGGCGAACTGCGGCGCAAATAACAAGGAATCGGGAGCCAGCCATGGAAGTCTCACACACCGTCATCAACCTGATCATCTTCGTGCTGGCGATCTACGTCGGCTACCACGTGGTCTGGACCGTCACGCCGGCGCTGCACACACCGCTGATGGCGGTGACCAACGCGATCTCGGCGATCGTGATCGTCGGCGCCATGCTGGCGGCCGCGCTCACCGACACGACGCTGGGCCGCACCATGGGCGTGCTGGCCGTCGCGCTGGCCTCGGTCAACATCTTCGGCGGCTTCCTGGTCACGCGGCGGATGCTGGAGATGTTCCGCAAGAAGGAAAAGAAGATTCCCGCCGCCGGCGAGACGGGAGCCCGGCCATGAGCATGAACCTCGTCACGCTGCTGTACCTGGCGGCGTCGGTCTGCTTCATCCAGGCGCTCAAGGGCCTGTCGCATCCGACGACCTCGATCCGCGGCAACATGTTCGGCATGGTCGGCATGGCCATCGCCATGTTCACCACCGCGGCGCTGATCGTGGAAACGTCCGGCGGCAAGGCCCAGGGAATGGTCTGGGTGCTGATCGGCCTGGTGGTCGGCGGCGCATACGGCGCCTACAGGGCCAAGACGGTGGAGATGACCAAGATGCCGGAGCTGGTCGCCTTCTTCCACAGCATGATCGGCCTGGCGGCGGTGTTCATCGCGGTGGCGGCGGTGGTCGAACCGCACGCGCTGCTGCAGGGCCTGCGCCGGGGCGACCCGATCCCCACCGGCAACCGGCTGGAGCTGTTCCTGGGCGCGGCGATCGGCGCCATCACCTTCAGCGGCTCGGTGATCGCCTTCGGAAAACTCTCGGGAACCTACAAGTTCCGGCTGTTTCGCGGCGCGCCGGTGGTGTTCGCCGGCCAGCACATGCTCAACCTGGTGCTGGGCCTGGTCACCATCGCGCTGGGCCTGGTGTTCGTCTACAACGAGAGCTGGACCGCCTTCTTCGCGATGCTGGCGCTGGCCTTCGTGATGGGCGTGCTGATCATCATCCCGATCGGCGGCGCCGACATGCCGGTGGTGGTCTCGATGCTCAACAGTTACTCGGGCTGGGCGGCGGCCGGC
>JAQGNJ010000330.1 GCA_028291885.1 Ramlibacter sp. | reverse complement strand
GGGCTCGCGGCCGGAAGCCCCCAGCCGCCACCCGGGACAGCGGCTGGCGGCGGCGCGACCAGGATCGGCGTCGCGTTGGCCGCGGCCGGCGAATTCGCCGGCACCGCAACGTCGATCGGCGGAGCCTGCAGCCGTTGCACCGGCGCGGGGGCAGGAGCGGCAGGAGCTGGTGGCGCGGGTGCGGGTGGCGCGGGAACCTCCACGGGTGCTGGTGCTGGTGCAGGCACCGGCGCCGGAGCAGGGACCGGCGCGGGCGCGGGAACCGGAGCAGGCGCCGGCACAGGCACAGGCACAGGCACAGGCACAGGCACAGGCGCGGGTGCTGGAGCCGGTGCGGGGACGGGCGCGGGCGCTGGCACAGGCGCCGGAGCGGGAACCGGCTCCGGCGGAATAGGGGTGGGCGTGGGCGTGGGCGTGGGCGTGGGCGTGGGCGTCGGCAAGGGCTCGGGCGGCGGCGCGACCGGCACCGGCACCTGCGCGGGCTGGGGCGCGGGCTCGGCCTCCGTCACCGTCGCCTCCCGCGCCTTCGGGCCGGGCTCGGGCTTGCGGGCCTGCAAGCTGTCCGGCAACTGGGTCGTGGACTTCAGCGGCACGCTGGGCTCCACGCGGTTGCTGAACACGTCCATCGCCGCACTGGAGCGCAGCGACAGGTTCGACGGCGAGGTGATCGCGCGGCTGGACGAGGCGTCGCGCGACGGGCTGATCGGCTGCGCGTACTGGTACACCACGTAGCGCACGGCCCGTTCCACCGGCAGGTGCTGGGCGATCAGCCAGAGCAGGGCCACGTGCATCGCACCCACCGTCGCCATGGCCGCCGGCGAACGCCGTTGTGGGGGCAACTGGAGTGGGCTGGGCCGCAGGAGCATGGCCTTGGGATAATCGCATAAATGAGTGCGAAGAACCGGGTCGTTGTGGGTTTGAGCGGCGGCGTCGATTCCGCGGTGACGGCGCACCTGCTCAAGGCCCAGGGCCACGAGGTGGTCGGCATCTTCATGAAGAACTGGGAAGACGACGACGACAGCGAATACTGCTCGTCGAACATCGACTTCGTGGACGCCGCCGCCGTCGCCGACGTGATCGGCATCGAGATCGAGCACGTCAACTTCGCGGCCGACTACAAGGACCGCGTGTTCGCCGAGTTCCTGCGCGAATACCAGGCCGGCCGCACGCCCAACCCCGACGTGCTGTGCAACGCAGAGATCAAGTTCAAGGCCTTCCTGGACCACGCGATGCGGCTGGGCGCCGAGAAGATCGCCACGGGCCATTACGCCCGGGTTCGCCGCATTGCGGCTCCTCCGAGCGCAATGCCCGAAGGGCATCAACATGAATCGCACGCGACCGCACGCGATGGCGCCCGCGATCCGCGCTGGGAGTACCAGCTGCTCAAGGGCCTGGACGAGAGCAAGGACCAGAGCTATTTCCTGCACCGCCTGAACCAGGCGCAGCTGTCCAAGACGCTGTTCCCGGTCGGCGAGCTGCGCAAGACCGAGGTGCGGCGCATCGCCACGGAGATCGGCCTGCCGAACGCCAAGAAGAAGGATTCGACCGGCATCTGCTTCATCGGCGAGCGGCCCTTCCGCGAATTCCTCAATCGCTACATCGGCAAGGAACCCGGCCCGATCAAGGACGAGCGCGGCCGCACCCTGGCCCGCCACGAGGGCCTGAGCTTCTACACCCTGGGCCAGCGCCAGGGCCTGGGCATCGGCGGCGTCAAGGAAAAGGGCGCCCAGCGGGGCGGCGGCGAACACGCGCCCTGGTTCGTCGCCCGCAAGGACATGGACAAGAACACGCTGTTCGTGGTGCAGGGCCACGACCATCCCTGGCTGCAATCGATGGCGCTCGACGCCGACGATGCGAGCTGGGTCGCCGGCAGGCCGCCGGCGGCGGGCGCCTATGCGGCCAAGAGCCGCTACCGCCAGGCCGATGCGCCGTGCAGGCTGTCGGGCGCGGCGGACGACGGGTTCCACCTGGAGTTCGGCGAGCCGCAATGGGCGGTCACGCCCGGCCAGTCGGCCGTGCTGTACGACGGCGAGATCTGCCTGGGCGGCGGCGTGATCAGCGCAGCGAAGTGACGAAGGCGGCCAGCGCGTCGGTCAGCGCGTGGTCCGCGGTGTTGATCGAATAGACCTCGGACATGTGGCTGTGGCCGCGCAGCTCGAGCAGCGGCGGACAGGGCCCGGCTTCGCACATCGCGACGTGGACCTGTCCGCTCTGCGCGTGGAAATCCGGCGGATCCAGTTCGGCATAGGCCAGCAGCATCGGCACGCGCGACCCGAGCAGTCCGGGCAGCGCCGAGCGCTGGGCGTACAGCGAGGTGTCCGCGCCGAAATACGCCTGCATCGACGGGTTGGCCTCGGCCGTCGTGGTGTCGAACAGCCCCGAGATCATCACGGCGCCGGCCAGCCCGCCGCCGGGTGCGCCGTGGAACTGCGGGTGGGCCAGGTACTGGGCGACGTGCGCCGCGCCGGCCGAATGCCCCATCAGGACGATGCGCGACGGGTCGCCGCCGTGGCTGGCGATGTTGCCCCGGACCCAGGCCAGGGCGAAGGCGATGTCCTGCTGCGCCGCCGGCCATTGGCTCTGCGGCGCCAGCCTGTACGTCATGTTGACGCCGACCATGCCGTTCTTCACCGCCCACAGCATGATGTTGTCGTAGAACGGGCTGTCGCCGGTGCGGCGGTTGCCGCCGGTGAAACCGCCGCCGTGCACGAACACCAGCACCGGCCGGGCGCCTGTCGCCGCCTCGGGCGCGAACACGTCAAGCAGCTGCCTGCCGTCCGCCCCGTAGCTCTCGCTGCGCGCCACCTTCACGCCCGCATAGGGCTCGCGCTGCTGCAGCGGCGCATACAGGTCGGCGGTGGGCGCCGGCGCCACGACCCGGCCGATCTGCCGCAGCTGCGCTTCGATCCGCGGCGGAACCTGCGATGGAACGGGTGTGACGGACACGGTGGCTCGGGCGACCGCGGCGGGCTCAGAAGGGAATGTCGTCGTCCATGTCGTCGAAGCCGGAGGACGGCTTCTGCGCGGCG
>JAQGNJ010000294.1 GCA_028291885.1 Ramlibacter sp. | reverse complement strand
CTGCACCGCGTGTTCATGGATGCCGGCTTCGACTGGCGCACGCCCGGTTGCTCGATGTGCCTCAGCGCGAACGGCGACATGATCGGCCGCGGCGAGCGCGCCCTGTCGACCGCCAACCGCAACTTCGCCAACCGCCAGGGGCCGGGCAGCCGCACGCACATCGCCGGGCCCGTGCTGGCAGCGGCGTCGGCGCTGGCGGGGTGCATCGCCGATCCGCGCCGCGTTGGCGCCGAGCGCTTCGACAAGCTCGGGACAGCCCCTGTCCAAGCGCAAGCGATCGTTGCCACTCGAAGGGATGCAGCATGAGCGCCCTCGTCACCCTCGTCGGCTCCGCCGCGCCGCTGCTCCAGGCCGACATCAACACCGACACGATCGCGCCGCTGGTGCGCGGTAACGCCGGGCCGCAGCCGGCAGGGATCCGCAGCCGGGAGGAACTGGCGCAGCGGCTGTTCGGCCCCTTGCGCTACCTGCCGGACGGGCAGGACAACCCCGGCTTCGTGCTGAACCAGCCGCCGTTCCGCGCCGCGCCTTTCCTGCTGGCCGGGCCGAACTTCGCCTGCGGCAGTTCGCGCGAGACGGCCGCGACGATGCTCGACGCCTTCGGCATCCGCTGCATCATCGCGCCGAGCTTCGGGCTGATCTTTCACGACAACTGCTTTCGCAACCACATGCTGCCGCTGACGCTGGACTGGGAGACGGTGCAGCGCCTGGGCGAGCAGGCCGCCGACGGCTCGCCCTTCGAGCTGGATCTGCGCAGCTGCACGCTGACGCCGCCCGGCGGCGTGGCGATCGCGTTCACCCTCCCGACCTTCCGCCGCGACATGCTGCTCAAGGGCGCGGATGAACTGGAGGTGACGCTCGGGCGGCAGCGGGAGATCGCCGCGTATCAGGCCAAGGCCCGCCAGTCTCGGCCTTGGGAGTGGCCGTGAAACGGCCGCCCCCGTTCACGCCCGCCGGCTGACCTTGATCTTTCCCAGCGAAATCCTTCGCTGCACCCGCTTCCTGTACTTGGCGACCGCCGCGTCGAGCAAGGCCATCGCGAGCAGCGACACCAGCTGCGTGTAGACGGCTTTCCTGGTCACCTCGAGCTCGCTCTCGATCGCCTTCTGGCCGCGCGGCGCAACCGGCACGGCGAGAACCGTCGTGCCGCCCGGGGTCTTGGTGGCGACCGGGTGGCCGATGTCCACCGACTGCTTCGCGGCAGCCTCGGCCACCGATTTCTGCGCGGCGGCGGCCTTCGCCGCGCCGGCCGGCGCAAAGCCGGCTGCCATCCCCAGGCTGGGCGCCCACTTGTCGGACGATTGGCTGGCCGGCGCCTGCTTGCCCGGCACGGCGGGCCCGCTCTGGGGCACCTCGGCCGGCTTGCCGTCGGCGGCGGTCTTCTCCGTCCCCTGCATCGCCCTGGTCCCCGACAGCGAGCCGTGCGCGTCGGCATAGACCTTGGTGAATTCCGCGCCCAGCAGGAAGACCTGCGCCGCGTAATACACCCACGCCAGCAACACCACCAGCGAACCGGCGGCGGCAAACGATTCCGTCATGCTGCTCTTGCCGATGTACAGGCCGATCAGCAGCTTGCCGATCTCGAACATCAGGGCCGTGACGGCGGCGCCGATCCACACGTCGCGCCAGGCGATGCGGGTGGACGGCATCAGCTTGTAGATCATCGCGAACAGGACCGTCGCCACCGCGAGCGACACGGCGATGTTGATGATCTGCAGCAGCGTCTCCCAGCCGGGCATCAGCCCGCCGGCCCAGCTGCCGAAAGCGGCGACGCCGGCGCTGACCGTCAGCGACACCATCAGCAGGAAGGTCAGGCCCAGGATCAGCCCGATGGACACGAGCCGGGCGCGCACCAGGCCCTTGACGCCCGACGGCTTCTGCGCCGGCGGCACGTGCCAGATCCGGTCCAGCGCCGTCTGCAGCTCGGCGAACACCGTGGTTGCGCCGACCAGCAGGATGACCAGGCTGATCAGCCCGGCGACGAGTCCCTTGTCGGTGTCGCTCGCGGCGCTGACCAGCCCCTGGACCACCTCGGCGCCGTCGCTGCCGATCAAGCCGCTGAGCTGGGCCACGATCTGGCCCGTCACCGCCTCGCGGCCGAACACCGCCCCGGCGATGGCGATCACGATCACCAGCAGCGGCGCCAGCGAGAACACGGTGTAGTAGGAGATCGCCGCTCCCATGCTCGGGGCGAAATCGTCGAGCCAGGCCTTGCCGGCATCGCGCAAGAGCGAGAGCGTGTGCTTGATCTGCATTCGTTTGTTTTAGCAGACCTGCGGGAAAAAAGGGCTTCATCGCCGGCGCAAAACGATGTGGGATGCGCCTCGCCTCCGGCTCCAGCCCGGCCTTGGGTTGGTTCAGAACTGACGCTTATGAATTGACACGACATTCTTGCTTTACTTGTCGATCCGCCGGTCGCATCATCCCGGTTCCCAGGCTTCGGCCAACCCGGGCAGGGGTGCACACCTGCCGGAACAAGGAGACAAAAACTTGAACATCATTGCCAGCTTCCGCGTGGCGCTGTCCGCTGTCGCCCTCGTGGCTGCGAGCGCCGGCGCGCAGGACTTTCCCAGCCGCCCGATCTCGATCGTGGTCCCGTTCGCCTCCGGCGGCCCGACCGACACCTCGGCGCGCATCGTCTCCGCGGCCATGGCCCGCGAGACCGGCGCCGCCTTCGTGGTGGAGAACGTGCCGGGCGCCGGTGCGACCGTCGGCGCGACCAAGGTGGCCCAGGCAAAGCCCGATGGCCACACGCTTCTCTGGGGCTCGGGCAGTTCGCTGGCGATGACGCCGCACCTGTACACCACGCTCAAGTACGACCCGATCAAGTCCTTCGCGCCCGTGGGGCTGGTGGTGGCGCAGCCGTTCGTGCTGGTCGCCAAGCCCTCGCTCAACGTCAAGTCGGTCCGCGAGCTGGTCGCGCTGGCCAAGGCGCAGCCGGGCAAGCTCAACTTCTCGTCGACGGGGCAGGGCGCTTCCAGCCACCTGGTGGCCGAGTTGTTCAAGAAGGAATCCGGCGTCTTCGCCACCCACGTCCCGTACAACGGCGGCGCGCCGGCAACCAACGCGCTGCTGTCCGGCGATGTCGACTTCTACTTCGACACGCCGACCACGCTCGTGCCGCTCATCAAGACCGGCAAGCTGGTCGCGCTGGCCGTGACCAGCAAGAAGCGGTGGGACGACCTGCCGGACGTGCCGAGCCTGAACGAGCTCGGTTTCACCAACTTCGACGCCACCACCTGGTTCGGCCTCGTCGCACCGGCCGGCACGCCGCCCGAGCGCATCGCCTATTTGAGCAAGCACCTGACGAACGCGCTGGCACAGCCCCAGGTGACCAGCGCATTGAAGGCGGCCGGGTTTGCCGTCGAGCCATCGGCGCCCGACGAATTCGCCCGCAAGATCGCGTCCGAAACGGCCCGCTGGGGCGTCACGATCCGGGCCGCCAAGATCAAGCTCGACTGAGCGACGCACCGCACCCGAAGCGACAACGATGAAGACAGCGACGACGGCCGGCCTGTTCGCCGACGAGGGCGACGGCCAGTTCCTGGTCAACCGCGACATCTACCGCGACCCGCAGGTGTTCGAGTGGGAGATGAAGTACATCTTCGAGGGGACCTGGAACCTGGTCGGGCTGGCTTCGCAGCTGCCCAGGCCCTTCGACTTCATCACGACCCACATCGGCCGGGCGCCGGTGATCGTTTCGCGCGACGGCAATGGGCAGCTGCATTGCCTCCTGAACAGCTGCCGCCACAAGGGCGCGATGGTCGCCCACCACCAGCAGGGCAGCGCGCGCAGCTTCGTCTGCCAGTACCACGGCTGGGCCTACGACGCGGGCGGCAGGAACATCCTGGTCAAGGACCGCAACGAAGGCGGCTACAACGCCTGCTTCGACCAGCACAGCCACGACCTGCAGCCTGTCGCACGATTCGGCAACTACCGCGGCGTGCTGTTCGCCAGCCTGGACCCGGACGTGCCGCCGCTGGAGGAGTACCTGGGCGACCTGCGCCGCATGATCGACCTGGTGGTCGACCAGAGCCCCGACGGCGTGGAGTGCATCCCGGGGCGCGGCAACTTCATCTTCAACGGCAACTGGAAGCTGCAGATGGAAAACGGGGTGGACCCGTACCATTTCTCGTCCACGCATCCGTCGTACATCCAGGCGCTGCAGCGGCGCAGCGAGCAGGCCTCGGTCTATTCCGGCTTCAAGAGCAGCCAGCTCGAACGCGGCACCTTCGCCTTCGCCAACGGCCACAACGCGATGTGGGGCCCGGCGCCGTCGGACAAGGCGACGCCGCTGACCTATGCGCGCGACGAGCTCGTGCAGCGCCTGGGCGAAACGAAAGCGCGCTGGATGACGTACGTGCGCAATACGACCGTGTTCCCGAACGCGCAGTTCGCCGAGAACGCATCGCTGCAGCTGCGGATCTGGCGGCCGCTCGCCGCCGACCGCACCGAGATGCGCACCTTCTGCCTGGCGCCGGTCGGCGAAGCGCCGGCGGCGCGCGCCCAGCGCATCCGCCAGTACGAGGAGTTCTTCAATCCGACCGGGCTGGCGACGCCGGACGACATCACGAACTACGAGGACTGCCAGCGCGGCTTCCAGGCGCGGCCGATCTCCTGGCAGCAGGGCGCCGCACGCGGCGAAACCGTGCGCGCGGCGGCTGCGCCCCATGCGAGCACCACCGAGCTCGCAGTTGAGCCGGTCTCCACCGTGGTCGGACCCTTCAACCTGGGCGACGAAACCGTCATGCACACGACCTACCGCCACTGGCGGGAACTGATCGACCGCGGCCTGCGCCGCGACGCCGGGCATGCGCAGGCGGCCCGGTCATGAACATCGAACGCAAGCTGGAGGCGGTGGAGCTGGTCGCACTGGAAGCGCAGCTGCTCGACGAGCAGGACTGGGACAAGTGGCTGGCGCTGTACCAGGAAGACGCGCAGTTCTGGGTGCCGACCTGGCTGAGCGAAACCAAGCTGACCAGCGACCCGGCGCGCGAGCTGTCCTTCATGTTCCTGGACGGCCGCAAGCTGCTGGCCGAGCGGGTGCACCGCGTCACCTCGGGCCGCTCGGTCGCATCGATCCCGGTGCCGCGCACCACCCACCTCGTCGCGGGTTGCGTCGTGAGCGCGGGCCCGGGCGACAGCGTGACGGTCAAGTCGGCATGGAGCTGCCACGTCTATCCGCCCAAGGAGGCGGTGCTGGTGACCTACGCCGGCCGCTACGAGCACGAACTGGCCTGGACGCCGGAGGGCTTGCGGATCGCCCGCAAGAAAATCATCCTGACCAACGACCAGCTCCAGTCGAAGGTCGACTTCTTCTATCTCTGATTCGCAAGGACGCACACCATGCAGCGCAAGATCATCATCGCGGGCGCCGGCCTCGGCGGCCTCACCGCGGCCCTGTCCCTCATCGACCGCGGCTTCGACGTGCAGGTGCTGGAGCAGGCCAAAGAGCTCGGCGCCGTCGGCGCCGGCATCCAGCTGAGCGCCAATGCGACGCGGGTGCTTTACGGCCTGGGCCTCGGCCCGGGACTGGAGGCCGTGACCATCAAGCCGGGCGGCAAGTGCATCCGCCTGTGGAGCACCGGCCAGGAATGGAAGCTGTTCGACCTGGGCGGCGAATCGGTGGAGCGCCACGGCGCGCCGTACATGATGCTGTACCGGCCCGACCTGCACAAAGTGCTGGTGGACGGCCTGCGCCAGCGCCGCCCCGACGCGCTGCTGCTGGACGCCAAGGTGATCGACGTGGCGCAGTCCGCCGACGGCGTCAGCGTCTTGCTGGCGGACGGCCGGTCGCTGAGGGCCGACGCCGTGATCGGCGCCGACGGCGTGCACTCGATCGTGCGGGCCAAGATGATCGCCGAGGACAAGCCGCAGTTTTCCGGATGCATCGCCTGGCGCGGCGTGATCCCGATCGAGTCGCTGCCCGAAAGCATGCAGGGCACGTCGGGCGTGAACTGGGTCGGCCCGGGCGCCCACGTCATCCACTATCCGGTCCATTCCGGCAAGCTGGTCGGATTCACCGGCATCGTCGAAAAGCAGGGCTGGTACCGCGAGTCGTGGACCGAGACCGGCTCGGTCCAGGAGTGCCTCGAAGACTTCAAGGGCTGGCACGGCGACATCCATGCGCTGATCCGCCAGCTGGCCAACCCGCTGCGCTGGGCCATGATGGTCCGCGACCCGCTGCCGAACTGGACCAACAACCGCGTCACGCTGCTTGGCGATGCCGCGCATCCGACGCTTCCCTTCCTGGCGCAGGGCGCCGCGATGGCGATCGAGGACGGCTGCGTGCTGGCCCGGGCGATCGAGGCGTATGCCGACGACATTCCGTCGGCCCTCCTTTCCTACCAGGCCACGCGGATCGAGCGCACGACGAAGATCGTGCTCGGATCGGCCGCCAACACCAAGCGCTTCCACAGCACGGAACTGGCGGATGCGGTGGGCGCGGCCGCCTACATCGCCCGCGAGTGGGAGGAGACGAAGGTGCGCGCGCGCTACGAATGGCTGTTCTCGTACAAGCCGGAATCCGTGCCGCTGGCGGCGCCGATCCGGCCCGTCGCGATGGCCGAAGCCTGAGGTCGCTTCAGCGCACCGGCTGGTTCGCGCTCAGCGTCCGCACCACTTCCACCATCGTCTTGACGAAAGGCGTCGCCACCGGGGACAGGTGGTGTCCCTTCTTCGTGATCCGATAGAGCTGCACATGGGTCGCCGGCGCCGTGAGGCGCGCGACGTCGAACCGGTCCGTCGGACAGAAGGGCATGACCATCGAGGGCAGGATGGCGGCGCCGAAGCCGGACGCGACCATCGCCAGCATGGTCTGCATGTTGTTGCAGACCTGTTTGGGAACCCGCGCGACGCCCGCCTCGAGCAGGCATTGCTCGATCACTTCCTGCACCGGTGTTTCGGGCGATAGCGCGATCAGCGGGAGGTCGGGCAGGCGGGACCACGCCAGCGAGCGCATCGAGTCGCCGCCCTTGCCCTTGGCACCGGGAGCGCCCAGGCTGCCGGCGGGCGCGATGTAGACCAGCTGGAAGCGCAGCAGCGCCTGCAGCTCGATGCCCGCCGCGGGTTTGAGGAAGATGCCCAGGCCCAGGTCGGCCTCGCCGCGTTCCACCAGGCCCTGGATCTCGCGGCGCGGAACGTCCTTGATGCGCACGTCCACGGTCGGATCGACGCTCGCGAATGCGCGGCAGGCCTCCACCAGCACCGACGCGAACACCGGGGTCACGGCCACTGTGAGGATGCGCCGCGAGACCGACGTGGAGAGCTTGACCGAGGCCCGCGCGACTTCCAGCTGCTCCACGGCCGCCTGCGCCGACGGTACCAGGCTCGTGCCTTCCTTGGTCAGCGAGACGGAGCGCGTCGTCCGGTCGAACAGGCGGCATTCGAACTGCTTTTCCAGGTCGCGCATCATCGCGCTCAGGCCGGCCTGGGTGATGTGCAGCTGCTCCGCCGCGCGGGTGAAGCTGCCGAAGCGCGCGACCAGCAGGAAGCCCTTGAGTTGCCGGAGCGAGACATTCATAAGCGAACGTGATGAGTTGGCGCGATTGCCCCGAGTCTAGGGGCAGCGGTGCGCCCCGCCGGTGCGCGATGTCCCGTTCTCTAGAATGGACCGCTCATTCCCACCGGAGCCGCCATGTTCCTGAAATCCGCAGATGCCGATCTCTTCGTCACCGCTGCCGGGGCCGGGCCGCGGACCTTCGTCGCCCATGGCGGCTGGGTCGGCAGCGGCGAGCTGTGGCTGCTGCCCTTCGAGCAATTGAGCCGCAGCTGGCGCTGCGTCACGTACGACCACCGCGGCACCGGCGCGACGGTGAAAGGCTGCAAGGCCGACTTCGAGGCCACGATGGAGATGTTCATCGACGCCTGCATTCCCGAGGAAGACTGCGCCGCCGAACGGCGCTGGGGCAAGCAGATCGTGATGCGCTCCAGCGGTCCCGACGCCGTGCAGCTGATGGAATGCATGGAGCCGGTGCACCGATGGCCAATTCGGAAACCCTCGCGCAGAAGATCCCGAACAGCAAGCTCGTCACCATCGAGGGCGCCGGCCACGTGCCGACGATGACGCGGCCCGGCCAGGTGGTCCGCGCCGTCGACGGCTTTTTCTCCTGAAATAGGAGCGGATCCGAATTCGGGACAATGGCGATTGCGCAGCACGCGGCTGCCCTGCGAAATTCGGCCCCGACCTCATTTGTCCGCCTCCACTTCCCGCAAGCAAACCATGCCCCTCCAATTCGCCACCCGCCTCGACAACGTCGAAACCTCCGCCATCCGCGAACTGTTCAAGCTGCTGGGCAAGCCCGGCATCATCTCGTTTGCCGGCGGCTTTCCGGACAGCGCGATGTTCGACGTCGCCGGCATCAAGGAAGCGGCCGACAGGGCCCTGGCCGAGGACCCCGGCGGCGCGCTGCAATACGGCGCCACCGAAGGCTACGAGCCGCTGCGCCAGCAGCTCGCCGCGTTCATGGCCAGCAAGGGCGTGGAGGTCAAGCCCGACGGCCTGATCGTCACCACCGGCAGCCAGCAGGCGCTGGACCTGCTGGGCAAGACGATGATCAGCCCGGGAGACAAGGTGATCGTCGAAGGCCCGACCTTCCTGGCCACCATCCAGTGCTTCCGCCTCTATGGCGCCGACCTGGTGAGCGCGCCGGTGGACGCGAACGGCGTCGACACCGAGCAGCTGGAAAAGCTGATCGCCCAACACAAGCCGAAGTTCGTCTATCTGATCCCGACCTTCGGCAACCCGAGCGGCGCGATGCTGTCGCTGGAGCGGCGCAAGAAGGTGCTGGAGTTGGCGCTGAAGTACCAGACGCTCGTGGTGGAAGACGATCCGTATGGCGACCTGTACTTCACGCCCGACGCACCGCCCCCGCCGTCGATCCTGAGCTTGTCCGAGGACGTCCCCGGCAGCCGCGAGTGGATCGCGCACTGCGGCTCGATGTCCAAGGTGCTGAGCCCGGGCCTGCGCGTGGGCTGGCTGATCGCGCAGCCCGAGTTGCTGGCCAAGGCGACGATGTGCAAGCAGTTCAGCGACGCCCACACCAGCACCTTCGCCCAGGCCACGGCGGCCCAGTACCTGAAGGCCGGCCGCATGCCCGCCACGCTGGCCAACGTGCGCAAGGTGTACGGCGAGCGCGCTCGCGTGATGGGCCAGGCGCTGGCGCGGGAGCTGGGCGACGCCGTCGAATTCACGCAGCCACAGGGCGGCCTGTTCTTCTGGGCCCGGCTCACGGGTGCCGGCGGGAAGGTCAAGGACGCCGGCGAGTTCGCCAAGAAGGCGATCGAGCAGGGCGTGGCGTTCGTGCCCGGGGCTCCGTTCTATGCGGAGAAGCCGGATGTGTCGACGTTCAGACTGAGCTTCGCGACGGCGGATGTGGGCAAGATCGAGGAGGGGGTGGGGAGGTTGGGGAAAGCCCTCTGAAGCGGCCTGTTGGAGTGCTTTGGCGAACGGGCGCTCACCGAGCTTTGCCGGCCAGCGCGAGGTGGATCTCCACGGCATCGAATGGAACGAAGACCGCGTCCTCCGGTGTCCGTTGCACGAGACCCTGCTCTTGCAGCTTGGCGACGTCGGTGTGCACGTTCGAGTAGTTCCGGGCCACTTCCTTGGCCAGGGCATACACCGAGCAGGGCCCGCAACGGCGCAGTGCCTCCAGCAGGTCGATGCGCGACGGCGTCAATTCGGAGAACAGGGCGCGCGCCGACTCGAAACTCAGGTGGTAAT
>JAQGNJ010000244.1 GCA_028291885.1 Ramlibacter sp. | reverse complement strand
TGGACCCACCCTAAGCTGTTGATTGGCTTGACCTTTCCAACCTGGGGCCAAAGGGGCCGCCACCTATAATCGAAGGTTCAGCTGGATCACCATGACCACACCGAAATTCTCAGTCGCCGACATTCGCCAGACCTTCCTGGACTTCTTCGAGGCTAAGGGTCACACGGTCGTCGCGTCCAGTTCGCTGGTGCCGGCCAACGACCCGACCCTGATGTTCACCAACTCGGGCATGGTGCAGTTCAAGGACGTCTTCCTGGGCACCGACAAGCGCCCGTACGTGCGCGCGGCTTCGGTGCAGGCCTGCCTGCGCGCCGGCGGCAAGCACAACGACCTGGAGAACGTGGGCTACACGGCGCGCCACCACACCTTCTTCGAGATGCTGGGCAACTGGAGCTTCGGTGATTACTTCAAGCGCGACGCGCTCAAGTGGGCGTGGGAGCTGCTGACGCAGGTCTACAAGCTGCCGGCCGACAAGCTCTGGGCCACGGTCTACATCGACGACGACGAGGCCTACGACATCTGGACCAAGGAGATCGGCGTGCCGCCCGAGCGCGTGGTGCGCATCGGCGACAACAAGGGCGCGAAGTACCAGTCCGACAACTTCTGGATGATGGCCGACACCGGTCCCTGCGGCCCCTGCTCGGAGATCTTCTACGACCACGGACCGCAAGTGGCGGGCGGCCCGCCCGGTTCGCCCGACCAGGACGGCGACCGCTACATCGAGATCTGGAACAACGTGTTCATGCAGTTCGACATGCAGCCGGACGGCAGCGTCAAGCCGCTGCCGGCGCCCTGTGTGGACACCGGCATGGGCCTGGAGCGTCTGGCCGCCATCCTGCAGCACGTGCACAGCAACTACGAGATCGACCTGTTCGCCGACCTGATCCGCGCCGCCTCGAAGGCGACGGGCGAGAAGGACCTGGAGAACAAGAGCCTGTTCGTGATCGCCGACCACATCCGGGCCACATCGTTCCTGGTGAGCGACGGCGTGATCCCGGGCAACGAAGGCCGCGGCTACGTGCAGCGCCGCATCGTGCGGCGCGCGATCCGCCACGGCTACAAGCTGGGCAAGAAGACGCCGTTTTTCCACAAGCTGGTGGCCGACGTCGTGCGCCTGATGGGCGACGCCTATCCGCGCCTGCGCGCCGACGAGAAGCGCATCACCGAGGTGCTGAAGGCGGAGGAGGAGCGCTTCTTCGAGACGCTGGACAACGGCATGGAGATCCTGGATTCGGCGCTGGGCGGCGGCCAGAAGGTCCTGCCCGGCGACGTGGCCTTCAAGCTGCACGACACCTACGGCTTCCCGCTGGACCTGACGCAGGACGTGTGCCGGGAACGCGGCGTGAGCGTCGACGAGGCCGGCTTCAACGCCGCCATGGAAAGGCAGAAGGCGCAGGGCCGCGCCGCCGGCAAGTTCCGCATGGACCGGGCGCTCGAATACGCCGGCGCCGGCAACAGGTTCACCGGCTATGAAGTGCTGGAGCAGCCGGCCAGGGTCGTCGCGCTGTACCACGAGGGCGCGCCGGTGCAGCAACTCGAAGAAGGCCAGCCGGGCGTCGTGGTGCTGGACACCACGCCCTTCTATGCCGAGAGCGGCGGCCAGGTCGGCGACTGCGGCGTGCTCGCGGCGGAAGGCCTGCAGTTCGGCGTCGAGGACACGCAGAAGATCAAGGCCGACGTGTTCGGCCACCACGGCACGCAGACCCAGGGCACGCTCAAGGTCGGCGATGCCGTCGTCGCCAGGGTGGACGTGCAGCGGCGCCAGGCGACGATGCGCAACCACAGCGTCACCCACCTGATGCACAAGGCGCTGCGCGAAGTGCTCGGCTCGCACGTGCAGCAGAAAGGCTCGCTGGTCGACGCCGACAAGACGCGCTTCGACTTCACCCACAACCAGCCGGTGACCGACGCCGAGATCCGCGAGGTCGAGAAGCGTGTCAACGAGGAGATCCTGGCGAATGCGCCGACGCAGGCGCAGGTGATGGGCATCGAGGCGGCGCAACAGACCGGCGCCGTCATGCTGTTCGGCGAAAAGTACGGCGACGAGGTGCGCGTGCTCGATATCGGCAGCAGTCGCGAGCTGTGCGGCGGCACGCACGTCGGCCGCACCGGCGACATCGGCCTGTTCAAGGTGGTGAGCGAAGGCGGCGTCGCCGCGGGCGTGCGCCGCATCGAGGCCGTGACCGGCGCCAACGCCCTGGCCTACCTGCAGGAGCTGGAATCGACGGTCAAGAGCGCCGCGATGACGCTCAAGACGCCGTCGGGCGAGCTGCGGGGCCGCATCGGCCAAGTGCTCGAGCAGGTCCGTTCGCTCGAAAAGGAAGTGGCGCAGTTGAAGGGCAAGCTCGCGTCGTCGCAGGGCGACGAGCTGGTCTCGCAGGCGGTCGACGTCAAGGGCATCAAGGTGCTGGCGGCGCGGCTGGAAGGGGCGGACGCGAAGACCCTGCGCGACACCATGGACAAGCTCAAGGACAAGCTGAAGACCGCGGCCATCGTGCTGGCGGCCGTCGAAGGCGGCAAGGTCCAGATCGCCGCCGGCGTGACGGCCGACAGCATGGGCCGCGTCAAGGCCGGCGAGCTGGTGAACTTCGTCGCGCAGCAGGTCGGCGGCAAGGGCGGCGGCAAGGCCGACATGGCCATGGCCGGTGGCACGGACGCCGGCAAGCTGGCCGGCGCCTTGCAGTCGGTGCAGGCCTGGGTGGCCGAGCGGGCCTGAGGCCTGCGCCGCACCGCCGACACCGCCGCACCGGGCGAGGAGCACGCGTCAGGCGCCGCTCCCCTGCTCCAAAGGTCCAGGTACCGTCACCAGGAGGAAACACCTTCTTCCTGGTCGACGGTCTTTGTATTTTGGGCTGGGCTGGGCTCGACGCAGCCAGCCGCCGCACCCGCCTACTTGCGCCTGAACACCACGTCCCAGACGCCGTGGCCCAGCTTCAGGCCGCGGTTCTCGAACTTGGTCAGCGGCCGGTAGTGCGGCTTGGGCGCGAAGCCGCTTGCCGTGTTCTCCAGCTGCGGCTCGGCGGCCAAGACTTCCAGCATCTGCTGCGCATAGGGCTCCCAGTCGGTGGCGCAATGCAGGTAGCCGCCGGGCGCCAGCCGCGACGCCAGCTGCGCGACCAGCGGCGGCTGGATCAGGCGCCGCTTGTTGTGGCGCAGCTTGTGCCACGGGTCCGGGAAGAAGATGTGGACGCCGGCCAGGCTTTGCGGCCGGATCATGGTCGCGAGCACTTCGACCGCGTCGTGCTGCACGATGCGGATGTTCTCCAGCCCCTGTTCGCCGATGCGTTTGAGCAGGGCGCCGACGCCGGGTTCGTGGACCTCGCAGCACAGGAAGTTCGTCTCCGGCATCAGCGCCGCGATGTGGGCGGTCGCCTCGCCCATGCCGAAGCCGATCTCGAGCACGGTCGGCGCTTCGCGGCCGAATGCGCCGGCCAGATCCAGCGGCGTCCCGGTATAGGGCAGGACGAAGCGGGGGCCGAATTGCTCGAAGGCCCGGGCCTGGCCGGTGGTGGTGCGGCCGGCCCGGCGCACGAAGCTGCGGATGGTGCGCGGGTGCGCGACGTCTTGGGGCGGCTGGCCGCCGCCGGCGGGGGTGTCTGGGTCAATCACCGGTTCGATTGTAGGAGCCGGCCCAGGCAGCAACCCAGGCGGCCAGCGCGTCGGCAAGCCCGCCATGCCGCGGCGGCAGCCCGAGCGTCTGCGCCGCCGCGTTCAGAGCGGCAAGCGGATCGCTCGTCGGCAGGGGCGCGGCGCCGTTCTGCTTGGAGAGCTTCTCGCCGTTCGCTCCGAGCACCAGCGGCGTGTGCAGGTAGGCCGGCGTGGGCAGCTCCAGGGCGCGCTGCAGCAGGATCTGCCTTGCGGTGTTATCCACGAGGTCTTCCCCGCGCACCACGTGCGTGATGCCCTGGTCGGCATCGTCCACCACCACGGCGAGCTGGTAGGCCCACAGGCCGTCCGCGCGCCTGAGGACGAAGTCGCCGACCTCGGCCTGGACGTCCTGCTGCTGCGGCCCCAGCCGGCGGTCGGACCACTGCACCTCGCCCCGCGGTGCCAGGAAGCGCCAGGCGCGCGGCTGCCTGCCCCGCAGGCCATCGCGGCAGGTGCCCGGATAAACCAGTTCGCCGTGCCGTTGCCGCTCCACGCCTTGCGCCGCCAGGGCGGCCTCGATGTCCTTGCGCGAGCAGGCGCAGGGATAGGCCAGACCGCGCTCGAGCAGGCGGTCGAGTGCTTGCTGGTAGGACCGGCCGCGGCGCGACTGGAACAGTGGCTCCTCGTCGGGAACAAGGCCCAGCGCCGCGAGCTGGCCGAGGATGGTCTGGGCGGCGCCGGCAACGCAGCGCGGCGTGTCCACGTCTTCGATGCGCACCAGCCAGCGGCCGCGATGCGCGCGCGCATCGAGCCAGCTGGCAAGCGCGGCGACCAGCGAGCCGGCGTGCAGCGGGCCCGTCGGCGACGGTGCGAAGCGGCCGACGTAGCCCGCCACGGCGCCTCCTAGCCGGCGTTGACGGCCAGCGCGAGTTCCAGCCCCGAGACGAAGGCGTCCTCCATCCGGTGGCCCAGGCACCAGTCGCCGCAGACGCCGAGCCCGGTTTGCGCATCCCACAGCATCGGTTTGCCCAGTGGCGTCATGGTCTTGGCGCTGCGCCAGCGGAACACCTCGGCGTAGGCGGGCTCGGCCCGGATGCCGGTGACTTCGCAGAAGGCCTTGTGCAGCTTGGCGAGCACGGTCGGCTCGTCGTCCTCCAGGTGTTCCTGCGACCAGGCCGGACTGGCCTGCACGGTCCAGCGCTCGACGGGGCTGCGGCGGGGCTTGGACGATTCGCGCGCCAGCCAGGTGATGCGGTGGTGGGTGGACAGGGCGGCATTCCATTGCGGCCCCAGGGTGCCGAGCGTGGGCTGCACCGCGTTCGGGAAGGCCAGCATCAGCGTCCAGCAGGGCGCGACCTCGACGTCGTCCAGGGCGCGGCTGAGCGCAGCCTGGGACGAAGCGCGCAGCAGGGCCTTCGCGGTTGCGCAGGGCAGGGCGAGCAGCACGGTGTCGAAGCCGGAAAACACATGGACGGAATCCCCAGGGCCGCTGGTCTGCAGCTGCCAGCGCTTGCGATCCAGCGCGTCCGGCTCGATGCGCATCACATGGGTGAGCAGCTCGACCGATCCGGCGTGCAGCAAGGGCTGGGCCCATTCGCGGGCCACGGCGTCCATCGCGGGGACGCCGACGAAGTGCGGCTCCCTGGCCGGCAGCGACGCCTCGGCGACGCGGCCATGCGGGTCGAGCACGCGCACGGCGTTCGCGCTCCAGGGCCGGAACGTTCCCTGCGCGGTCGCCAGCGCCTGCCGGAAGCGCGCGTCGCGCACCGTGAAGTACTGCGCGCCGTGGTCGAAGGTGCCGAAAGGCGTCTCGCAACTGCCCGTTCGGCCGCCGACCTGGGCGCCCCGTTCGAAGACGGTCACCTCGTGACCGGCCTGGACCAGGGTGCGGGCGCTGGCGAGGCCGGCGATGCCCGCGCCGATCACGGCAATCTTGGACGGGGAGGAGGCTCTTGGGAGGACAGGCATCGATGCTTTCTTTCTGGGTGACCGGCCAACTCTATACGCACGCGAGACCGCCGCTCCAGCCGTCTCCGGCCCCGGCGCAACGGTCCGCGCATTCCCTGGAAACCAAAGGTTCCGTGATTTAAGTCATTTACAACTAGTAACGCTTTCAATACATTTGTTTCTAACGCGGCGTGGAGCCGGTGTCCCCAACCCAACTAGGAGCTAACGCATGAGCAATCGACGCGGCTTTTTGCAAGGCACTGCTGCGGCAGGCATGACTTTGGCCCTGCCGGGCTTGGCGCGGGCGCAAGC
Organism: Ramlibacter sp.; assembly: GCA_028291885.1. Classification (GTDB taxonomy): domain Bacteria; phylum Pseudomonadota; class Gammaproteobacteria; order Burkholderiales; family Burkholderiaceae_C; genus Ramlibacter. The sequence continues at coordinate 3,896 of JAQGNJ010000244.1, read as the reverse complement.
CGGCGCCGAGCCGGTCCGGCTCGGCTTGTTGACCGTCAAGACCGGCCCGCTGGCCTCGGGCGGGATCGACATGGAACGGGCGCTGAACATGTTCCTGGCCGAGCGCGACCACACGCTGGCCGGCAGCAAGGTGCAGCTCTTCGTCGCCGATTCGGGCGGCTCGCCGGCGACAGCCAAGGCCAAGCTGCAGGAGCTGGTCGAGGTGAACAAGATCCACGCCATGATCGGCCCGCTTGCCGCCAACGAGGCGCTCGCGATCGACGACTACCTGCGGGCGCAGAAGATCCCGACGCTCTCGCTCGCTGCGGCCGAGGACATGACGCAGCGCAAGCCCAACCCCTGGTTCCTGCGCGCGACGTCGACGTCGGCGCAGACGGCGCACGCGATGGCGGACCATTGCGCCAAGACCCTGAAGTACAAGCGCATGGCCGTGATCGCGGACGACTTCGCCTTCGGCTACGAGATGACCGGCGGCTTCCAGCGGGTGTTCGAGGAGGCCGGCGGCAAGATCGTCCTGAAGATGTTCCCGCCGGTGACCGCGCCCGATTACGGCAGCTACCTGGCCCAGATCAAGAACGTCGACGCCGTTTTCCTGGGCTTCGCCGGCTCCAACGGTTTTCGCTTCGTGCGGCAGTTCAACGAGACGCCGCTGCGCGACAAGGTGGCCCTGATCGGCGGCATGACGGCGCTGGACGAATCCGTGCTGCGCAACATGGGCGACGAAGCGCTCGGGATCCAGACCGCGTGCTGGTACTCGGCCGAGCTGACCAATCCGATCAACACGAAGTTCGCGGCCGCATTCCGCAAGGCCTACGGCTACGACCCGGGCCACTACGCGGCGGGCTCGTACATCAGCGCCGCCATCCTGGAAGCCGCGCTCAAGACGGTGGGCGGCAAGGGATCGGATCGCGACGGATTGATGGCGGCCCTGCGCAAGACCAGCACCGCGACGGCGCGCGGCCAGGTGAAGTTCGACGAGTACGGCAACGTGGTCGCCGACGTCTTCATCCGCAAGGTCGAGCGCAAGGACGGCCGGCTGGTCAATTCGGTGATCAAGACCTATCCGAACGTCAGCCAGTTCTGGACCCACAGCGCCAAGCAGTTCCTGGCCAACCCGGTGTACTCGCGCGAGTGGCCCCCGGCGAAGAACCTCGAGTCCTGAAGCGGCCCGCGTCGCGCCGGGCGGGCCGCAACCAGGGCCCGCCCGCCTGTTTCCCGCCTTGCTGGAGGTAACGTGAAAGTCTTGCACAAGATCCTGGTTGCACCCGCGGTGGCCATCCTTTTCGTGATGCTGCTCGGAGGGCTGTCGTACGCGGCGCTCCAGCAGCAGAACACCGCCCTGGACGACCTCGCCAGGAGCCGGCAGGCCGCCTACCAGCTTGCCGCCGACTCCGCGCAGGACGTGAGCGTGGTGCACTCCAACGTCTACCGGCTGATCACGTGGATCTCCAGCCTCAAGGAAGACAAGATCAGGAAGAGCACCGACGAACAGAAGGCCAGGATCGACGAGGTCAACGCCAAGCTTGCGCGCTTTGGCGGGCTTGCCACGGCGACGGCGGACGAGCGCAAGCTGACCGGCCTGGCCGTCGCCGAACTGGCGAAATACCGCAAGTCGGTCGAGGCTGCGATCGACCTGAGCAGCGGCGACACCCTGACGGGCGCGACGGCGATGCAGATCGCCGACTCCCAATTCCAGGCGACGCTCAAGCACTTCGACGCCCTGGTCCAGCTCGAAAAGCGGCTGGCGCAGGAGAGCTACCAGCAGGCGGGCGCTGCCTCCCAGGCGGCGGTGCGGATCCTGGTGGCCATCACGGCGATCGCCATGATCCTGTCCGGCGCCATCGCGATCTACATGAGCCGCGTCATCGTCCGGCCGCTGAAGACGGCCATCGTCGCCGCCGCGCAGATCTCGCGCGGCGACCTGAGCGCCAAGCTCGAGGTCACCGGGACGGACGAGACCGCCGAACTGCTCAAGGCGCTGTCGGACATGACGCAGAACCTGCGCACGCTGGTCGGCGAGGTCGCCGGCGGCGCCAATACCGTCTCGGACACCAGCGCCCAGATCGCGCAGGGCAACCTCGACCTGTCGCAGCGCACCGAGGAGCAGGCCAGCACGCTGGAGGAAACCGCCAGTTCGCTGGAGGAGCTGACGTCCACCGTGACGCAGAACGCGCACAACGCGCGGCAAGCCAGCCAGCTGGCGGTCAGCGCCTCCGAAGTCGCGCGCAAGGGCGGCGACGTCGTCGGCCAGGTGGTGAGCACCATGACCGGCATCTCCGACTCATCGAAAAAGATCGCCGACATCATCGGCGTGATCGACGGGATCGCCTTCCAGACCAACATCCTGGCGCTGAATGCGGCGGTGGAAGCGGCCCGCGCCGGCGAACAGGGCCGGGGATTCGCCGTGGTGGCCGCCGAGGTCAGGAACCTGGCGCAGCGAAGCGCCGCCGCCGCCAAGGAGATCAAGGTGCTGATCGGCGACTCCGTGACCAAGGTGGACGCGGGAACCAAGCTCGTGGATGCCGCGGGCCGGACGATGCAGGAGATCGTCGGCTCGGTGAAGAAGGTCAGCGACCTGATCGCCGAGATCGCCGCCGCGAGCCAGGAGCAGAGCTCGGGCATCGAGCAGGTGAACACCGCCGTGACCCAGATGGACAAGGTCGTCCAGCAGAACGCGTCGCTGGTGGAAGAGGCGACCGCCGCCACCGAATCGATGAAGGACCAGGCCGGCTCGCTGCTGCAGATGGTCGCCCGCTTCAAGCTGGTGGCGGGCCAGGAAGACGTCGCGCCGAGGCCGTCGGCCAGTCCCGGCGCGGCACCGCCGCCCTGGGCCGCCAGCCCGGTCCAGGTGAAAGCCCGGCGCGAGCTGCCGGCGCCGTATCTGGCGCCCGTGGCTGCCGCGGCCGGCGCCGCCTCCGGCAACGGAGAGTGGAAGGAGTTCTAGCCCGGCGTCAGGACCCGCTGCCGTGGCGGTTCAGCAGGGCCGCCCGCGTCGTGCGGCTTTCCAGCTGGCCGAGCCACCACTGCAGCGCGCGTCCCGGACCCAGCCTGGGGCTGCGCCAGGCGTAGTGCATGCGCGCGGTGCGTGCGGAACGTTCGACCTGTTTCAGCACCAGCCGGCCGGCCTCGACATGGGCGCGCGCCATCGGCTCCGGCACGAAGCCGCCACCCAGGCCGCGCAGCTGCGCCTCGACTTTCGCCTGCATGCTGGGCACGGTCAGCACGTCCTGGCCGGCCAGCAGTCCGATCGTCAGCCCACTGCCGCGCTGCACGGAATCGGCGGCAGCCACCGCCCGGTGCTGGTTCAGGGTCTCGTCGGTGAGTGGTTCGGCCGCCGACGCCAGTGGGTGGTGCGGCGCCACGGCGTAGACGAAGCTGAGCTCGCCCATCAGGCGCGACTGCAGGCCTGCGGCTGATTCCGGCTCGCTCGTGACGCCGAGCGCGAGGTCGGCCTGGCCGGAGGTCAGCGCCTCCAGCGTCCCCGAAAGCGTCTCGTTGCGGATCCGCAGCCGCGTCGGCGGCCGCAGCTCGTAAAACGCCTGCACCAGGTCCATGACCGTGGTCAGCGAGACCACGCTGTCCACCGCGACCGTGAACTGCGGTTCCCAGCCGGTGGCGACCCGCCGGACCCGGTTCGAGACCGCGTCGATCTCCTGCAGCAGGCGCGCCCCCTCGCGCAGCAGCTCGGCGCCGGCTTCGGTGAGCTGGGCCTGGCGCGACGCCCGGTCGAACAGCAGCACGTCCAGCGCATCCTCGATCTGGCGCACCCGGTAGGTGACGGCGCTGGGTACGAGACCGAGCTGGCGCGCGGCTGCCGCGAAGCTTCCCGCGTCGGCGACCGACTGCAGCAGCGACAAGGCGTTGGGGGTGAGGACATCGCGGGGCGTTTGCACGGT
>JAQGNJ010000216.1 GCA_028291885.1 Ramlibacter sp. | reverse complement strand
ATGCGCCGGCGCTGAACGTACCGGAGCAGCTGGATCTCGTCAGCGATTTCATCGAGCGGCACGAGGCAGGCCAGCCCGCCTGACAGGGCAAGCTCTATCGCGCCGCGCCCTTCGCCACGGCAGCTGCTCGCGTCGCGGCGAGCGCCTGGGCATCCGGCGCCTCGCCGGTCGGCCAGCCCGCGAGATGCCGGGCCGCGACGGCGCCCAGCGCAGCGATCCAGGCGGGCTCGTCGTTCAGGCAGGGGATGTAGTGGAAGGCCTCGCCGCCTGCCGCCAGGAAGGCGTCGCGGCCTTCCTGCGCGATTTCCTCCAGCGTCTCCAGGCAATCGCTAGTGAAGCCCGGACAGGCGACGTCCACGCGCTTGACGCCTTTGCGCGCGAGCGCCTTCAGCGTCGGTTCCGTGTACGGCTCCAGCCACCTGGCTTTTCCGAAGCGCGACTGGAACGAGACGGTGTACCGGCCGGCCTGCAGCCCCAGGCTTTCGGCCAGCATGCGGCCGGTCTTCTGGCATTCGCAGTGGTAAGGATCGCCCAGGCGCAGCGTGCGTTCGGGCACGCCGTGGAAGCTCATGACGAAGTGGTCCGGCTTGCCGTGTTCCTTCCAGTGGCGCTGGATGCGCCCGGCAAGCGCCGCCACGTAGCCGCTGTCGTCGTGGTAGCGGTTGACGAACCGCAGCTCGGGAACGTTGCGGGTGCGGCCGGCCCATTCGTTGACGGCGTCGATCACGCTCGCGGTCGTCGTCGCCGAATACTGCGGATAGGCGGACAGCACGAGGATGCGGGTCGCTCCCTCCATCTTCAGCGCATCGAGCTGCGACGCGATCGAGGGGCTGCCGTAGCGCATCGCATAGCGCACCTTGACGCGATGCCCGTGCTCGCCGAGCCAGCCTTGCAGCAGCTTGCCCTGCTTGTCGGTCCACAGCTTGAGCGGAGAGCCGTCCTTGGTCCAGATGGTCGCGTACTTGGCTGCGGATTTGGACGATCGCAGCGGCAGGATCAGGCCGTAGAGGATCGGCAGCCAGACGGCGCGCGGGATTTCGACGACGCGCGGATCACTGAGGAATTGCGCCAGGTAGCGGCGCACCGCGGCCGGGGTCGGCGCATCGGGCGTGCCCAGGTTGCAATACAGAACGCCGGTGTGCTGGGGTTGGCCATGGCTGAACGCCGGTTCGGGGGCAAAACGCATGCGGTATTCTCACTGAATGAGATCCCCATGCTCACAATGTTCGCTGCCCCGCCGGGCGGCTTCGGCTTGCCCGATGCGGCGCGGGGCCGACTGACATGCTGGACGTCGCGAAAATCAAGGCCATCTCCTTCGACCTGGACGACACGCTGTGGCCGATCTGGCCGACCATCGAGCGTGCGGAGAAAGTCCTGCTCGAATGGATCGCCGAACACGCGCCCATGGCGGCGGCGCTGTTCGCCAACCCCGGCGCGGTCCGCGAGATCCGCGAACACATCGTCGCCAACCGGCCTGAACTCCGGCACGACCTCAGCGCACTGCGCCGCGAGGCCATCCGGCTGGGGCTGTACCGCGCGGGCGAAAACCCGCTGCTGGCCGAAGCGGCCTTCGAGGCCTTCTTCGCCGAGCGCCAGCGGGTGACCCTCTACGACGATGCCGAGGCCGCGCTGGACTTCCTGTCGTCGCGCTTTCCGCTGGTCAGCCTGTCCAACGGCAACGCCGACCTGGAACGCGTCGGGCTGGCCCGCTACTTCCGGGCCGCGATCTCGGCCAGGGACTTCGGCGTCGGCAAGCCCGATCCGCGCATCTTCGTGGCGGCGGCGGGCGCGCTCGACGTGGCGCCGGAGAACGTGCTGCACGTGGGCGACGACGCGACGCTGGATGCGCTCGGCGCGATCAACGCCGGCATGCAGAGCGCCTGGCTCAATCGCTCCGAGCATCTCTGGCCGCACGAGGCGCAGCCGCACCTGACCGTGACCGGCCTGGACGAACTCTGCGCGGTCTTCCGCGACGCGGCCTAGGAGCTTGCGCGGCTGAGCATTTTCCTGCTCCCTCTCCCCTTGGGAGAGGGTTGGGGTGAGGGCGAGTACAAGCGAGTCTCCACTCGGCATGGACGCGGTGCAGGCTTCTGAGCGGTAGCCGGTGTCGGCAAGGACCGCCTCATGCCAGCCACGCTGACTCGCCAGCGCCCCTTGCCCTCACCCCAACCCTCTCCCGGAGGGAGAGGGAGAAAAACCCGCTTCTGCCGCGCAGACTCCTAGGCCCGGGGCAGCAGGTCGATGGCCGACAAGGCCGCGCGGACGGCGCCTTCGATCGTCGCGGGGTAGGGGCCTTCGACATAGTCCCCGCAGGCGAGCAGGCCGGGAACCACCTGGATCGCCGGGCGCTTCAACCCCGGCGTGCAGGCGAAGGTGGCACGCCTTTCGACCACGGTCTGGAGCGGCTGCAGTCCGCTCCAGCCCAGCGCCGCCGCCTGCGCCATCACCTGCTCCTGCAGCGTGTCGCGGTCGCGCGGGCTCGCGCTCACCACGAAAGCCAGCAGGCCGGCCGGGCCGCCGAGCTGGCCGCGGTCGAAGACGAACTGCGCCGGCGCGGCTTGGCTCGAATGCAGCGCGAGCATCGGCAACGCAAGCCGCGGCCCGCCCATCGCGTAAACGGTGGCGATCGCTTCGTGCGTCAGCGCCTCGGTGTGCGCGAGCCAGTCCGCCGCTTCGACGGCTGCCGCGCGCACGAGCCGCGCCGCTTCCCAGGGCGGGCAGGCGAGCAGCACGGCGTCGAAGCGCTCGCCGTCGATGTCCCAGGCCGTATCGCGTCGCGCCAGCTGCTGCACCCGGTGTCCGAGCAGGAGATGCGTCCCGCGCGCGGCCAGCCACTGCGCCGCGGCGTGGGGAAACAGCCGTCCCAGGTCGACGCGAGGCAGCAGCAGGTTGGAGCCGCCCCAGCGGCCGTGCCCGCGGCCGAACAGCGCGTCGCGCACGACGCGCAGGAACACCTGGCCGCTGGCGCGCGAGGCCGGCGTGTTCAGCGCCGAGACGCACAAGGGTTCGATCAGTTGCTCGATGACCCGGGGCCGGACGCCGCGGCACAGCTGCGCAACCGTCGCCGAGGGTTCGCACTGGAACCGCGCAAGCTGCCACCGCAGCGCCGCGCCGAGCATCGAAGTCCGGTCGGCGATGCTCCAGCCGCGTGCGCTGGCAATGCCCCAGGCGGCGTCCAGCGGCGCCGCAAGCTCGGGCAGGGCCAGTCCCTGGCCGTCCGGGAAGCGCAGCGTGAGCGGCAGGCGCAGCAGCACAGTGCGCGGATCGACGCCGATCTCGTGCATCAATTGCAGCGTCGCGGTGTAGGCGCCGATCAGGATGTGCTGGCCGTTGTCCAGGTCCGCCTGCGTGCCGTCCGGCAGCTCGGTGGGCAGGCTGCGCGCGCGGCCGCCGAGGGCGCGCGAACCTTCGAACAGCGTGACGCGATGGCCTCCGCGCGTGGCGGCGACAGCGGCCGCGAGCCCGGCCCAGCCCGCGCCGACGATGGCGAGCTTCATCGCTTCAGAGCCGGCCGAGGGCCTGGACTTTCCAGGCCAGCCAGAACTTGCGCAGCGGCGTCAGGCCGACCCGCTGGTGCAGCACCTGGAAGCCGTCGCGCTCGATCTCGCGCAGCAGCGTGCGGTAGATGCTGGCCATCATCAGCCCCGGTTTCTGCGCGCGCCGGTCGGCCGGGGGCAGCAGCGCCAGCGCTTCGTCGTACAGGCGATGGGCCCGGTCGGCCTGGAACTTCATCAGCGCCGTGAAGCGGTCGGAGTAAGCGCCCTTGAGGATCTCGTGGGCCTTGACGTCGAACTGCTGCAGCTCGCTCACGGGCAGGTAGATGCGGCCGCGCCGCGCGTCCTCGCCGACGTCGCGAATGATGTTGGTGAGCTGGAAAGCGAGTCCGAGCGTGTGCGCATAGGCGGTGGTGCGCGGTTCGGTCTGGCCGAAGATGCGCGCCGAGACTTCGCCGACGACGCCCGCGACGAGGTGGCAGTAGCGTTCGAGCCCGGCGAAGTCGAGATAGCGGGTCTGGTCCAGGTCCATCTCGCAGCCTTCGATCACCGCCTGCAACTGGCGCTGCTCGATGCCGAAGGCCTGCGCCGCCGGCATCAGCGCCTTCGTCACGGGATGGCTGGGCTGGCCGGCGAACGACTTCGCGACCTCGGCTTTCCACCACGCGAGCTTGGTTCGCGCCACGCCGGCGTCGCTCACTTCGTCGACGACGTCGTCGACCTCGCGGCAGAACGCGTAGAACGCAGTGATCGCCGCGCGCCGTGGTGGCGGCAGGAAGAGGAAGGCGTAGTAGAAGCTGCTGCCCGAGGCCGCGGCTTTCTCCTGGACGTATTGTTCGGGGGTCATTGGCCGGGGATTTTCACATCCGTCACATCCGCAGGCTGCGCCACAGCATCACCGCCACGTCCCGGACCCGCAGGGTCGGGCGGGCGGCAAAGCTGTTGCATCCCGTCGACTCGATCCGCTCGAGGATGCGCAGGCCGCCTTGCACCACCAGCCGCAGCTCCCACCCGGCGCGGCCAGGCACGCGGTGCACGACGCCGGCTCCGGATTCCATCAGGCTGCGCGCCCACTGGGTGAACTCCGCGATCAGCTTGGGCGCTTCCCGGTGCGTGGCCCAGGTCGAGGGCCGCGCCGGGTCGATGCCATGCCGCTGCAGGTCTTCCGCCGGCAGGTAATAGCGGCCGCGCACCACGTCCAGCCCGACGTCCTGCCAGAAGTTGATCAGCTGCAAGGCGGTGCAGACCGCGTCGCTTTGCGCCTGCGCCCTCGCGTCCGTCACGCCGTAAAGGTGCAGCAGAAGCCGTCCGACGGGGTTGGCGCTGCGCCCGCAGTAGTCGAGCAGCTCGGCGCGGGTCGCATAGCCGGCGCCGTCGCGGCTGCGAGCGACGTCCTGTTCGAAGGCGGCAAGCAGGTCGTCGAGCGGCCGCTGCGGCAGCGCGAAGTCGCGCACCGCGCTTCGCAGCGGGATGAAGACGCCGGGCCAGCGGCCGCTGTCGGGCCGGCCGCTGAAGCAGGCGTCGAGGTCGGCCCGGTAGGCTGTCAGGTCGGCCAGGCGTTCGGCTGCCGGAGCCATTCCTTCGTCCGCCATGTCGTCCGCTGTGCGCGCGAAACCGTAAATGGCGGCGACCGGCCGCCGCAAGCGCGGAGGGCAGAGCCAGGAAGCGACGGGAAAGTTTTCGTAATGATTGACCCCTTGGGCCGAGACGCGCAGGCTCGTGTTCACGGGTCGATTGTCGCTTGACATCCGGAGCACCTTCTCCTAGATTACTAACCAGTCAGTCAGTAATGACGACGTAGACTTTTCCCTGAATTCCCAGGTCCGCCATGGCACTGCCCAGCTCCCGATTTTTTCTGCTTGCCCTCAGCCTTTGCGGCGCTTCCGTCCTGTCGGGCTGCAGCCCCGCGCCAGCGCCACAGGAACCGGTCCGCGCGGTGAAGGTGCTCACCGTCGGCGCGAGCAGCTTCCAGTACGCCCCCGAATTTGCCGGGGAGGTGAAGCCGCGCATCGAATCCCGGCTGGGCTTCCGGGTCGCGGGCAAGCTGGTGCGCAGGCAGGCCGAGCCGGGGCAGCGGGTGAGGGCCGGCGAGGTGCTCGCCCAGCTCGATCCGCAGGACCTGCGGCTGGCCGCCGACGCGGCCCGGGCGCAAGTCGCCGCCGCCCAGACCAACCGCGAGCTGGCGGCCGCCGACTTCAAGCGCTTCGCCACGCTCAAGGAGCAGAACTTCATCAGCGGCGCCGAGCTCGAGCGCCGCGAATCCACGCTCAAGGCCGCCCAGGCGCAGCTCGACCAGGCGCAGGCGCAGCTGTCGGCGCAACGCAACCAGGCCGGCTACGCGACCCTGGTGGCCGACGTTGCTGGCGTCGTGACCGGCATCGATGCCGAACCCGGGCAGGTCGTCGCCGCCGGTTCACCGGTCGTTCGCATCGCGCAGGACGGTCCGCGGGACGTCGTGTTCTCGGTGCCCGAAGACAAGGTGGCTTCCGTTCGGGCGGGCTCGGACGTCGCCGTGCGGGTCTGGGCCAGCAGCAGGAGCCTGGCAGGCAAGGTGCGCGAGGTTTCCGCCAGCGCCGACCCGGTCACCCGCACCTTCTCCGTCAAGGTGTCGCTGCAAGGCGCGGACCAGCCGGCGCTCGGCTCCACGGTCTCTGTTTCGCCGCTGTCGCTCGGACACGCCGGCGCGACCGTGATCAAGCTGCCGACCAGCGCCTTGCGCCAGGAGGGCGGCGCGACCGCGGTCTGGGTGCTGGACAAGGCGAGCATGACGCTGCGGTCCCAGCCGGTCCAGATCGCCACTGCGGACGGCAACGAAGCGGTGATCGCCGCCGGCCTGCAACCCGGCATGCTCGTCGTGTCGGCCGGCGTCCACGTTCTCTCGCCGGGCCAGAAAGTCACGCTGTACCAGGACAGGCAGGCGCCGATGCCGGTGGTCGCATCCCAGGACACGCAGCCGGCTTCGACCGGCTCGGTGCAGGCCGGCACCCTGCCCGCAGCGGCGGCGAAGCGCCCATGAGCGAGCAGCAGCAGCCGAAGGCAGGCTTCAACCTGTCGAAGTGGGCGCTCGAGCATCCGGCGCTGACCCGCTACCTGATGATCGTGCTGATGCTGCTGGGGGCGGCGGCTTTCTTCCAGCTCGGGCAGGACGAGGACCCGCCGTTCACCTTCCGGGCCATGGTGATCCGCACCAACTGGCCGGGCGCGACGGCGCAGCAGGTGGCCGAGCAGGTCACCGACAAGATCGAGCGCACGTTGCAGGAGGTGCCGTACGCGGACATCATCCGCAGCTATTCCAAGCCGGGCGAGTCGCAGATCATTTTCCAGATCAGGGACTCGTCGCGGCCGGCCGAGGTGGCGAACGTCTGGTACACGGTGCGCAAGAAGATCGGCGACATGCGGTTCAACCTGCCGGGCGGCATCCAGGGACCGTTCTTCAACGACGATTTCGGCGACGTCTACGGCGTGATCTATGCGCTGGAGTCGGACGGCTTCGGCTACGCCGAGCTCAAGGGCTTCGCCGACGACGTGCGCCAGCAGCTGCTGCGCGTGCCCGACGTGGCGAAGGTGGAGTTGTTCGGCGTCCAGGACGAGAAGCTCTATATCGAGCTGTCGCAAAAGCGCCTGGCCCAGCTCGGGCTGGACATAGCCCAGGTGCTGCAGCAGCTCGGGCAGCAGAACGCGGTGGAATCCGCCGGCGCCGTGCAGACGCCGCTGGACGTGGTGCAGGTCCGGGTCGGCGGCCAGTTCGAGGCGGTGGAGCAGCTCAGCGCCATGCCGGTGCGCGGCAGCTCGGGCAACCAGCTGCGGCTGGGCGACATCGCCGAGATCAAGCGCGGCTATGTCGACCCGCCGGTGGTCAAGGTGCGGCACCAGGGCAAGGAAGTGATCGCGCTCGGCGTCTCGATGGCCAAGGGCGGCGACATCATCGGGCTGGGCAAATCGCTCAAGACCACGTTCAACAGGATCGAGGACGGCCTGCCGGCGGGCATCAAGCTGGTCCAGATCCAGGACCAGCCGCGGTCGGTCTCCAGCTCGGTCAACGAGTTCGTCCGCACGCTGGTCGAAGCCGTGGTCATCGTCCTGGCGGTGAGCTTCATCAGCCTGGGGCTGCACAAGCGGCCCAATGCCGCGGCCCTGCCTTTGTGGAAGCGCTGGTATGTCGACATGCGGCCGGGCCTGGTCGTCGGCATCACGATCCCGCTCGTGCTGGCCGTGACCTTCCTGGCGATGAACTACCTGGGGATCGGCCTGCACAAGATCTCGCTGGGCTCGCTGATCATCGCCCTCGGCCTGCTGGTCGACGACGCGATCATCGCGGTCGAGATGATGGTGCGAAAGATGGAGGAGGGCTACGACAAGGTGCGCGCCGCCACCTTCGCCTACGAGATCACGGCGATGCCGATGCTCACCGGCACGCTGATCACGGCCGTCGGCTTCCTGCCGATCGGGCTGGCGCGGTCGACCGTCGGCGAATACACCTACGCGATCTTCGCCGTGACCGTGATCGCGCTGGTCCTGAGCTGGCTGGTTTCCGTCTACTTCGTTCCCTACCTGGGCACGCTGTTGCTCAAGAACAAGCCCCGCCACGGCAGCGGGCATGACGAGCCCTCCGACCGGCCCGTCGAAGCCCACGAACTGTTCGACAGCCCGTTCTACAACCGCTTCCGCCGCATCGTGGACTGGTGCGTGGAGCATCGGTGGCTCACCATCGGCGCCACCGTCCTCAGCTTCGCTCTGGGCATCGTCGGCATGGGCCAGGTGCAGCAGCAGTTCTTCCCGGATTCGAGCCGGCCGGAGATCCTGGTCGACATCTGGTTTCCCGAAGGCACTTCATTCGCCGCCAACGAAGAGACGGCCAAGCGGGTCGAGCAGCGCTTCCGGCAGGAGGCCGGGGTCGACAGCGTGAGCACCTGGGTCGGCTCCGGCGTGCCGCGGTTCTATCTGCCGCTGGACCAGGTGTTCCCGCAGACCAACGTGTCGCAGTTCATCGTCCTGCCCAGGGACCTGTCGGTGCGCGAGTCGCTGCGGGTCAAGCTGCCGGCGCTGCTGGCGACCGAGTTTCCCGAGGTGCGGGGACGGGTCAAGCTGCTGCCCAACGGTCCGCCCGTGCCGTATCCGGTGCAGTTCCGCGTCGTCGGGCCGGAGCCGCTGGCCTTGCGCCTGCGCGCCGACGAGGTCAAGGCCGTGATGCGCAACAGCCCCAACACGCGGGGCGTCAACGACAACTGGAACGAGTCGGTCAAGGTGCTGCGGCTGGAGGTGGACCAGGCCAAGGCGCGCGCGCTCGGCGTCACCAGCCAGTCGATCGCCCAGGCCGCGCGCACGCTGCTCGCGGGAACGACCGTCGGCCAGTTCCGCGAAGGCGACAAGCTGATCGACATCGTGCTGCGCCAGCCGCTGGACGAGCGCAACGCGATCACCGACATCGGCAGCGCCTACCTGCCGACGGCATCGGGCAAGTCGATTCCGCTGACGCAGATCGCCAAGCCGGTGTTCACCTGGGAGCCGGGCGTGATGTGGCGCGAGAACCGCGACTACGCGATCACGGTCCAGAGCGACATGGTCGAAGGCTTGCAGGGCGCCACAGTCACCGGCGAACTGCTGCCGGCGCTGCGGGCGCTCGAGGCCAGGTGGCCGCAGGGCTACAAGATCCAGGTGGCGGGCACGGTGGAGGAAAGCTCCAAGGGCTCGTCGTCGATCGCGGTCGGCATCCCGATCATGCTGTTCCTCACCTTCACCCTGCTGATGCTGCAGCTGCACAGCTTCAGCCGGGCGATGCTGGTGTTCATCACCGGGCCGCTGGGCATCGCCGGCGTGGCGGGCGCGCTGCTGCTCCTGGGACGGCCGTTCGGCTTCGTCGCGCTGCTGGGCGTGATCGCGCTGATGGGGATGATCCAGCGCAATTCGGTGATCCTGATCGACCAGATCGAGCAGGACCGCGCGCAAGGCGTGCCGGCCTGGGACGCGATCGTCGAGTCGGCTGTGCGGCGGCTGCGCCCGATCGTGCTGACCGCCGCGGCCGCCGTGCTGGCCATGATCCCGCTGTCACGCTCGGTGTTCTGGGGACCGATGGCGGTCGCCATCATGGGCGGCCTGGTGGTGGCCACGGTGTTGACGCTGCTGGCCTTGCCGGCGATGTACGCCGCCTGGTTCCGGGTGCGCCGCGGCGATGCCCCGGCTGCCGCTGCGTCCATCGGCGGGGCGGCAATCATTCCCGGGTAAAATGTGCGGTTGACCGAATTTGGGCGGGCGGTCGGGGCTTCCCTGGCCGCCCGCGTCCGATTTCAGCTCAGCGCGGGTGGCGAAATTGGTAGACGCACCAGGTTTAGGTCCTGACGCCAGCAATGGTGTGGGGGTTCGAGTCCCCCCCCGCGCACCACAGATTTACCTCAAGAGAGAAACATCATGGCCGTGAACGTTGAAACCCTCGACAAGCTCGAACGCAAAATCACGCTGACGCTCCCCGTCAACGTCATCCAGTCCGAAGTCGATTCCCGCCTCAAGCGCCTGGCGCGCACCGTCAAGATGGACGGCTTCCGCCCGGGCAAGGTGCCGATGAATGTCGTGGCCCAGCGCTACGGCTACTCGGTGCACTACGAGGTCATGAACGACAAGGTGGGCGAGGCGTTCGCGCAGGCCGCCAACGAGGCGAAGCTTCGCGTGGCCGGGCAGCCGAAGATCACCGAGAAGGAAACCTCGCCCGAAGGCGAACTGGCCTTCGACGCCATCTTCGAGGTGTTCCCCGAAGTCAAGATCGGCGACCTGGCGACGGCCGAAGTCGAGCGCGTGACGGCCGAGGTCACCGACAGCGCCATCGACAAGACGGTCGAGATCCTGCGCAAGCAGCGCCGCACCTTCGCCCAGCGCCCGCAGGATGCCGCCGCCCAGGAAGGCGATCGCGTGACGGTCGACTTCGAAGGCAAGATCGACGGCGAGCCGTTCCAGGGCGGCAAGGCCGAGGACTTCCAGTTCCTGGTCGGCGATGGCCAGATGCTCAAGTAATTCGAGCAAGCCGTGCGCGGCATGATGGTCGGCGAGAGCAAGACCTTCCCGCTGGCCTTTCCGGCCGACTACCACGGCAAGGAAGTGGCCGGCAAGCAGGCCGACTTCATGGTCACGGTCAAGAAGATCGAGGCCGCGAACCTGCCCGAGGTG
>JAQGNJ010000138.1 GCA_028291885.1 Ramlibacter sp. | reverse complement strand
GCGATGCCGAAGATCGACGGCGCTTGCACTTCAGTCCGCTGCGCCGTTCCGACACTGGCCTGGGGTAGCTCGTGCGGCCTGCGGTCGCCCAGTGCCGACGCGATCGCATCGAGCGCAACGGCGCCCGGGCGGATGCCGGCCCCTCCCAGCGCCAGTTCGAACGGGCCGGCGCCGCTGGCGACGAAGGCGATCTGCATCGGCTCGAACTCCGCCTGCGCCTGGATCTGCTGCGGCGCCAGGTCGACGCCGCTGGTGCTCTCGATCCGCAGCCAGCGCGCGCTTGCGCGGTTCAGCGCCACCGGCGGGTTGGTCGCTTCGCCGGCGCCGCTGCCCAGCCGGTAAACGACCGTGTGCGCCAGCGGCAGCCAAGGCTGGCCGGCCTCGTTGCGCCCGAGGATGCGCACCGGCAGCAGCGTGTTCGATCTGCCCGTCGTCAAGCCGATGGCCGCCAAGGGCGTGAGGAAGCCGGTCTCGATCTCCAGCGCGCCCTTGTCCCCGGGCTTGGCCGGCGGGAGAGCCGCGCGCAGCGTCGGCGGCGCGGGGACGGCCGGCGCCACCACGCCGGTGACGGCTTCGATCGCCACGCCAGTTTGCGCGTCCGCATCCAGCCGCAGGTAGCGACCTTGCAGGCGGACGGGGCCGTCGAATTCCAGCGTGTCGTTGGCCGGCGCGCCCTCGCCCTCGAAGCGGTACAGCCGGCCGCGGACCGGCAGGCGCGTCCACTGTGCGAGGTCGGGACTGCTCGACACCAGCACCTGCACCGGCGTGTTCGGCGGCAGCGTGGCCTGCACCTTGAGCGCTTTCAACACCTGCTTCTCGTCGCGCGTGGCGAACAGCGCCGCCGCCGGCGCCTTGTCGCCGGGCTGCGCGCCGCCATCGAGTTGCACCAGGACCGAGCGCTGCCGGCCCCCGTCCTCGATGCGCACCTGCACCGTTCCCTGTGGCTGGCCCGCGGCGGCCGCGGGCGTCTTCAACGGCAGCGCGGGATAGCCGCGCGTGAACGCCGCCGGCGCGGCCTGCGCGGGCAGGAAGGCGAATGGCACGGGTTCGCCCGCGGCGTTGAAGACGCGAAGGTCGCGCGCGTCGCGGCTCTGGAGCCGGAGCATGGCGTCGGGCGGCAGGCTGGCGCGGGCCACGCTGGTTCCGGCGGGCAATTCGAGCGGCGCACGCCACGCGAAGACGGAGGGGGCGACAGGCTGGGCGAAGCAGGCCGCGGCCGCGAGCACGCAGGGCGCCGCGAGCGCAAGACGGAAGCGCGTCATGGCTGAACCTCCTTGAGTTCCTGGTCGCGCCGCTGTGCCGGCGGCACGGGCGCGAAATAACCGACGACCAGCATCAGCACGCCGACCGCGATGAAGACGACGATGCGCTCGGAGCCGCCGCGGTTGGACAGGTCGATCACGAACAGCTTGAGCACGGTGAGCCCGAGCAGTCCGGCGCCCGCCATCCAGGCGCCGCGCCAGCCCCGCCGGTGCGCGCCGACCATCAGTCCCAGTGCGACCAGCGTCCACAGGATCGAGTAACCCGCCTGGACCAGGAACGATGCGAACAGCGTCGGCGCGCTCCACGCGATCCCGGCGTAGTGGTGCGCGACCCGCAGCCACACGGTGTTGAGCGCGACGAAGGCGATCGCGGAAAGCGCGAGCGTCCAGCGCGGATCGGCCACCGTCGCCGGGACCGGCAGGCTGCTGGCGCGCAGCCGCGCCAGCCACATGGCGCATGCCGCCAGGCCCAGCCCGATCGACAGGTCGGTCGGGTTGAGCAGCGGGACATAGGGCAGGGGCCGCGCGTCGCCGTCCGAGGTGAGGGCGACGATCAGGCTGCCCACGGCGACTGCCAGCGCGAGCGGGAGCGCGGCGACCCACAGGTAGTCGCGAGCGAACCGGTCCAGCGGCCACGATGTCCCGGCTTGCGCGAGGTCGAACCAGGCGCGCCGCGACAGCGCGAGCAGCACCGCGATGCCGGCGACCAGCAGGATCACGCTGGCCCAGGCGGTCTGCCACAGCCCCGCCTTGCCGACCGCGAACACCAGCATGTTGCCGGCGAGCAGAACCAGCAGCCAGACGCCGCCCGTGTGCACCGAATGCCACCAGCGTTGCGGCGGGCCGGCGTCGAGGTGCCGCAGCATCAGCGCGTGCAGCAGCAAGGCCAGGGGCCAGGCGATCCAGCCGCCCGAGACGAACACGTGGCTGAGGCTCGCCATTCCCACGAGCGCGGCGAGCACCAGCACCGGCAGCACGGTCGAGGCCGGAGTCGCCGCAACCGCCCAGGGGCGCGCGCGTTTCGGCAGTGCGAGAAAGTGCAGCACAAAGGCGCTGGCGACCCACGCCAGCATCTGCAGGTGGATGCGCGTTCCGGGCTCGAACACCCTCTCGCCAACCGGCAACCCCGGATCCGTGCGCTGGATCTCGTTGTGCAAAGCGTATTGCCACCACAGGAAGGCGATCCAGAACAGCAGCGGCGACAGCGAGTGCTCGAGCGAGCTCCAGGATCGCTGCATCGGCGTTTCGCGCGGCCCGGCCGCCTCGCGCGACCAGTGCGCGATCGCTCCCGCCGACAGCGCCAGCAGCAGGCCGCCGATGAAGCCGGGGTTGACGAACGGCCAGAGGGCGGCGCCGGGCCGCGGCTGCGATTCGATGAAGGCCGCCGCCGCGAGCAACTGCAGCGCCAGGCCGGCGGCGCGGGCCAGCCAGCGTTCCTGGCGCCGGCCCATCCAGAACACGGCCGCGCCTTCCACCGCCCAGACCGCCGAGGTCCAGCGCGCTTCCAGGGCCAGCGGCACGGCCAGGGTGACGAAGCCCAGGCCCAGGGCGGCGAAGCATTCGGCCAGCCAGCGGTGCACTTCGCTGGACCGGCTGCGGCGCGCCATCCACCAGCCCAGGGCGAGATACAGCGCGCCGAGCGCGAGCGACGAGAACGCGGCCGCGTACTCGATCTCCCGGACCAGCCGCACCTGCAGCACGAAGGCGACGAGCGGCGTGCCGAAGACCAGTGTGGCGTCGACTGCCTGTTTCGCGGCCAGCGAATGCCGGGTCGCGTACGCCAGGCTCGCCACCAGGTAGACGGCGAAGAAGGCGACCAGGAAGGGTTCGGTGCTGGCGAAGTCCTCCGGCCGGTAGCGCAGCACGCCCCACACGGTCGCGATGCCGAAGGTCGCGAAGAAACCCAGCAGGTTGAGCGCGCGCCAGGCCTTGACCCAGGCCAGTCCCGCGATGGCGACGCCCAGGAGAAGGTAGTAGGAGAACAGCGCCACATGGTTGCCCTGGCCTGTGGAGACCAGCAGTGGCGCAGCGAAACCGCCGGCGAAGCCGATGAAGGCCATCGCCATCGCGTTCTGCGCCACCGCGATGACGGCGGCGAAGGCGCAGATCAGGGCGAGTGCCGCGAACGCGGCGCCGGCTGGCAGGAAATGGTAGAGGCGGAAGGCGGCAAAGACCGTCAGGTACAGCACCGCGACACCCGCGCCCTGCAGCGTCAGCGCGTAGGCGAGCTTGTCCTCGCGCCGGCCGCGCAGCCTGTAGCCACCGGCGAACAGCGCGATGCCCGCGGCCGCGATCGCGGCCAGCCGCAGCTCCGGCGGCAGCAGCGCGTTGTCGATCGCGTACCTGGCGAGGAAGGCCAGGCCGACGAACAGCACCAGCACGCCCATGCGCACGACGGTGTTGCCGCCGAGCAGCCAGGCCTTGGCGGCATTGAATCCAGCGGTGACGAGATCCGGCCGTCCGGGCTCGTGGCGTCGACGCGGCACATCGCTCGCGGGGGTCGGTAGGACGCCCGGCTGCGTCGTTTCGAAAGCCGGCGCCGGCGCAGGCGGAACGACTCTGGCCGGCGGCGATGCCGCTGGCACAGGTGCGTGGGTCGCCAAAGGCGGTGTCGCCGTTTCGGCGGCCTCCACACGCGCGGGCCGGTGGACCGGGACCGGCACCGCCAGCCCCGCCCTCACCTCGGCTCGCACCGCGTTGCGCAGCATGCGGCCGGCCAGCGCGCCCAGCGCGAGACCGACGGCACTCTGCCATTGCCAACCGTAACCCGGCCAGAGCAGGCCGAGAACGGCGCCCCAGATCGCGCCCCACATCACCATGGCGATTCCCCTCGTTGCGTGGAAGTCCCACTGTGCCGGGCGGTGCATGCGTGGCTGCCCGTGCGCGGGGCCAGTATAGGCAAGTGCTACTTCCGGGCGCATGCCGAGTGCCGCGGCCCCTCCGCGCGTGCGACACTTTTGGGTTCGAAGAAGGACCGAGAGATGCCAGAACTACAACTTGCCGTGATCGACGTGAAGCCCGGCGCGGCGATGGAAAGCCAGTCCGGCCTGCAGCTGATGCGGCCGCGGATCTACGGCGCCTGGGCCCGCCCCGACGGGCACAAGAAGGTCGCGGCGATCGTCATGCACCCGACCAGCAATTTCATGGGGCACTACCTGATCCAGCCGCTGGCGCAGCGTGGCGTCGCCTGCATGGGACTGAACTCGCGCTACGTCGGCAACGACTCGCTGCTGCTGATGGAGCGGGTGATCCAGGACCTGGGCGCCGGTGTGCAGTTCCTGCGAGCGCAGGGGTACGACAAGGTGGTGCTGATCGGCAACTCCGGCGGCGCGTCGCTGTCCGCGTTCTACCAGGCGCAGGCGCAGAAGCTGACCATCGAGACCATGCTCGACGGCGATCCGGCCAATCTCTCGCCGGCCGATCTCCCGCCGGTCGAGGGACTGGCGCTCTGCGCCGCGCACGAGGGCCGCTCGACGCTGATGCGCAACTGGATCGACCCGTCCGTCGTCGACGAGCACGACGCGCTGGCGGCCGATCCGGCGCTGGACATGTACAACCCGGCCAACGGCCCGCCGTTCACGCCGCAGTTCCTGGCCCGCTTCCAGGCCGGCCAGCAGGCGCGGCTGGCAAAGATCGAGCACTGGGTCGACCAGCGCCTGCGCCTGCTGCGCAGCCAGCAGGCGCCGGGCAGTGCGCGCGACGAGGCCTTCCTCGTCTACCGCACCCACGCGGACCCGCGCTGCCTCGACCTGTCGCTCGATCCGAACGAGCGCGAGCTGGGCAGCGTCTGGGGCAAGGGCGCGGCCGGAGCCCGCGCGGTGAACTACGCGGCCAGCCAGATGGGCCGGATCACCTCGCTCACGGCTTTCCTGTCGCAGTGGTCGTCCAGGAGCCGCGCCGACGGTCCGTCGAATCTCGCGAAAACGAGCGTGCCGGTGCTGCTGTGCACCTACACCGCCGACCAGTCCACCTTCCCGAGCACCCGCGACGCGTGGATGGATGCGGCGCCAGGGCGCATCCGCAACGTCGACATCCGCGGCGGCGATCACTACCTGGCCGGCAGGCCGGACCTGGTGGCGCAGACGGCCGACGAAATGGCCGCCTGGATGCTGGCGCTCTGACCGAAAATCGCGGTTTCGCAACCAGGAAACCGAGATGGCCTTCAGCACCGAAACCCAGCCCGGCGTCGCCACGGGCGCCCAGCCCGAGACCCGCGGCTTCGTCTTCAACCACAGCATGCTGCGGGTCAAGGACCCGGCGGTCTCGCTGGACTTCTACACCCGCGTCATGGGCATGCGGCTGCTGCGCAAGCTGGACTTTCCCGAGATGAAGTTCTCGCTGTTCTTCCTGGCGCGGCTCGAGGAGGGTGAGGCCGTGCCGGAGGATGCCGGCGAGCGCACGGCCTGGACCTTCAGCCAGCGCGGCATCCTCGAGCTGACGCACAACTGGGGCACGGAGAGCCAGCCGGACTTCAAGTACCACGACGGCAACGCGCAGCCCCAGGGCTTCGGCCACATCTGCTTTTCCGTGCCCGACCTGGCCGCCGCGATCGCATGGTTCGACAGCAACGACGTGCCCTACGTGAAGCGGCCCGAGCAGGGAAAGATGAAGGACGTGGCCTTCATCAAGGACCCGGATGGCTACTGGATCGAGATCCTGCAGCCCTCACTCGTGAAGGCTCTCGGCCAGTCCTGAGGGAGCGGCTTCGCGCGCCGGCGCCGGCGTGCGCAGCAGGGCCGCAGCAAGCGCGGCGGCGAGCAGCGCGAACGCGGCGCCCGCGGCAAACGCCGCCTGGTAGCCGCCGTTGAGTGCGACCGCCTGCGTCGCGCCGGCTTGCGTCAGCGCCTGCGAGCGCGCCGCCCAGCCCAGGTCGCCGCGGATCGCCGGCATGGCGACGGTCACGATGGTCGTGTCCAGCACGATCATCAGCACGCCCAGGCACAGCACGCCCAGCGACCACCAGCGATTCGAGCCCTGCGTCATGCGTCTTCTCCCATTTGCGCAGCCCGCGCCAGCAGCAGCTCGCGCTCGCGGGCATTGCCCGCCAGGGCGGCGGCTTTCTCGAATTCGGCCCGCGCTTCGTGGCGCCGGCCCATCCTGGCCAGCAGGTCGGCGCGCACGCTGGGCAGCCAGTGGTAGCCCTTGAGCGAGGGTTCATCGCGCAGGGCATCGACGATCGCCAGGCCCTGCGCCGGCCCGAAAGCCATGCCGACGGCCACCGCGCGATTGAGTTCGACCACGGGCGACGGCGCGACCTGCGAGAGCGCGTCGTAGATCGCCGCGATGCGCGGCCAGTCGGTCTCGTCCGCCGTCGCCGCGCGCGCATGGCAGGCGGCGATCGCGGCCTGCAGGGCATACGGGCCGAGCGCGCCGCCGAGCGCAGCCGCCCGCTCCAGCGCCGCCAGCCCGCGCCGGATCAGCAGCCTGTCCCAGCGGCCGCGGTCCTGCTGCGGCAGCAGCACGGGCTTGCCCCTGGCATCGAGCCTGGCCGCGGCGCGCGACGTCTGCAGCTCCATCAGCGCCACCAGGCCGTGGACCTCGGACTGATCGGGCGCCAGTTCGGCCAGCATGCGGCCCAGGCGGATCGCCTCGTTGCTCAGCGCCGGACGCATCCAGTCCTCGCCGGCGGTCGCCGTATAGCCTTCGTTGAACACGAGGTAGACCACCTCCAGAACCGAGGCCAGCCGCTGCGCCAGGGCGTCGGCGCGGGGCACCTCGAACGGCACGCGCGCCTCGCTCAGCGTGCGCTTGGCGCGCACGATGCGCTGGGCGATGGTCGCTTCCGGCACCAGGAAGGCGCGGGCGATCTCGTGCGTCGTCAGGCCGCCCAGCAGCTTGAGCGTGAGCGCGACGCGAGCGTCCCTGGAGAGCACGGGATGGCATGCGGTGAAGATCAGCCGCAGCAGGTCGTCGCCGATGTCGTCCTGGCGCGCGGCGTCGAGGGCATCGACGAAGTCCGGGACGACGAGCGCTTCCCGCGCCTGGAGGTCGTGGCCGATCTCCTCCAGCTTGCCGGCCAGCACCTTCTCGCGCCGCAGGCGGTCCAGCGCCTTGTTCTTCGCGGTCGCCATCAGCCATGCGCCGGGCTTGTCGGGCACGCCCTGGGTCGGCCAGTGCTCCAGCGCGGAGACCAGCGCGTCTTGCGCCAGTTCCTCGGCCAGTCCGATGTCGCGGACCATGCGCGCGACCCCGGCGACGATCTTGGCGGACTCGATCCGCCAGACCGCGTCGATCGCGTCGTGGGTGGCCGAATGCATCTCGGACGGAACCTCAGGCGTGCGGCGGGGCGGCGTTCGGGTCCATCCACACCAGTTCCCACTGGTGGCCGTCCAGGTCCTCGAAACCGTGGCCGTACATGAAGCCGTGGTCCTGCGGCGCGTTCGGCGTCTTGCCGCCGCCGGCGACCGCCTTGCGCACCAGAGCGTCGACTTCCGCGCGGCTGTCGCACGACAGGCAGACCAGCACCTCGGTGCTCTTGGTCGCATCGGCCACCGGCTTTTTGGTGAAGCCCTGGAAGAAGGGCTCCGTCAGCAGCATCACGAAGATGTCGTCGGCGACCACCATGCAGGCGCCGGACTCGTTGGTGAACTGCGGGTTGAAGGAAAAGCCCAGGCTCCTGAAGAAAGCCTGCGAGCGTTCCATGTTCCCGATCGGGAGGTTGACGAAGATCTTGCGGCCCATTGGGAATCCTTTGCTGGCTGTTGATGAAGGAAGCTCAGGTTTGGAGCATGGCCTCAGCCCATGTCGAGGTCGCGAAAACGCTGCGTCTGGACGGTCTCGCCGAAGTCCTCCAGCTCGAACAGCTGGCGCACCTCGATGTCGGCCTCGCGGCCGAAGCCGACCGGGTTGGGGAAGCGCCGCGCCCATTCGAGCGCCTCTTCGCGCGAGCGCACCTGGATCAGCGTGTAGCCGGCGATCAGCTCCTTGGTCTCGGCGAAGGGCCCGTCGGTGACGGTGCGCCTGTCGCCGGCCGAATAGTGGATGCGCCAGCCCCTGCGACTGGGCTGCAGGCCGGCCCCGTCCAGCAGCACGCCGGCCTTGGCCAGTTCCTCGTGGTAGTCGGCCATGTCGGCCATCAGTTGCTGGTCCGGCACGACGCCGATCTCTTCGTTCTCGGTCTCGGGCGTCGCCCTGACCATGATCATGAATCGCATGTCGCTGCTCCTTGTGTGCTCGTTCACACGACGAAGCAGGGTTGGCGAAATCGACGTCCGGCGGCTTAGGTGAAAACCCGGGTCAGGTAAAGCACGGGCCGGGCGCGCGAACCTCGACGGTCGCCCAGGCGGCGGCCGGGCAGCGGGCTGCGATCTCCAGCGCCTCCTGGCGCGTCTTGCAATCGACCAGGAAGAAGCCGCCGATCATTTCCTTGGCCTCGGCGAACGGGCCATCGAGCACCTGGGTTTTGCCGCCGCGCACCCGGATCCGCGACGCCTGGTCCTGCGACGTCAGCGATTCGACCGCCAGCAGCAGGTCGCGCGCCTTCAGGTCGGCGGCGAAGTCCAGCATCTGCTGGTACACCGCCTTGCCTTCGTCCTCGGTGCGGGTGGCGCGCTGCGCGGGGTCCTCGACGATCAACAGCATGTAGGCCATGGAAGCTCTCCGTCCCCCGGCGGGGTCTGGCGCGATTATGTCGGGCCGGGGCGGCGCTGCCCCATCGCGGCGGAAAGCAGCTGCAACTGCTCGTCGCTCAGCAGCCGCTGCGCCATCGGCAGCAGCTCGCCGTCTTCGCGGGCGACGCAGGCGCGACAACGCTCGACGAAGGCTTCGACCTCGTGCGCCGGCAAGGAATCGGCACGACCGGCGGCGACGGCTTGCAGCGCGGGCCGCAGGCCACGCCAGAGCCGCTGCAGTTCCCGGTGCTCGCTCGCGAGTCCGCCCGTGATCTCGTGCAGGCAGACCGCGTCCGA
>JAQGNJ010000069.1 GCA_028291885.1 Ramlibacter sp. | reverse complement strand
AGCGAGACCTCGGGATAGATGCCCAGCGCCAGGGTCTTCCTCTTGCCGCAGAAGGTGTAGTCGAGCCGCCAGTACCGTCCGCCTGGCTTGACCAGCAGGTACATGCCGCCGCCGTCGGTGTGCTTGTCACCGGCGGGCCGGCCCGAGTGCTTGACCTGCCGCACGAAAGTGTCCGTGAGCGCCATCGCTGCCCCCTGACGGTATCTGGGTTCCGGGGTGGTCCAGATACCGTTAAAAGTACCGTTAGGTTAACGGTATCTCATGGTACTTCGCGAAAATCGGTGCTACAAGAAAAAACCCGCAACACTAGGCGTGGTGCGGGTTCCGAGACGTTTTGAGGTGTCCTGATTCGACCGATTGGTCCCCTCGACAGGAATCGAACCTGTATCTGGCGCTTAGGAGGCACCCGTTCTATCCATTGAACTACGAGGAGGCGTCGGCGATTGTAGTGGGACGCAGCCGAGGCGCCCTGCGCCGGCTACTTGCTCAGGAGCCGCATTGCTTCTTCCAGGCCCTTGAGCGTCAGCGGGTACATGCGGTGGTTCACCAGCTGCTGGATCACGCTGATGCTCTGGCGGTACTGCCACATGCCCTGGGGCTCGGGGTTGAACCAGGCGAATTTCGGGAAGGCGTTGGTCAGGCGCTGCAGCCACTCCGCGCCGGCTTCCTCGTTGTTGTATTCGACGCTCCCGCCCGGCTGCAGGATCTCGTACGGACTCATCGTCGCGTCGCCGACGAAGATCAGCTTGTAGTCCTTGTTGTACTTGCGGATGATGTCCCAGGTCGCGAACTTCTCCGAGAAGCGGCGGCGGTTGTTCTTCCACATGAAGTCGTAGACGCAGTTGTGGAAGTAATAGAACTCCAGGTGCTTGAATTCGGCCTTGGCGGCGGAGAACATCTCCTCGACCCGGTGGATGTGCTCGTCCATCGTCCCGCCGACGTCCATCAGCAGCAGCACCTTCACCTTGTTG
Source organism: Ramlibacter sp. (assembly GCA_028291885.1). GTDB lineage: Bacteria > Pseudomonadota > Gammaproteobacteria > Burkholderiales > Burkholderiaceae_C > Ramlibacter. The sequence continues at coordinate 2,953 of JAQGNJ010000069.1, read as the reverse complement.
TGCCGCTCCGGCACCATCTTGATGTCCAGGTAGCCGGCGTTGGCGGCCGTCGACCGGATCGTGTCGTCCAGGTCCAGCTCGTCGGCCGCGCCTTCCCGCGCGAAGCGGCGCAGCCGGCGCATCGCGACCTTGATGTTGCGCGTCCCCAGCTCCTGGGTGTCGTCGTAGTCCTTGTAGGAGCGCTGGTCCCACACCTTCACCGCGCTCTTGTTGCGGCTCTTGTCCTGGCCGATGCGGATGCCCTGCGGATTGACGCCGTAGGCGCCGAAGGGGCTGGTGCCGCCGGTGCCGATCATCTTGCTGCCGCCCTCGTGGCGCTCCTTCTGCTCCTCGAAGCGCTTCTTGAGCGTTTCCATCAGCTCGTCCCAGCCCATCTTCTCGATCTTGGCCTTCTCCTCGGAACTGAGCTCCAGTTCGAGGTTCTTGCGCAGCCAGTCCAGTGGGATGTCCCTGGTGAAGTCCGCAACCATCTCGACGCCCTTGAAATAGGCGGCGAAGGCGCGGTCGAACTTGTCGTAGTGCTTCTCGTCCTTCACCAGCGTCGTGCGGCTGAGATAGTAGAAGTCCTCGATCTTGTAGCCGTCCTCGCTGTTGGGGCCGACCACGCCTTCCTTCAGCGCCTCGATCAGCGTCAGGTATTCCTTGACCGAGACCGGCAGCTTGGCGCCGCGCAAGGTGTAGAAAAAGTCGATCAGCATGGCGGTCTCCCGTCAGTGCGCGCCGTCGCGCGGCTTGGCCAGCAGGTCGCGCAGGTGGGCCCGGACTTCCGGCCACTCGCCCAGCGCGAGGCTGTACATCACGGTGTCGCGCACCGTCCCGTCGCGCCGTAGCGCGTGATGGCGCAGCACGCCGTCCTTGCGGGCGCCCAGCCGCTCGATCGCCCGCTGGCTCGCGAAGTTGAAGTTGTCGGTGCGCCAGCCGACCAGTTTCGCCCCCAGCGTTTCAAAGGCATGGGTCAGGAGCAGCAGCTTGCAGCTGGTGTTGACGTGGCTGCGTTGCCTGCTCCTGGCGTACCAGGTGTAGCCGATCTCCATGCGTTCCACCGCCGGCACGATGTCGTGATAGCGGGTGGTGCCGACGATGGCGCCGCTCTGCGCTTCGCGCACGACGAAAGGCAGCATCTGGCCTTCCTGCTGGCCTTTCAGCGCGGCAGCGATGTAGCCCGCCATGGCGCCGGGTTCGGGCACCGACGTGACGCGAAGCTTCCAGAGTTCGCCGTCGGCGGCCGCGGCTTCGAGCTGGGCGGCGTGGCCGGCGGCCATCGGCTCCAGCCGCACGAGCTGCGACTCGAGCGTGACGGGCTCCGGCGTGCGCATCTCACTTGTCCTTGCGGGAAGCGCGCCAGCGCCGTGCGATCTGGACCCCGGCGCCGCCGCCCAGGCCGCCCAGCACGATCCCGCCAATGGCCCTGGCGTCGTAGCCGGGAGCGAAGGGGTCCAGGCCCAGCAAGCGGGCCAGGCCCCAGGCCAGCAGCACGCCGGCGACGAAGCCGACCGCGTCGGTCAGGCCTTCCGCGAACAGGGATCTCGCGCTGCGCTGCATGGCCGGCTCAGCGGTTGTGGCGCTGCATGAAGACCAGCTTTTCGAACAGCGAGACGTCCTGATCGTTCTTGAGCAGCGCGCCCACCAGCGGCGGAACGGCCACCTTGTCTTCCTTGCTTTGCAGCGCTTCGAGCGGGATGTCTTCCGCCACCAGCAGCTTGAGCCAGTCCAGCAGCTCGGAGGTGGACGGCTTCTTCTTGAGGCCCGGCAGGTTGCGCACGTCGTAGAAAGTCTTCATTGCCGCGGTGAGCAGCTCTTTCTTGAGGCCGGGGAAATGCACGTCCACGATCTGCTTCATCGTGTCCGCGTCGGGGAACTTGATGTAGTGGAAGAAGCAGCGCCGCAGGAAGGCGTCCGGCAGTTCCTTCTCATTGTTCGACGTGATGAACACCAGGGGCCGGTGCCTGGCCTTGATCAGCTCGCGCGTCTCGTACACATAGAACTCCATGCGGTCGATCTCGCGCAGCAGGTCGTTGGGGAATTCGATGTCCGCCTTGTCGATCTCGTCGATCAGCAGCGCGACCGGCTGGTCGGCCGTGAAGGCCTGCCAGAGCACGCCCCTGACGATGTAGTTGTGGATGTCCTTGACCCGCTCGCCGCCGTCCACGTCCGCCAGCTGGGAATCGCGCAGCCGGCTGACTGCGTCGTACTCGTACAGGCCCTGCTGCGCCTTGGTGGTCGACTTGATGTGCCACTGCAGCAGCGGCATCTCCAGCGCCTGCGCCACCTCTTCGGCCAGCATCGTCTTGCCGGTGCCGGGTTCGCCCTTGACCAGCAGCGGCCGCTTGAGCGTGATCGCCGCATTGACCGCAAGCATCAGGTCCTGCGTGGCGACGTAGTTCGGGGAGCCTTGGAACTTCATGGGAGGGTTCGAGAGGGAATCGAAAGGGTGGGCGCCGAAGCGCTGGATATAATCGAAGGTTGATTTGGACTTCAGAACCTTCACTGGATTGTGCTCGCAAAATGAACAAGTTGTTGACCACGCTTTTCGCTCTGGGTGTCGCTTGCGTGACCGGTCTGGCACAGGCCCAGGCTCCCGCCCCGGCACCCGCGGCTGCCGCGCCTCCAAAGGTCGGAACGCCGGCACCCGCGGGCGCCAAGTCGCTGCAGGCCAAGGTCGCGATGTGCATCGGCTGCCACGGCATCAAGGGCTACCAGGCCAGCTTCCCCGAGGTCTACCGCGTGCCGATGATCTCGGGCCAGAGCGCCGACTACATCGCCGCCGCCCTGGGCGCGTACAAGTCCGGTGACCGCAAGCATCCGACGATGCGCGGCATCGCCGACTCGCTGACCGACCAGGACATCAAGGACATCGCCGCCTACTACTCGACCAACGGCGCCGAAGGCCCCGAGGTCCCGGCCGGCCCGCGCCAGCCCGCCGCGCCCAGCCCGCAGGTCGCGGCGCTGTTGA
>JAQGNJ010000026.1 GCA_028291885.1 Ramlibacter sp. | reverse complement strand
CGCAACGCCGCTCGCGTCCGCTGCCGCCGCGCCGACCGTGCCCGCCGTCGCCGCGGCATCGTCCCTGCAGCGCGACTGACCATGGCCAGCGCCGCGCCCGTCGAGCACCAGCCGCTGGAGGGTTCCGCGCGGATGTGGGGCACGATCGCCTTGTCCGCCGCCACGTTCATGAACGTGCTGGACACCTCGATCGCCAACGTTTCCCTGCCCGCCATCGCGGGCGACCTGGGCGTGAGCCCGAACCAGGGCACCTGGGTGATCACCAGCTTCGCCGTGGCCAACGCCATCGCCGTGCCGCTCACCGGCTGGCTGTCGCAGCGCTTCGGCCAGGTCAAACTGTTCTGCGGCAGCGTCATCCTGTTCGTGATCGCGTCGTGGCTGTGCGGCCTGGCGCCCAACATGCCGATGCTGATCGGCTTTCGGGCGCTCCAGGGTTTCGTCGCCGGCCCGATGATCCCGCTGTCGCAGTCGCTGCTGCTTTCCAGCTATCCGAGGGCGCTCGCCGGCCTGGCGATGGCGATGTGGGCGATGACGACGCTGATCGCGCCGGTCATGGGGCCGCTGCTGGGGGGCTGGATCACCGACAACATCAACTGGCCCTGGATCTTCTACATCAACATCCCGGTGGGCATCGTCGCCGCGCTCTCGTCCTGGGCGATCTACCGCAAGCGCGAAAGCGTCGTGCGCAAGCTGCCGATCGACAAGCTGGGGCTGGCGCTGCTGGTGGTGTGGATCGCCGCGCTGCAGATGATGCTGGACCTGGGCAAGGAGTACGACTGGTTCCACTCGGGCCTGATCGTCGGCCTGGCCGCCACGGCCGCCGTGGGCTTCGCCTTCTTCCTGATCTGGGAGCTCACCGACGAACATCCGGTGGTGGACCTGCGCCTGTTCGCGCGGCGCAACTTCTGGGCCGGCACCATCACCACCTCCATCGGCTACGGCCTGTTCTTCGGCAACGTGGTGCTGCTGCCGCTGTGGCTGCAGCAGTTCATGGGCTACACCGCGACCGACGCCGGCATGGTGCTGGCGCCCGTGGGCCTGATGGCGATGGTGCTGTCGCCGATCGTCGGCAAAACTGTCGGCAAGGTCGACCCGCGGCGCTACGTCACGCTGGCTTTCCTGGTGCTGGCGCTGGTGCTGTGGATGCGCTCCAGGTTCAACACCCAGGCCGACTTCACCACCATCATGATCCCGACCATCATCCAGGGCGTGGGCATGGCGTTCTTCTTCATCCCGCTGATGACGATCACGATGTCGGGGCTGCCGCCGGACCGCATCCCCGCGGCCTCGGGCCTGACCAACTTCGTGCGGATCACGGCCGGCGCGATGGGCACGTCGATCTCGACCACCCTGTGGGAAAGTCGCGCGGCGCTGCACCACGCGCAGCTGGCCGAAGCGGTGAACCCCGCCAATCCGGCTGCGCAGTCCACGCTGGCCGGTCTGAGGGCGGCGGGGATGTCGGCGGAGCAGGCGCTGGCGCAGGTGAACCAGCTGGTGAACCAGCAGGCCTTCATGCTGGCGGCCGCCGACATCTTCTACCTGTCGGCCGCCTTGTTCCTGCTGCTGATCCCGCTGGTGTGGCTCACGCATCCGCAGAAGTCGCCGGCCGGCGGCGGCGTGGATGCGGCGGCCGGGGCGCACTGAGGACTCGCGCAGGCCGCGCCGATCCGGGCGCCGCGGCAAGCGGCGCCTGCAAGCGCGATCAGCGGCATCCTACCCAGGGCGCCGCGCGCCGATGCGAACATCCGCGCGACGAACAAACCCGGGACGGCGCGAAATGGATTTCAAGGAACTCACTGGTTACCTGGCGGCATTCCTCACCACCTGCAGCTTCGTGCCGCAGGTCTGGAAGACTTACCGGACCCGCGACGTCAGCGGCATCTCGCTGGGCATGTACAGCGTGTTCGCGACCGGGGTGGCCCTGTGGCTGTTCTACGGCATCGCGACCCAGGACTGGCCGATCGTGGCGGCCAACGCGGTGACGCTGGCGCTGGCCTGCCTGGTGCTGCTGATGAAGCTTCGCTTTCGCGAAAACGGGTGATCAGGCGGGCGCGCTCAGCATGCGCAGGGTCTTGCGCCGCATGCAGGCCACCGCCTCGCACTGGCGCGACTGCAGTTGCCGCACGGCGTCGCCGGCCGTCGGATGGCTTTGCAGCAAATTGAGCAATTTTGCGTGGCAGACGACCACCTCGACCATGTCCACGGCCAGTTGCGGGAAGGCGCCCAGCAGGCTGCCGACCTCGTCCAGCTGGGCCGTGACGCTGCGGTAGAGCGGCCGGTTGCGCCAGTCGGCGACCAGTCTTTCGATCTGGAGCTGGTAGGACTCCAGGACGGCGGCGACGCGGAACGCGATGGCGCTCAGGTCGCCCGGGTTCGATGGTATGGGCATGGCGATCGATCGTTGAAATCTTGGACAACGGGCGTCCGGGATCGCTCCCGGACGCCCGCTCCATGGCCTAGCAAGGATCAGGCCGGACGCTCGTTGCGCGGCTCGTGGCGTTTCTTGCCGGCGGCGCGCGCCTCCTCCGTGGTGAACTGGTGGGCATGGCCGCTGCGGTGCGCGGCGATCCCGCCAAGGCGGGCGATCTCGCGCTGCCGCTCCGGGTTCATCACCGCAAAGCCGCGCCTTGTCTTGCCCTTGCTTCCGGCGTCGTTTTGCTTGCTGTCATCGAGAGTCATCGTTTGCCTTTCAGTTGTGGTGACACAACGAGGCAATCGGTGTGCCTGCGCCCCGCGAAGGGCCGGCAGCCGCCTCAGACCGGGTCGGCCGGCCCGCCGCCGTCTTCCTTGACGGCGCGGCTGAATGCCACGGTGGCCAGCATCCTGATGAACACCTCGCGCTCCCCGGACGGAAGGCAGGCGACGATCCGGTCGTTGATGCGGTCCATCGCCGCGGCCGATGCGCGCAGCAGGCCGCTGCCCTTGCGGGTGATCCGGATCGTCTTCAGGCGCCGGTCGCCGGGCGCGCCTTCGCGCCGGATCAACTCCCGCGCCTCCAGTCCCGCCAGCACCGCGCCGACCGTGGCCCTGTCGTAGCCGACGATGCGCGACAGCGCGGTCTGGTGGCTCCCGGGATGGGCCTGGACGGCGGCCAGCACGTTGTGCTGGGGCGGGGTGAGCGCGAGCGCGCCGACCTCCTCGAAGAAGATGGCGACGGCGACCTGGTGCGCCTTTCGCAGCAGGAAGCCGGGGCGGTGGCTGAGGTCGTGGTGCTGGTCGGGTTGGCGTGTCATGGCGGGGTCCAGTTTCGCAGCAATGCGTTGGACGGCAGGCTGGGGTCCAGCACCTTGCGCGCCGCTTCGGCGCCGGCGACCGGCAGGCCCGCCGGATCGAGCAGCCCGATCTGCACCAGCACCGACGCCTGGTCCCAGTAGATGTGCTCGTGCGCCAGCTTGCCGCCGCGGAAGGTGATGATGCCGATCAGGGCGACCTCGACGTAGCGGCCGGTCGGCGCGATGCCGGGCAGCATCCATTCGATCTCGCGGTCGTGGGTGAAGCACAGGATGGTCTCGTTGACCACCCGGTCGGCCCCGACGGTGCGCGACACCGGGATGCTGCGCATGTCGGCCGGATTGTTCGGGATGAAGTGGCGGCTGTAGAAATGGTGCAGGTCGCTCGCGCCGTAGCCGCCGATCAAGGTCGGCACGTGATTGACATAGGGCTGCGCGACCATGGTGCGCATCGTGGCGTCGGCGTCGCGGCTGACGAACTCGCAGTTGCGATGCTCGTCCCACAGCGCGGACAGGTCGTAGCGCGGTCCGACCGTCGCGCGCAGCAGGGCGAGCGTGCGCGAATGTGCGATGCCGGCCGAAGGCGGCGCGCCGGGTCCGCCGGGGACGAGGCCGCCGGCTGCTCCGTCGGAGTAGACATACACCTCGCCTTTCTGGCTGGCCCGCACGGCGTCGGCGAAAGCGCTGTTCGCCGCGAGCTGCGCCTGCAGGTGCAGCAGCAGCGGAACGCCAACCTCTTTCAATTCGGGCAGCAGCGCGTCCAGGCCTTGCGGCTGGTAGCAAGCGACGCATTCCAGCAGTCCCTGCGCCGCGCAGCGCAAGGCGGCGCCTGCACCGCTTCCGTAGCTCACGGCCGCAATCGCGCCCTTGCATTGTTCGGCGGCCGCGAGTACATCGAGACAGGCCACGACGTCCTGCGGCCGCAGCGGATTCGCGTCGTCGGACAGCGGCACGGCGACGACATAACCCTCCTGCGCGAACAGTTCCGCGGCCCGCTGCACCGCCTCAGTGCCATGCTCCATTGCGGGGCACAGGACCAGGCCGGGACCGCTGCCGGTTTCGGGTGTGAACAGGTCCACCGCCAGTGGTGCAGGCGTTCTCGTGGTCAGCTGGATGCGCCGGCGCGGCATGGTCTCTCCTGGTGCGCCGCGATGCGGCTGGAAATTCGCGATAACGTGGTTGACAGCTTGAGCTTACCACCCGCAGAATTGGATGTATGTATACATACAACATGGCTTGCGGCGCCCTGCGCGGGGTGCTTCGATGAAGAACGAGATGGCCGAGGTGCTGGTGCGGGTCGGTCCCGGCACGACTATGGGAACGCTGCTGCGCCGCTACTGGGTGCCGGTGCTGCTGCAAAGCGAGATCGCGCAGCCGGACTGCGCGCCGGTGCGGGTGAAGATCCTGGGCGAGAAGCTGCTCGCCTTCCGCGACAGCGAGGGCCGCGCCGGTCTCGTCGACGAACTGTGCGCGCATCGCGGCGTCTCGCTGTTCCTCGGGCGCAACGAGGAAGGCGGCATCCGCTGCTCGTACCACGGCTGGAAGTACGACGTCGACGGCCAGTGCCTGGAGGTGCCGTCGGCGCCGCAGCTCGCGGCGAAGATGAGCATCAAGTCCTATCCCTGCATCGAGCAGGGCGGCATCGTCTGGGCCTACATGGGTCCGGCGGACATGCGGCCCGAACCGCCCGGGCTGGAGTGGTCGCTGCTGCCGGAAAGCCAGCGCTTCGCCACCAAGCGGCTGCAGGAATGCGGTTACCTGCAGGCGATGGAAGGCGGCATCGACACAACGCACGCGTCCTGGGTCCATCGCTTCGAGCTGGACCGCGACCCGATGCACCGCGACGCGCATGCCAACAAGTACATCAAGGCCGATCGCAACGCCGTCTTCGACGTCGAGCCGGCGCCGCACGGCCTGGAGATCTTCGGCCGCCGCAACGGCGAGCAAGACTCGTTCTACTGGCGCGTCACTCAGTGGATCTTCCCCTGGTACACGCTGATCCCGCCGTTCGGCGCGCACGCGCTGGGCGGCCACATCTGGGTTCCGATCGACGACGAGAACTGCTGGGCCTGGAGCATCAACTTCCTGCCGGACAGGCCGCTGCCGCAGCACGAACTCGCGGCGATGAAGGACGGCCAGGGCATCCACGTGAAGTACATCCCCGGCACCTTCCAGCCGCTGGCGAACCGAAGCAACGACTGGCTGATCGACCGCGAATCGCAAAAGGACAAGCGCTCCTTCAGCGGCGTGGAGGGGTTCTCGATGCAGGACGCATCGCTGCAGGAGAGCATGGGTGCGCTGCAGAACTACGAGGGCGAGCATCTCGTCGCGACCGACAAGCCGATCGTGATGACGCGCCGCGCGCTGTACGACGCGGCGCTGCGATTGCAGCAGGGCGTCGAACCTCCCGCGCTGGGTTCCAGCTCGCAGGGCGTGCGGGCCGCCGGCGTGCTGCTGGATCGTTCCGTCAAGGCGCAGGACTGGGCGCGGCAGGCGCTGGGCGGCCTGGACCAGCCGGTGTACACCGTATGAGCACCGCGGTCCAAGGCAAGACGGTCCTGGTGACCGGCGCCCGCGGCGGCATCGGCCAGGCCCTGGTGAAGGCATTCCTGGAGGCCGGCGCGGCGCAGGTGATCGCAGCCGACCGCTCCGAGCCGGCGCAGCGCAGCGGCGATCCGCGCGTGCGGCACCTTGTGCTCGACGTGACAAACGCGCAGGCCGCCGAACAAGCGGCCGCCGCATGCGACGTGGACGTCATCGTCAACAACGCGGGAGCCAACGGCAACTGCGGCCTGTTCGAAGGCGAGGCGGACCAGGCCCGGCGCGAGATGGAGGTCAACTACTTCGGCGTGCTGAACATGGCGCGGGCCTTCGCGCCCGCGATGAAGAAAAAGCGCGGCGGCGCGCTGGTCCAGGTGCTGAGCTTCGCGGCGCTGTCCAACATCCCCGCGATGGGCAGTTACAGCGCCAGCAAGGCCGCGGCCCGGTCGCTGACGCAGGCGCTGCGCGCCGAACTCGGGCTCTTCGGTGTGCAGGTGGTCGGCGTCTATCCGCGGGTGGTGGACACGGCCATGTCCGCGCACCTGCCGATCGCCAAGACCACGCCCGAGGACGTGGCGCAAGCCGTCCTCGCAGCCCTGGCTGCAGGACAAGACGAGGTTTATCCGGGCAATGCGGCGGCTGCGCACGAGGCGTTCCTGCGCGACCCGGCGGCCGTCGAACGTGACAACGCGAAGCGGCTGCCGCGCAGTTCGCTCGCAGCAACCGAGGTGGAAGCATGAGTGGCTATGTCGTTGCCGTCGACGTCGGCGGAACCTGCACCGACTGCGTCGTCTTCCGGGACGGCGAGCCGGTCCATATCGGCAAGAGCTTTTCCACGCCGCCCGATTTCGCCAACGGCGTGATCGATTCGGTGCGCTCCGCCGCCAGCGGCATGGGCCTGGGGCTGGAGCAGCTGCTCGGCGCCACCCGCTTGTTCCTGCATGGATCGACGGTGGTGGACAACACCCTGTTCACCCGCGACGGTGCTCGCACCGGCCTGATCACGACGGCCGGATTCGAGGACACGCTGCTGATCACCCGCGGCGCCTATGGCCGCTGGTCCGGCCAGCCGGAAGAAACGGTCAAGCATCCGGTCGCGACCGACCGGCCCCAGCCGCTGGTGCCGCATGCGCGCATCCGCGGCGTGGTCGAGCGCGTCGACAGCAAGGGCGAGGTTCTCGAGGCGCTGGACGAAGCGAGCGTCGAGAAGGCCGTGCGCGAACTGCTGCAGCAGGACGTGGCGGCGTTCGCCGTCTGCCTGCTCTGGTCCTTCCGCAACCCGGCCCACGAGCGGCGCGTGCGCGAGATCGTGCAGCGCATCGCGCCGGGCATGGACGTGTCGATCTCCTGCGAGATCGCGCCGGTTCCGGGCGAGTACGAGCGCACGTCGACGACCGTCATCAATGCGTACGCGCTGGGCGTCACCCGCTCCTACCTGGAGCAGCTGGGCAAGCTGCTGCAGGCCACCGGCTACGGCGGCGAGCTGCTGGTCATGCAGGGCTATGGCGGACTGGTTCCCGTGCGCGAGGCGGCGCAGCGGCCGGTCGGCATGGTGGAGTGCGGACCGGCGGCCGGCATGATCGGCGCCCGCCACCTGGGCCAGGTGCTGGGAGACGGCAACATCATCGCGGCCGACATGGGCGGCACCACCTTCAAGGTCGGCGTCATCCGCGACGGCCAGTTCGACTATGCGCGCGAGCCGATGGTGGACCGCTTCCACTACGTCGCCTCCAAGCTGGAGCTGGTGTCGATCGGCGCCGGCGGCGGCAGCATCGTCAGCGTCGAACCGCTGACGCGCCGGCCCAAGATCGGCCCGCAGAGCGCCGGTTCCCGACCCGGTCCGGTCTGCTACGGACGCGGCGGCCAAGAGCCGACGCTGACCGACGTGGCCGCCATCATCGGCTACATGGATCCCACGACCTTCCTGGGCGGAAGCGTGCCGCTGGACATCGACGCGGCCCGCCGCGTCTTCGAGGAGAAGGTCGCCAGGCCGCTGGGCATGGGCGTCGACCAGGCGGCGATCGGCATCTACCGCATCGCCTGCGCCCAGCTGTCGGATCTGGTGCGCAACGTGACGGTGGAGCGCGGGCTGGATCCGCGCGACTTCACACTGCATTCCTTCGGCGGCAGTTGCGGCCTGTTCGCCGGCGCCTTTGCCCGCGAGCTGGGCATCGGGCAGGTTGTGATCCCGTTCACGGCCTCGGTCAATTGCGCCTTCGGCATGGTCGCGGCCGACGTGCTGCACAACTATGCGGTCGTGAAATCGCTGCCCGCTCCCGCCGGCGCCGAAGCGATCAACGAGGTGCTCGCTCCCTTGCAGGAGCAGGCGCTCGCGCAGCTGGCGCAGGAAGGTTTCGGCGCGCAGCAGATCGAGCTGCAATGGTCGGTCGACCTGCGCTACCGGCGCCAGGTCCACCAGGTCACGACGGTGCTGCGTGGCGGCTTTCCCTTCGCCCAGGACGCGGCCGACGCCCTGCTCGGCGACTTCGAGCGCCTGTACGAAGAGCGCTATGGCAAGGGCTCGGCCTTCCGTGCCGCAGGCATCGAGCTGGTCACGTTCCGGCTGCAGGCCCGCGGGCTGATGGGACGTCCCGACGCGCCGGAGGAGCCGCTGGGTCCGCAGGATGCCGGCGCCGCGCGCACCGGCCAGCGGGCCATGTTCGTCGAGGGAGAAGACAGGCTCCGCCCGGCCGACGTGTACGACTTTTCGCGGCTCTCCCCGGGCAATCGCCTGGTCGGCCCGGCCGTCGTGCATTCGCCGATCACCACCATCGTCGTCCAGCCGCAGCAGAGCGCGCGCATGGACGGCTGGCGCAACCTCATCCTGGAAAGGGCGTGAGCATGGACGTCGATCCGATCAGTTTCGAAATCATCCGGCACCGGCTGTACCGCATCGTCGAAGAGGCGGTGATCACGCTCAAGAACGTGTCGGGCAGCCCGACGACCAACGAGGGCCACGACCTGATGGTCTCGCTCTACACGGCGGAGGGCGGGCTGCTGATGGGCGGCGTCGGCTTCCTGCACCACCTGAGCAGCGCGTCGGAGGCCTGCAAGGCCATCATCCGGCGCTTCAAGGGCAAGGTCTGCGAAGGCGACGTCTACCTGCTGAACGATCCGTACACGGCGGCGCTGCACACATCCGACGTCTACCTGATCGCGCCGATCCACCACGCCGGCGAGCTGGTCGCCTGGTCGGCCTGCTTCGTCCACGTCAACGACATCGGCGCGATGAATCCCGGCGGCTTCTGCCCCGAGGCGCGGGATATCTTCAACGAGGGCTTCTCCTCGCCGGGCCTGCGCATCGTGCACAAGGGCGAGGTCTGCGAGGACGTGCTCGACACGCTGCTGAACATGGTGCGGTCGCCCGAGATGGTCGGCCTCGACCTGCGCTCGATGATCGCCTGCAACCACGTCGCGGCCGAGCGCATGCGCGCGCTGATCGACCGCTACGACGCGCTCACCCTGGCCCACGTCGGGCGCACGCTGATCGCCCAGTCCGAGCAGCTGCTGCGCAAGCGGCTACGCGAATTGCCCGACGGCACCTGGCACGCGCGCCAGTACATGGACGTCGAGGGCGTGCCCGTGACGATCATGCTCAAGATGACCAAGAAGGACGACGCCCTGGTCTTCGACTTCACGGGCTCCAGCCCGCAGCTCGATCGCGGCGTCAACTGCACGCGCTGGGCCGCGTGGGGCGGATTGCTCGCGCCGCTCTATCCGACGCTGTGCCACGACATCACCTGGAACGAAGGCGTGCTGCAGCCGGTGACCATGATCGCGCCGGAAGGCTCGGTGGTGAACTGCAAGCGGCCCGCGCCGGTGTCGATCGCCACGGTGGCGGCGGTGCAGGCGGTGAACAACGTTTCGCTGATGTGCATCTCCAAGATGCAGGCCGCCTCCAAGGAATACGCGTCGGAGGCGACGGCGGTCTGGCACGGCAGCCATCTGTGCCTCTATCTCTTCAGCCGCAACAAGCGCGGCGAGCAGGTGATCGGCTCCACGACCGAGACCTTCGGCGGCTCCGGCGGCGCCCGCTGGGACCGCGACGGCATGGACATCGGCGGCGAGATCCCGAACCCGATCGCGCGCATGGCGAACGTGGAAAGCAACGAGGGCATGTTCCCGATCCGCTACCTGTTCCGGCGCCGCGCCGGCGACTCGGGCGGCGGCGGCGAATTCCGCGGCGGCACCGGCGGCGAATACGCGATCGTGCCGCACGATTCGGCGGACGGCACGCTGGGCTTCGTCGTCAGCGGCAAGGGCGTGCAGTTCCCGATGGGACACGGCCTGGGCGGCGGCTATCCGGGAGCGCCCGGCCGCTACGTGATCGCGCACGGCGGCGGCAAGTCGCCGCAGACGCCGATGGCGCTGGGCCAGATCCCGGGCCGGCACGAGGACGTGAGCTGGGGCGTCTGCAACCTGCAGGCCGGCGACGCGCTCTATGTGCGCTGGAACGGCGCGGGCGGCGTGGGCGATCCGCTGCGGCGCCGTCCCGAGGCCGTCGTCGCCGACATCAGGGAAGGTGTCGTCACCGCGGACGCGGCTCGCCGCGTCTACGGTGTGGCGGTGGACCGAAAGGGGCTGGTCGATGCGCAAGCCACTGCCGCACTGCGCGGCAAGCGCGGCCCGCGTGAAGCGGGCGCCGGGCGGGCGCTGCTGCTGCCCGGTCTCTGCGCAAGCTGCGGCTACAGTGAAAGCGACGGCGACCGCTTCGTGGTGGCCGAGCGGCTCATGAGCGAGCTCGGCCCCGCCTATACGACGGGCCCCGACACCCTGCTGCGCGAACTGCTCTGTCCACGCTGCGGCACGCAGGTGGATGCACACGTGGCGCGCCGCGGCGACGCCGTTCTCACCGACAGCCTGGAGGCAAGTTGATCATGCAAGACAAAGTGCGAAGCGCCGCCGACCGGCAGGCCATCGTTCCCGCGCCCAAGGGTTCCGGCCCGACGGCCGTTCTCCAGGCCACGCCCGAGCCGATCGAGCTGCCGCTGGAACACACGGCGGTGATCGTCGTCGACATGCAGAACGGCTATGCGTCGCGCGGCGGCTACCGCGATCTCGCCGGCAAGGACGTCGCCCCGGCGCAGGCGGTGATCGACCGCACGCGCGAGCTGCTGGCCAGCGCCCGCGGCGCCGGCATCAGCATCGTCTACCTGCAGAACGGCTGGGACGCGGAGCTGAAGAATTCCGGCGGCCCCGACTCGCCCAACTGGCACAAGTCCAATCCGCTCAAGTTGATGCGCGAGAAGCCCGAGCTGCGCGGCAAGATCCTGACGCCGGGATCCTGGGACTACGAGTTCGTCGAGGGCCTGGAGCCGCAGCCGCAGGACTTCATCGTCCCCAAGGGGCGCTACAGCGGCTTCACCGGGACCGACCTGGACAACCTGCTGCGCAGCCGCGGCATCCGCCACCTGGTGTTCGTCGGCATCGCGTCCAACGTGTGCGTGGAATCGACCATCCGCGACGCCTATTTCCGCGAGTACTTCTGCGTGTTCGTGAAGGATGCGACGCAGGCCTCGGGCCCGGCTTTCATCCAGGACGCGGTGATCTACAACGTCGAGACCTTCCTGGGCTGGGTCACCGACACGGCGCGCTTCGGCGCGGCGGTCGGCGCCGCCAAGGCATGAACATTGCGTAGACAGTGCAACACGGTTTGTCCCCCCACCCCCGGCTCGCCAATCAGGAGAAGCGCCCCATGAAAACAGTCCTCAACTCATTGCTGGCCCCGCTGGTCGCGGCCGCTGCGCTGTGCCTGGCGCCCCTGGCGCAGGCGCAGGACAAGCTGCGCGTCGGCATCCTGCCGTTCTCCGAGTCGCTGGGGGCCGTCATGGCCGACAAGCTCGGCTACTTCAAGGCCGAGGGCATCGAGGTGGAGATGAGCAAGTTCAACAGCGGCGCGCTCGCATTGCCGCTGCTGCAGGCCGGCAAGCTCGATATCGCCTTCAGCAACACGGTGTCCACGCTGCAGGCGCTGGAGCAGGGGCTGGACGGCACCATCCTCGCCCCCGGCGCGGTGGTCCGCGCCCAGTCCCCCGACAGCACGAGCGCGCTGATCGTCCTGAAGGGCGCGATGAAGTCGCCCAAGGAGCTGGAGGGAAAGCGCATCGCGGTGAACGTGATCAACAGTTCGGCCTGGCTCTATGTCACGGCCTACCTGGACAAGCACGGCGTGGACCGCAGCAAGGTGCGCTTCGTCGAGATCCCCTTCCCGCAGATGAACGACCCGCTCCTGAACAAGCAGGTGGACATGATCAGCCAGGTCGAGCCGTTCAGCACCATCATGCTCGATAGCGGCAAGGTCGACGCGCTCGGCTACAGCTATGTGGAGGCGCAGCCCAATGGCGACATCACCCAGTATGTGGCGCTGACCGAGTGGGTCAAGAAGAACCCGGGCCTGGCGCAGCGATTCGCCCGCGCCATCCGCAAGGGCTCCGACTACGTCAATGCGCCGGCCAACCAGGCGGCGGTGCGCGAAGCCAACGTGCAGTTCACCAACCTGGCTCCGGCCCTGAAGGACCGCGTCAACATGCCGCGCCTGGGAACAAGCGTCAGCCTCGACGAGATGCGCAAGACGATGAACATGATGCTCAAGTACGGCCTGATGAAAAAGCCCGTCGACCTGAACGGTCGCGTGCTCGCGGCGCAGTGATGCGCGACAGCAGCGCCGCGCTCCGGGCGGGCGCGCCGTACATCGCGGTCCGCGGCATCCACAAGTCGTACACCGGCCATGGGCGCACGACGCGGGCGCTCGGCGGGGTGGACCTGCAGGTGGAGCAGGGCTCGTTCGTGTCCATCGTCGGCCCGTCCGGCTGCGGCAAGTCCACGCTCCAGCAGATCATGGACGGACTGGTGCCCGCCACCGAGGGCCGGGTGGAGCTGCAGGCGCGGCCGGTGACCGAGCCGCCGCCCGAGATCCTCTATGTGTTCCAGCAGTACACGCGCTCGCTCTTTCCCTGGAAGACGGTGGAAAAGAACATCGCGTACGGACTGGAGAATCGCGGCGGCCTGGCGCCCGCGGAGATCGCGGCCCGCACCCGCGAATACATCGGCCTGGTCAAGCTCGATGGCTTCGAGCGCCACTATCCCTGGCAACTCTCGGGCGGCATGCAGCAGCGTGTCGCCATCGCGCGGGCCCTGGCCTGCCGGCCGGCCGTGCTGCTGATGGACGAGCCCTTCAGCTCGGTCGATGCGCTCACGCGGGTCGGCCTGCAGGAGCTGGTGCTGCGACTGTGGCGCGAGCTTGGCCTGACCATCGTTTTCGTCACCCACGACACCGAGGAAGCGATCTACCTGTCCACGCGCGTCGTTGCACTGAGCAAGCCGCCTTCGGTGGTCGGCATGGACCTGCAGATCGACCTGCCGCATCCGCGCGACCAGATCACCACGCGCGAACTTCCCCGCTATCTCGAATACCGCCACCGGCTGCTGTCGCAGCTGTTCACCGACGAAGGCCTGGCCACCGGGGCCGCCAAGGAGGCGCCATGAAGAGCATGTTGCGACGCCTTGCCATGGGCCCGACGCTGGGCATCGCGCTGATCCTGCTGCTCCTGCTGCTGTGGGAGATGGCGGGCTTGCTCAAATGGGTCTCGCCGCTGTCGCTGCCGCGAATGAGCGCCGTCGCCGTCACGCTCTGGGAACTGCTGGTCTCCGGCGAATTGCTCCGCGAGCTGGCGGCCAGCCTGTGGCGCATGTTCGCGGGCTATTTCATCGGCGTGGCGCTCGGCGTTCTGCTGGGACTGCTGATGGGGTCGTTCCGGCCGGTCTACAACCTGTTCGAGCCGATCACCGAGATCCTGCGCCCGATCCCCAGCCCGGCCTATGTGCCGATCGCGATCCTGTTCCTGGGCATCGACGACGAGATGAAGATCTTCATGGTCGCCTTCTCCGCGTTCTTCCCGGTGCTGCTCAATACCTACAGCGGCGTGCGCAGCGTCGACCCGGTGCAGATCCAGACGGCGAGCACCTTCGGCGTCAAGGGGGCGAAGCTGCTCTGGCAGGTGGTGCTGCCGTCGGCCGCGCCGTTCATCTTCACCGGCATGCGCGTCAGCCTCGCGGTCGCCCTGATCGTGATGGTGATCGCGGAGATGGTCGCCGCGTCCAACGGCATCGGCTATTTCGTGCTGGCGGCCCAGCGCGGCTTCAAGACCCGCGAGATGTTCGCCGGCATCGTCACGCTGGCGGTCCTGGGATATTTCCTGAACCGCCTGTTCCTGCTGATCGAAAACCGCGTGCTCGCCTGGCACCACGGCGCCACCCAGCAGCAGAAGAACTGAGGGCCGCTCCAGGCGGCGGCGGATCATCTGCGGGGTCCTACAGACGACCGCGCCGCCGCTCCCTAAGATCGATTGCAATTCTTCTTTCTGACAGGGAGCGACGCAATGGCGGACGGCAAGGCAAGGCCCACCCGGCTCGAGCACGAACGGATCGACGTCAGCTACGACTACGCGGTGTGTGCCTGGGCAAGGCACTTCAACGCGAGCCAGAAGCAGGTCAAGGAGGCGGTGCAGGCCGTCGGCGACCGGGCCGATCGCGTGCGCGACCACCTGAGCGCCAAAGCCGGTTCCGACCGCCCCCGCGCCAGCTGAGCGCCCGCGCGGGACCCGTTCCGCCGGCCCCGGCGGCATGTCAGGACCGACAACCTCATCCATGAGCGCGCCAAGCCTGGCGCAGCTTGCTTTCAACGGCCAGGCGCCGGTTGACAGCTGCGCTGTCAACTTTGTCCTACAGATTCCAGCGATGAGCTTGGTAGCATGGCAGGCTATGGAGAGAGGGTCGCCGTGAACACATCCGACGCCGACAGCGGGCGAAATCCAGGCATGGAGCAACGCCTCCAGCTGTTGATCGAAGCGGTTGTCGATTACGGGATCTTCTTGCTGGACCCAACCGGCCACATCGTGTCGTGGAACACGGGCGCCGAGAAGCTCAAGGGCTACACCCGGTCGGAAATCGTCGGCCGGCACTTCTCCGTTTTCTACCCGCCGGAAGAAGTGCAGCGCGGCTGGCCGCAGGAAGAACTCAAGCGCGCGCAGGCCAGCGGCCGCTTCGAGGACGAAGGCTGGCGGCTGCGCAAGGACGGCACCCGGTTCTGGGCCAACGTCATCATCACGCCGCTGTACGAGGCGGACGGCAAGCTGGCCGGCTTTGCCAAGATCACCCGTGACCTGACCGAGCGCCGCGCCAATGAGGAGCGGCTGCGCGCGAGCGAGGAGCGGCTGCGGCTGCTGATCGAGAGCGTGCGCGACTACGCGATCTTCATGCTCGATCCCGACGGCACGGTGCGCGGCTGGAACAGCGGGGCCCAGGCGATCAAGGGCTATGCGGCCAACGAGATCATCGGCCGCCACTTCAGCACCTTCTACACGCCCGAAGACCAGCGCGATGGCAAGCCGGCCCGCGAACTGGAGGAGGCGCTGGAGCGCGGCAGCCTGGAGGACGAGGGCTGGCGCGTGCGCAAGGACGGCTCGCTGTTCTGGGCCAACGTCGTGATCACGGCGGTGCGCGACGCCACCGGCAAGCTGATCGGCTATGCCAAGGTGACGCGCGACATGACGGACCGGCGCCGGCTCGAGGAGCTGGAGCGATCGAGTCGCCGCATGAGCGAGTTCCTCGCGATGCTCGCGCACGAACTGCGCAACCCGCTGGCGCCGATCCGCAATGCCGTCACCGTCATGCAGCTGGAGACGCTCACCAGCCCGGCGCTGCGCAACAGCCGCGA
Organism: Ramlibacter sp.; assembly: GCA_028291885.1. Taxonomy (GTDB): domain Bacteria; phylum Pseudomonadota; class Gammaproteobacteria; order Burkholderiales; family Burkholderiaceae_C; genus Ramlibacter. The sequence goes on along the minus strand of JAQGNJ010000026.1, from coordinate 8,993 downwards.
CATCATCGACCGCCAGCTCGCCCACATGAGCCGGCTGGTCGACGAGCTGCTGGACGTCGGCCGCCTCACCACCGGCAAGGTCAGGCTGCGCAAGGAGAAGGTGCTGTACGGCGGCGTCGTCAGCCGCAGCGTCGAGATGGCGCGGCCGCTGATGGACGCGCACCGGCATCAGCTCGCGCTGGACCTGCCGCAGCAGACCGTCCACGTCAACGGCGATCCGACGCGGCTGACGCAGATCCTGCAGAACCTGCTGGTGAACGCCGCGAAGTACACGCCCGACGGCGGCCGCATCGTGCTGAAGGTGGAGGTCGCGGACGGCTTCGTCGACACCTACGTCTCGGACAACGGCCGCGGCATCGACCAGGGCGACCTGGAGCGGATCTTCGAGCTGTTCATGCAGGGCGACACCTCCTCGGCGCCGAACGAGAGCGGGCTGGGCATCGGGCTGACGCTGGCGCGTTCGCTGGCGCAGCTTCACGGCGGAACGCTCGAGGCCCGCAGTCGCGGCCCCGGCCAGGGCAGCACCTTCATGTTCCGGGTGCCGGTGGCGGAAGTGGAGGCGGTGCCGGACTCCGACGGCGCGCCCGAGCCGGCGCCGCAGGCGCTGCGGGTGATGGTGGTCGACGACAACCGCGATTCGGCCGACAGCGCGACCAGCATCGTGCGGCTGCTCGGGTACAAGGTCGAGACGGCGTACGACGGCGGCGGCGCGGTCCAACTGGCCCGCGCGCTGCGGCCGCAGGCCGTGCTGCTGGACCTGTCGATGCCGCTGATGGACGGCTACGAGACCCTGCGGATGCTGCGCGAGGAGCCCGGCATGGACAGGGCGTATGTGGTCGCGATGACGGGTTTCGGCAGCGAGGACGACAAGCGCCGCACCAAGGCCGCCGGCTTCGACGGTCACCTTGTCAAGCCGGTGGGCCTGGACCTGCTGATCGGCGCGCTCAACGAGGCCCGCGAGCGGCAGGACGCGGCCAGCGCCGCTTAAAGTCTGAGTCGCTGGGCGTAGCCGGTCATCTCCAGGTAGCCCTGGCCGACGCGGCGGCCGTTGCTGTCGAACAGGTGGGCCAGGCCTTCCCAGTAGATCGCGCCGGTCGAGGCGCGGCTGTCCAGTTCCTGGTCGTCGAGCACGGCACGCACGGTATAGAAATCGGCGGGCGTGCGCACCATCCACTCGACCGGGTAGGTGGCCTGGGACAGCGGGCTTTTCCAGCGCCGCTGCGGGCTGAAGATCACCTCGCCGCGGCTGAAGATGTAGGGCTCGCCCCCTGGCGCGCGGAAGGAGCCGCCGTCCCACAGCGCCGCGCCGTCCCTGCCACGCAGGCGGAAGGCCGTGAGGGCGCTGCCGTCGTCCAGATTCATGCCGATCCAGTCCCAGCCCTGGGCCTCGGGATGCAGCACCTCCTCGCTCCACTCGTGGTCCATCCATGCCTTGCCCTGCACCGCGAACGACTGTCCCGGCAAGCGGATGCTGCCGCTCACGGACAGCTGCGGCTCGCTGTAGTAATAGCTCGCCTGCCGTTCCTGCGGGCCCTTGCGCGACAGGCCCAGCCTGCCCTGCAGCAACACGGGCTGGGTCGGCGCGCAGCGCAGCTCCAGCGAGAAGCCGTCGGCGACGACCTGGGCGAGGTACGCGCCGTTGTCCCGCCGCAGGCTCCAGTCGCGCAGGCGGATCGCGGCGTCGTCGGTGCTGGCCGAGACGATGCCGAAGCCTTCCCGCGCGATGCGCTGGTCGTGCCGCAGCTTGCGGCCCTGCACGTCGGTGACGGCGGCGTGGGCGAAGATCAGCTGTCTGGCCGCGAAGCTCGATGTCATCGCCTGCGTCGCGTCGACGCGCGACCGGAAGAACGTCACCTGGAAGCCGAACTCGCGGCCGCCCGAGCTCGCCTGCCCGGTGACGTACCACCACTCGGTGCGAAGCTGCGGATGCGCGCCGTGGTCGCGCGGAAAGCGCAACGTGAGCGGCGGCAGGGCATGGGCCGGCCCGGCGGCTGCCAGCGCAGCCAGGAGCACGGTGCGCCGCCTGGGCGTCCAGCTGGAGTTCATTGCGCGATGCTAACGGCCTTGACGGCCGCGACGCGCCGCAATCACCAATCCTCCTTCACCGCCAGCACGGCGTCGCGGCCGGCGGCGGCGCGGCCGGCGAGCCAGGCGGTGACGGTGCCGGCGACAACGACGGCCAGGCACAGCAACATGAGGCGCAGCCAGGGCGTGGCGAGGTCCATCGTCCAGTGGAAGCTTTGCGGATTGACGACGTGGACCAGCACCACCGACACGGCCATCCCCAGCGCCAGTCCGGCCAGCGAGCCGATCGCCGTCCAGGCCGCGCCTTCGCCGGCCACCACCGCGAGGATCTGGCGCCGCGTCAGGCCCAGGTGGGCCAGCAAGCCGAATTCCTTGCGCCGCGCCAGCACCTGCGCGCTGAAGCTCGCGGCGACGCCGAACAGGCCGATGCCGATCGCGACCGCCTGCAGCCAGTAGGTGACGGCGAAGCTGCGGTCGAAGATCCGCAGCGAGGTCGCCCGCAGTTCGGCGGCCGACGCGAATTCCAGCAGCGTGCCGCCTTCCAGCGCCAGCTCGCGCACGGCCTGCTGCACGGCGGCGGCGTCGGCGCCCGGCGCCAGCCACAGCTGGACATCGTTTGCCAGCAGGTCGCCGGTCATGCGCCGGTAGGCGCGGTCGTCGATCGCGACCGCGCCGGTCTGCCGCACGTAGTCGCGCCAGACGCCGGCGACGAAGAAGCGCGGCGCCTCGCCGTTCTTCACCGCCGGCCGGAAGGCTTCGCCGAAGCGGCTGAACTCGGTCCCGGCGCGGACGCCATACAGGTCGACGACCGCCTCGCTCACGTACACCGGAACCAGGCCGGGCGGCGCGACGGCGAGGGTGCCCACGATCGGCAGGGTCTGCGACGGGTCCTCGATGCGGCGCGCGACGAGGGCCAGGGCCGGCAGCGCGGGATCGAGCAGCAGCGTGCGGATGCGCTGGGTCGCGACCCGCTGCACGCCGGGCAGGCGCGCGACCGCCTGCGTGAACTCCGGCGCGATGTAGGCCGCGTCCGCGGAGGCCGACGACACTGCCGTGCGCACATAGAGATCGGCCGGCAGGACCACATCCAGCCAGCGCGTCACCGAGTCGCGAAAGCTCGCCACCATCACGGTCAGCGCCACAGTCAGGCTGAGCGCGGCGACGACGCCGCTCACGGCGACCGCGGCGCTCTCGCGCACGCGCCGCGCCCGCTCCACCGCGAGCAGCGGCAGCAGGCGGTGCGCGAGCAGCGGCGCCAGCCGGTCGTAGAGCAGCGCCACCAGCCAGGGCAGGGCGGTGATGCCGCCGACCAGCAGCAGGCCCACCGACAGGTAGGCCGCGAGCGGGATGCCGGCGATCGGCGGCAGCAGGGCCAGCAGGCCGCCCGCCGCCATCAGCAGCAGCGACAGCACATGGCCGTGACCGGCAGCGATGGGGCTGCCCAGGCCCTTGAGCGTCTGCGCCAGCGGCAGGCGCTGCGCCGCCATCGCCGGCCACCAGGCGCCGGCCATCGCCGCGACGATGCCGAGCGCGCCGTAGGCGATGGCCGCCGGCGTGCTCCATTGCAGTTGCGGCGCGACGCCCGGAAAGTAGCCGCCGCCCAGGTCGCCGCCCAGCAGCTTCAGGCCGAGCGACGCCAGCGCCGTCCCCAGCGCGATGCCCGCAATGCTGCCGACAGTTCCCAGCAGCACCGATTCCGCCAGCACCAGCGATCGCCGCTGGCGGGCGGTGAGTCCCAGCACACCGAGCAGCGCGAACTGCTGCGAGCGGCGTGCGACGCTCAGCGACAGGACCGAGAACACCAGGAAGCCGCCCGTGAACAGCGCCACCAGCGCCAGCACGGTGAGGTTGACCCGGTAGGCGCGCGACAGGTTGCTCACGCGTTCCGCGGCGTCGCCAGGCTGCGCCGCGGCGATGCCGGTGGGCAGCCGCAGCCCGCGCAGCCAGGCCTCGCGGTCGGTCCCGGGCGCCAGCCGGACGTCGATGCGCGACAGCTGGCCGAGCCGGCCGAACATCTCCTGCGCCGCCGCGATGTCCATCACCGCCAGCGGCGGCCCGCCGGCGGCGACGCTGCCGGCCACCGTGGCTTCTCGCAACTGCAGCCCGCTTTGCAGGCGCAGGGCGCCGCCGGCCGCAATGCGCTGCGCCGCCGGGTTGAGGAACAAAGTGGCCGGCGCCACGAGCGCAAGCCGGTCGGCGCCCGCCGCCGGCTGCGGCATCAGGGCCGGCGCGATAGCCGCCACCACCAGGGCGTCGACGCCGACGACGCGGATCGGCAGCCGCCGGCCATCGGCCGTCGCCGCCAGCGTGCCCAGTTCCAGCACCGGGCTGGCGATCGCGACGGCGGGGTCGCCCGCGATCCGCGCGAACAGGGCTTCGTCGAAGTGCCCTTGCGCCGCGCGCAGTTCCAGGTCGGGCTGGCCATTCACGGAACGGACGGCGCCGGCAAACTCGCTCAGGGCCGACGCATTGATCAGCTGGACCGAGAAGGCGAGCGCGACACCGAGCAGCACCGCGACGACGGCGGCCGCGGTGCGCCACGGGTGCTGGCGCAGTTCCTGCCAGGAAAAAGTTCGCAGCAGCGAAAGCATGCAGCGATTGTGGGGGAGACCCGGCGACCGCCAGGTGCCACTGGCTATGATTCGAGACCTCCAGGCCCAACAGCAATGAAAACACACCGAGCTCTCGTTTCCAGCCTGGCTGTGGCCGGCATGCTGGCCATTGCAGGCGGCGCCGCTTGGGCGCAGGCACAGACGGCGGTCGCGGCCAACAGCCTGGCCGACCTGAGCCTCGAGCAATTGAGCAACATCGAGGTGACCTCGGTGTCGGGCCGGGCCGAGAGCCTGCGCGACGCCGCCGCCTCGATCTTCGTGATCACCAGCGACGACATCCGCCGCTCCGCCGCGGTGTCGCTGCCCGACGCGCTGCGCCTCGCGCCCAACCTGCAGGTGGCGCAGTCCAGCGCCGGCGGCTACGCGATCAGCGCGCGCGGCTTCAACAACGAGATCTCCAACAAGCTGCTGGTCCTGATCGACGGCCGCGCCATCTACTCCGCGCTGTTCGCGGGCGTGTTCTGGGATTCCAACGACGTGATGCTGGAAGACGTCGAGCGCATCGAGGTGATCAGCGGGCCGGGCGGCACCCTGTGGGGCGCGAACGCCGTCAACGGCGTGATCAACATCATCACGCGCAGCGCGGCGGACACGCAGGGCGGCCTGGCGACCGTGACGCGCTCGCGCTCCGGCGGACGCGAAGCGGCGCGCTGGGGCGGGCGGCTGGGCGAGGAGGGCCACGGCCGCATCTACGCCCTGGCCACCGACCGCGGGGCGACGCGCCTGGCCAGCGGCGCGCAGCGGCCCGACGCCGGCAGCCGACGGCAGCTCGGCGCCCGCGCCGACTGGACCTCGGGCCGGGGCAGCCTCACGGTCCAGGGCGACGTCTACGAGGGCGGCGACGACCCCGCCGACTTCCTGAGCGCCAGGCTGCGCGGTGGAAACCTGCTCGCGCGCTGGAGCAGCAAGCTCGCCGACGGCTCGGCCTACAAGCTGCAGGCCTACTACGACACGGCTTCCCGCAGCGACGCGCTGGTCTTCAAAAACCGGGCGCAGACCATGGACCTGCAGTTCAGCCACGAGCCGGTGGCGGCGGCGGGACACGCGCTGCTCTGGGGCGCGGGCTACCGCAGGGGCCGCGACGCCAACGATCCGACGCCCCTCGTGCTGTTCGTCCCCAACGAGCGCCAGCTCTCCTGGGCCAACATCTTCGTGCAGGACCAGGTCCGGCTGGGCGAGCACTGGCGGGTCACCCTGGGCGCCAAGCTGGAGCGCAACAGCTACACCGGCGTCGAATTCCTGCCGAACCTGCGCGTCAGCTACGAGCATTCGCCCAGCAACACGACCTGGGCCAGCCTCTCGCGCGTGGTGCGCGCACCGGCGCGCCTGGACCGGGACTTCTATTTCCCCGGCGCACCGCCCTTCCTGATCGCCGGCGGCGCGAACTTCCGGTCCGAGACGGCGAACGTGGCCGAGATCGGCCACCGCGGCCAGATGACACCGGACCTGACCTACTCGGTCACGGCCTTCCGCCAGGACTACAAGGGCCTGCGCGCCGGGATCCCCGGCTCCATGCCGGCGATCGTCTCCAACGAGATCGACGGCCACAGCACGGGCCTGGAGGCCTGGGCGCAATACCAGGCCGCTTCGCACTGGCGCCTGTCGGGCGGCCTGTTCGCGATGCGCAAGAGCCTGCAGTTCGCCTCCGGCTTCAGCGACGACACCTCGGTGCCCAACCTGGGCAACGACCCGCGCCACCAGTGGAACCTGCGTTCGAGCTGGGACCTCGGCTCGCGCAGCCAGCTCGACGTGATGGTCCGCCGTGTCGGCGCGCTGCCCGTGCCGGCCGTTCCCGCCTACACCGCGGTCGATGCCAATTTCGGCTGGAAGGTCACGCCGTCGTTCACCGTCGCAGTGCTCGCGCAGAACCTGTTCGACCGGCGCCACGTCGAATTCAACGCCGCCGGCGTCGCCAGCCAGATCGAGCGCAGGTTCTTCCTGCGCCTGGGCTGGCAGCTGTAGCACTGCCGCCGCTGCCTCCAATGCACGCTTTCGCCTTCCTGCTGCGACATTGGCTGGCCGCTGCCTTGCTCGTGCTGCTGGCCGGCTGGCAGCCGCCGGCCCAGGCGCAGGCGCCGCGCGACAGCGCCGTCAAGGCAGCCTTCCTCTACAAGTTCGGCTCCTTCGTCGAGTGGCCGGCCGGGAGCTTCAGGACACCGCAGGATCCGCTGGTGATCGGCGTGCTGGCCGACCCGCCCGTGGCGGCGGACCTGGAGCAGCTGGTCGTCGGCCGCACGGTCGAGGGCCGGCCGGTGGCCGTCAAGGTCCTGAAGGAAGGCGAGCCGGCCGCCGGCGTCCACGTGCTGTTCGTCGGCACGCTGCGCCCGTCCAAGCTGCGCGAGCTCCTGGCCGGGCTGTCCGGGCCGGTGCTGGTCGTGACGGAGCAGGACGGCGCGCTGCAGAGCGGCAGCGTCATCAACTTCGTCGCCGACGGCGCGCGCGTGCGCTTCAACGCGTCGCTGGCGTCGGCCGAAGCCCGCGGCCTGCGCCTGAGCGCGCGGCTGCTGGCGGTCGCCAGCTCGGTCGAAGGACTGCAGCGATGAGGGGAGTGGCCAAGGCAGGGTCGATCCGCCGCAAGCTGAACGTGATCGTCACTGCGACCACCTTCTTCGCGCTGCTGCTGGCGGGCCTGGCGGTGGTGGTGTTCGACGTGCGCAACCAGATCACCACGCTGCGCAACGACCTGGTGGCGCAGGCCGACATCGTGGCGCTGGCGAGCACGTCGGCCCTGGCCTTCGACGACCCCAAGGTGGCGCGCGAGAACCTCGGCATCCTGCGGGCGCGACCCAGCATCGTCGACGCGGCGATCTACAACGCCCAGGGGATGCTGTTCGCGAGCTATCACTCGGGCGAGTTCGACGGCGGCCCCGCGCCGGCGCGCGCGCTCCCGACCGGTGTCACGCTGGACAGCGACTGGGTCGTGGTGTCGCGGCCGGTGGTCTCCAACCGCGACACCATCGGCACCGTCTACCTGCGGGCGCGGCACGAGCTGCTGCCGCGGGTGCTGGAGTACCTCGGCGCGCTGACGGCGATCTTCCTGACCAGCCTGGGCGCGGCGCTGCTGCTGTCCAACCGGCTGCAGGCGCGGCTGGTGCGGCCGGTGCTGGCCATCAGCGACGTCGCTGGCCAGGTGATGAACAGCCGCGACTTCAACCTGCGGGCGCCGCGCCTGAGCGACGACGAGGTCGGCTCGCTGGCCGACGCCTTCAACGCCATGCTGCAGGAGCTGGGCAAGCGCGCCGAGACGCTGGAGCAGGCCAACCGCGCGCTGCGCGAAAGCGACGAACGCTACCAGCTGGCGGTCCGCGGCTCCAGCGCCGGCCTGTGGGACTGGGACATGGCCGGCGAAGCCATCGTCTTTTCGCCGCGGGTGCGCGAGATGCTGGGCTACACGCTGGACGAATTCCCGGACCGCGCCTCGTCGATCCGCAACGTGCTGCACCGCGAGGACCAGCAGGCCGTGCGCGACACGCTGCGCGCGCACCTGGCCGGCAGGTCCGCCTACCAGGTGGAGTGCCGGCTGCTCACGCGTTCCGGCGAGTGGCGCTGGTTCATGGTGGCCGGCATGGCGCTGCGCGACGAGGCGGGCAAGCCTTACCGGATGGCCGGCTCGATGGTCGACATCACCGAGCGCAAGGCGGCCGAGCAGACCCTGCACGAGGCCAGCCGGGCCAAGGACGAATTCATCGCGACCCTGGCGCACGAGCTGCGCAATCCGCTGGCGCCGATCCGCACCGGACTGGAGATCCTCAAGAAGGACGCCGGCAACGGGCCGCCGTCGCAGCGGGCCCGCGAGATCATCGAGCGCCAGCTGGTGCACATGATCCGGCTGATCGACGACCTGCTGGACATCTCGCGCATCACCAGCGGCAAGATCTGGCTGGAGCGGCGGCGCATGCCCTTGCGCACGGTGATCGAGAGCGCGATCGAGACCAGCCGGCCCGCCGTCGAAGCCGGCCGCCACGAGCTGGCGGTGGACCTGGCGCCCGACGAGATCCAGGTGGAGGCGGACTTCACGCGGCTGGCGCAGTCGGTCGCCAACCTGCTGAACAACGCCGCCAAGTACACGCCCGCGGGCGGCCGCATCCTGCTGCAGGTGCGGCGCGAGGGCGAGCAGGCGCTGATCCGGGTGCAGGACAACGGCGTGGGCATTCCCGCCGACATGCTCGAGCGCGTGTTCCAGCTGTTCGCCCAGGTCGGGCGCACCATCGACCGGTCGCAGGGCGGCCTGGGCATCGGCCTGTCGCTGGTGCGCAGCCTCGTCGAGCTGCATGGCGGCACGGTCACGGCCGAAAGCGCCGGAGCCAACCAGGGCAGCACCTTCACGATCCGCGTGCCCTGCATCGCCGCGGCGGC
>JAQGNJ010000019.1 GCA_028291885.1 Ramlibacter sp. | reverse complement strand
CGGGCCGACGTAGGAATTGATCACCGTGGTGCTGGTGCGCTCGTACTCGCGCATCTCGGGCAGCACGTCGACCGAGAGCGACACGTACACGTCGGGCAGCTCGCGCCGCAGCACCTCGCCCAGGCGGCGCTCGTTCTCGGGGTTGCGGTAGGAGTTGATGAAGCACACCGCCACGGCCTCCAGCGCATGCTCGCGGCACAGCGCAACGGCGCGCGCGATCTCGGCGTCGCCGAGTGCCTGCAGCACCGTGCCGTCGGCCGCGATGCGCTCGTCCAGTTCGAAACGGCGCTCGCGCGGCACCAGCGGCTCCGGCCGTTCGTACTGCGGGTCGTACAGGCGAGGCACGCGGATGCGGCGCAGCTCCAGCACGTCGCGGAAGCCGCGCGTGGTGAACAGGCCGGTGCGGGCTCCGCGATGCTCCAGGATGGCGTTGGTGGCGACAGTGCAGGCATGCAGCACCTCGTCCACGTCGGCCGGCTGGCCGCCTGCGCTGTGCAAGCCGGTTTCCACCCCGTGCACCAGCCCGGTCGCGAAGTCCGGGGGCGTCGAGGGGACCTTGGTCACGAAGAACCTTCCGTCTGCCGTGGCCGTCACGATGTCCGTGAACGTGCCGCCAATGTCACTGCCAATTCGCACTGGATGCTCCAAAGAAAGGATTGAAATCGGTCCGGGCCGCCAAGCTGGCGGCCCTCACGCGCGGCCGTCCGGTGCGGCGAGCGCCGCAAACAGCGTTGCCGGGGCCACGTCGCCCGTCAGCAGCCCCCGCAGCAGGGAAGCCGGCACAAGCGCGCTCTCGCCACGCCCGGCCAGGTGGAGGGCCTTGGCCACGAGAGCCTCGTCGGACATGGGATGGTCCCAGTCGCCCAGCGGCGACACGACCAGCTGTTCGGATGCGCCGTGGCTCGTCGCGATCCGCACCCGCGCCGGCACCTTCGCCGGGAACATGGCGTCGAGCGCCGGGTCCACCCGCACCTCGATGTTGCGCGCCAGGCGGACCACTGCTTCGTCGCGTAGCAGGCGCGGATCCAGGGGCAGCAGCGCGTCGGCGCCGTGCACCACGGCCGCCGCCACCACGAAGGGCAGGCTGAACTGCGCCGAGATCACGTCCGCGGGCTGTGCATGGTTCGGCAAGGTCGCGGCGCGTGCGAAGGTCTCGATGACGACGGACTCGACGCGTGCATCCGCCGGAACCCGCTGCATGAGGTCCACCGCGGCATCCACGGCGCTGTGCGTCCAGCGGCAGCAGGCGTAACGCTTGAAGTAGGTGGTTTCGATCAGGAAGCGCTCCGAGCCGGCGCCAGCGGGTCGTTCCCCGTAGACGCCGGGGTTGGACAAGGAGGCGTCGTAGCCCTTGAAGCCGAGACCGGCGAGATCGGCGGCGCCAAAGCCGGCGACGACCGACCAGGGGATCCCTTCCTTGACGTGGCCGCCCTGGAATCCCGAATGGTCGGCAGCAAGCAGGTTCGGCGCATGCGCCTCCGCCACCGTCAGGGCGTGGCGGGTGCGTTCCACGTCATGGCCGTTCAGCTTGGCCACGGCCGCGGCGACGCCGATGGCCGACCAGCGCCCGGTGGCGACGTTGGCGCGCGCCGCCGGCGTGCGCAGGTCGGCACAACCGACCCCCGCCTCGTAGCCGGCGATGATCGCCAGCAGGATGTCTTCCATGGAAGCACCGAGTGCCTGGCCCACCGCGAGTGCGGCGGGAATGATGGCGGCGCCGGGATGGCCGGCGGCGGCGCGGTGGCCGTCGTCCAGATCCAGGATGGAGGCCGCGCTGGCATTGACGAAGGCTGCGGCAACCGGGGAGAAGTGCGCGTGCGCAAACCAGGCGGCACTTGTTCCGCTCGCATACACCTGCCCGGCCCATTCCTGCGCGGTGCGCACTGCAGGCTCGGCCCGCCCGGCGGCGGCGCAACCGAGCACGTCGACCAGGCAGCGGCGGGCCGCATGGAAGGCCGAGGGCGGCACGTCGCGGGCCTGCAAGCCCGCCAGGCGGGCGGCCAGCCAGTCGGCGGTGGTTTTGCCGGTCTGCGGATTGGTCATCACTTGAAGTGGTTCGGGATGTAGAGGGCGATCTGCGGAAACACCAGCAGCAGCAGCATGGCGAAGATGTAGACGAGCACGAAGGGCATGACGCCCGCGAACACGTCGTTGAGCGAGCCGCGGTCCTTGCGCATGCCCTGCAGCACGTACAGCACCGTGCCGTCCGGCGGGCTGATCAAGGCGATCTCCACCGCCATCGTCACGACGATTCCGAACCACACGGGGTCGTAGCCGAGCGCCATCACGATCGGGAAGAGGACGGGCGTGGTCGCGATGATCATCGACATGCCTTCCATGAAGGTGCCGAGCGCGATGTAGAAGCCCATGATCAGCAGCATCACGACCCAGGGCTGGAGGGACAGGCCCTTGAACATCTCGGAGGCGGCGCGCGGAACACCCAGGTGGGTCAGCACGTAATTCAGCACGTATGCGCCGAACAGGATCAGCCCCAGCATCGCCGTGACGTGCGAAGCCGAGATGGCCGAGTCGTTGATCGTCTTCCAGTCGAGCCGGCGCGACAGCAGCGCGATCAGCAGGGAACCGACGACCCCCAGGGCCGCCGATTCGGTCGGCGTCGCCCAGCCGGCGTAGATCGATCCCAGCACCAGCAGGATCAGGATGATGGTCGGAACCAGGTCCAGCAACGCGCGGATCTTCTCGCCCCAGGAGGGTTGCACCTCCGAGCGCCGGTGCGTGCGCACGCCATGCACCGCGATGAGCATCAGGAACAGGGCCACCACCAGCAGGCTCGGCCCGATCGCCGCCTTGTACAGTGCGCCGACCGAGGTTTCCGTGATCAGGCCGTAGAGGATGAAGGTGATGCCGGGGGGAATGAGGTTGCCCAGCGCGCCACCCGCGGCGACCGACCCCAGGACCCAGCGCGGCGAATAGTCGCTGCGCGCGAAGTAGGGCAGCGCCACCGACCCCATCGTGGCGGCGGTCGCGACGCTGGAGCCGGAGATGGCGGAGAACACGCCCGAGGCGATGACGTTGGTGTGCAGCAGGCCGCCCGGCAGCCGGCCGGTCCACAGTGCCAGGCAGCGGTACAGCTTGTCCGACAGGCCGGCCCGCAACATGATCTCGCCCATCAGGATGAAGAGCGGCACGGCCACGAGCACGAAGTTGGTGGAGGGGCCCCAGACGATCTCGCCCAGGAAGTTCCAGAACGGCCGGTCCAGGTAGATGAACCCGAACAGCAGGCCGAGCGTGCCCAGCGCCGCGGCGATGTGGACGCCGGCGGCGAAGAAGAAGGCAAAGGCGCCGACGAACAACAGGACCCCGGCCAGCGGGACGCTGACAGCGGCTCCGGTGAACAGCAGTGCGCCGACGATGACGACGAGGATGGCGAGCGCAAGCATTCAGTGGCCTCCCGCCGGATGGCCGACGCCGGTATGAGAGGCTTCGATGGCTTCGGCGGCTTCCTCGGCGGCACTCTTTTGCCGCATCTGCAGGTTCACCGCCGCGAGGTCGCCGCGCAGCAGGTGGCGCACGACGTCGCTCAGTGTGATCAGGAGCGCCGCGAGGAAAACCAGGATGCCCAGCGCGAACAGGGACTGCGGCAGCCACAGCGGGATGCGCAGGGCGCTCATGTCATGGGCGTCCAGTTCCCACGAGTCCCAGGCCAGGACCGTGACACCGTACAGCACCGCGACCAGGAACGCGGTCAGCAGCCCCAGCGCGAGCAGGTGCAGCCAGGCGCGCGGCCCGGCCGGCAACCTTTCCAGCAGCATGTCGACCCGGACGTGCATCCGCGCCACGAACGCACCCGCCAGGCCCCACCCGATGCCGCATCCCAGCGCATAGCCGGACAGTTCGACGGTGGCCTGGGTGGAGAAGCCGAACAGGTTGCGGGCGACGACGTCGAAGACGATCATCACGGCGCAGATGACGTACAGCCATCCCGCCACCCGGCTCATGAAGATGGCCAGTGCGGCGACTTGCCGCTGGG
>JAQGNJ010000012.1 GCA_028291885.1 Ramlibacter sp. | reverse complement strand
CTCGCCGTCGCCGGTGAGCTGCCAGCCGGGCGAGACAGCCAGGCGCGAGACCACTTCGGTCGGGGTCAGGGCACGCCGGGGCAGCAGCGACCAGTCCTTCTTGTTCAGCATCGAGGCCGTCATCCTGCGCTCCCGGCGGTGAGCATCCGTTCCAGCCGCTCGGAGGCCGGGGGATGCGAGTAATAGAAGCGCACGTACACCGGATCGGGCGTCAGCGTCGACGCGTTGTCTTCGTAGAGCTTGAGCAGCGCGGTGCTCAGGTCCTTGCCGCTGGTCTGCTGCACCGCATACGCGTCGGCCTCGAATTCATGCCGCCGCGACAGCTGCGCGAACAGCGGCGACACGAAGAACGAGAACACCGGGATCGCGATCAGGAACAGCAGCAGCGCGAGGGCGTCGTTCGGTCCCTCCAGGTTCGGCCGCACGCCCAGCCCGGTGTAGAACCAGATCTGGGTCGACAGCCAGCCCAGCAGCGCGAACCCCGCGAGGCTCAGCGCGAACAGGCCGACGATGCGCTTGACGATGTGCTTGTGCTTGAAGTGGCCCAGCTCGTGCGCCAGCACCGCGTCGACCTCGCCGGGCGAGAGCTTGGCCAGCAGCGTGTCGTAGAACACGACGCGCTTGGCGGCGCCGAAGCCGGTGAAATAGGCGTTGGCATGGGCGCTGCGCTTGCTGCCGTCCATCACGAACAGGCCCTTGGCCGCGAAGCCGCAGCGCTGCATCAGCTCGGTGACGCGCCTCCTGAGCGTCTCGTCTTCGAGCGGCTTGAACTTGTTGAACAGCGGCGCGATGAAGGTCGGGTAGATCACCAGCAGCAGCAGGTTGAAACCCATCCAGACCGACCACGCCCAGAGCCACCAGTAGCTGCCGGCCGCGCCCATCAGCCACAGGATCACGGCGGCGATCGGCAGGCCGATGGCGGCGCCGAGCAGCGTGGATTTCAGCAGGTCGGCCAGCCAGAGCCTGAGCGTCATCTTGTTGAAGCCGAAGCGCTGCTCGATGACGAAAGTCTGGTACAGCGTGAAGGGCAGGTCGATGAGGCCGCCGATCAGCGCGAACACCGCGAGCAGCGCCAGCTGCTGCGTCATGCCGGCGCCGAGCCAGGCATGCAGGCCGCGATTGAGCGCGTCCAGTCCGCCCAGCAGCGTCCACGCGAGCAGCACGGCGGCGCCCACGGCCAGTTCGATCAGCCCGAAGCGCGCCTTGGCGACGGTGTAGTCGGCCGCCTTCTGGTGGGCCGGCAGGGTGATGGTGTTGGCGAACGGCTCGGGCACGACGTCGCGGTGGCCGGCCACGAACCGGATCTGGCGCGAGGCCAGCCAGAACTTGACGACCAGCCCGGCGACCAGCGCGGCCGCGAAGGCGATCGTCAGCAATTCGGAAGGGTTCATGCCACTGAGTTTAGGGCATGGGTGACAATCCAGAAGATGTCCGAAGCAATCAACCCCACCCCCGCCGCACTGGGCAAAAGCGACCAGAACCTGATCTGGCTGGACTGCGAAATGACCGGGCTCGACCCGGAGGTCGATCGCCTGATCGAGATCGCGGTGGTCGTCACCGGCCCCACGCTGGAGCCGCGCATCGAAGGCCCGGTCTTCGCGATCCACCAGAGCGACGAGCAGCTCGACAAGATGGACGCCTGGAACAAGGGCACACACGGGCGCAGCGGACTGATCGACAAGGTCAAGGCCTCGATCGTGACCGAGGCCGAGGCCGAGCAGCAGATCCTCGAATTCCTGGCGAAGTACGCGCCGAAGAACTCGACGCCGATGTGCGGCAACAGCATCAGCCAGGACCGGCGCTTCCTGGTCAAGTACATGCCCAGGCTGGAGGCTTTCTTCCACTACCGCAACCTGGACGTCAGCACGCTCAAGGAACTGGCCAAGCGCTGGCACCCCGAGGTGTATTCGTCGTTCCGCAAGCAGCAAAAGCACACGGCCCTGGCCGACGTGCACGAGTCCATCGACGAACTGGCGCACTACCGCCGGCAGTTCCTCAGGCTCCCTTAGCCCCGGGGACTTGCGGGAAAACCCTGAACGTGGCACAATAGCGGGCTTGGCTGCAGTCCGCAGCCTTCGTGCATCCTCCTTCACTCACAGGCTCATCCAATAGAGCCAGCAGCACCAGAGCCCCACAGGTTCACCGGTCCTGACAGTCGTTTGATGGTTGATGTTTTTTAACCATTGACGACAGCGCACCCGCCACGGGTGGCGTTTTCGTGTGAGTAATACATACATGACCGACACTTTTGCAGTGCAGGGCGACTTCGCGCCTGTGCAATCCAACGAATCCGAAACCTTCGCTCCCATCGTCATTCTCGACGAGCAGGTGAATGACGTCACCGAGGCGCCGGCGGCTCCCGCCCTGCCCAACGGCTTCCTGAAGCTGGGCCTGGCGCCGGAACTGGTCCGCGCCGTGGAAGACCTGGGCTACACCCAGCCGACCACCGTGCAGGAGCAGACCATTCCCCTGGCCATGGGCAGCGGCGAAGCGGGCGAAGCCGCGCGCTTCATCGACCTGATGGTCTCCAGCCAGACCGGCAGCGGCAAGACCGCGGCCTTCCTGCTGCCCGTGATCCACACGCTGCTCCAGCAGCAGGCTGCGGCCGAAGCGCAAGAGCGCGCCGAGTTCGAGAGCGCCGTCGCGGAAGCCACTGCCAAGGGAGAGGTGCTCCCCAAGCGCAAGCGCAAGGACCCGACCAGCTCGCGCAACTTCAAGGCCGCCACCCCCGGCGCCCTGATCCTGTGCCCGACGCGCGAACTCGCGCAGCAGGTGGCGCACGACGCCATCGGCCTGGTGCAGCATTGCCGCGGCCTGCGCATCGCCAACGTGGTGGGCGGCATGCCTTACCAGTTGCAGATCGCCCGCCTGCAGAACGCCGACCTGGTGGTCGCCACCCCCGGCCGCCTGCTGGACCTGCAGCGCTCGATGCAGATCAAGCTCGACAAAGTGCAGTTCCTCGTGGTCGACGAAGCCGACCGGATGCTGGACCTCGGCTTTGCCGACGACCTGGCCGAAGTGAACCAGCTGACCATCGAGCGCAAGCAGACCATGATGTTCAGCGCCACGCTGGCGCCGCGCATCCAGCAACTGGCCGCGCGCGTGATGCGCCAGCCGCAGAAGCTGCAGATCGACAGCCCGCAGGAAAAGCACGCCAACATCAAGCAGGTGCTGTTCTGGGCCGACAACGCCCAGCACAAGCGCAAGCTGCTGGACCACTGGCTGCGTGACACAACGATCAACCAGGCCATCGTTTTCGCCAGCACGCAAGTCGAGTGCGACGGCCTGGCCAACGACCTGCAGCAAGCCGGCTTCGACGCCGTCGCCCGGCACGGCGCGCTGACCCAGGGCCTGCGCAACCGCCGCCTGATGGCGCTGCGCAACGGCCAGGTGCAGGTGCTGGTCGCAACCGACGTCGCCGCTCGCGGCATCGACGTGCCGACGATCACGCACGTCTTCAACTACGGACTGCCGATGAAGGCGGAGGACTATACGCACCGGATCGGCCGCACCGGCCGTGCCGGACGCGACGGCCTGGCCGTCACGTTCGCCGAGCTGCGCGACCGCCGCAAGATCTTCGACATCGAGGCCTACACCCGCCAGCCGTTCAAGGCTGAAGTGGTGCCCGGACTCGAGCCGCAGCAGCGCGCTCCGCAAGGCGGCCGCGGTGATTTCGGTGGCGGTGGTGGCGGCCGCGGCCGTGACTTCCAGTCGCGCGATCGCAGGCCCGCTGGCGGTGGCCAGCGCACGGGCGGGTTCGGCGGTGGCGGCTTCGGCGCCCCGCGGGATGACCGCGGCTCGGATGCGCGCCGCGGCGGCAACGAAGGCTTCGCCCGCAAGGCCGGCTTCGGTGATTTCGGCAACCGCACGACGCAGGAAAGTTTCGGCGGCCGGCAGGGCGACGGCTTCGGCCAGCGCAACGATTTCGCTCCGCGTGGCGATTTCGCTCCCCGCAAGCCGGCTTTCGACAAGCCTGCCCGTCCGGGCACCGGCGCCAAGGTGTTCGTGCCGCGTGACGCCGCCAAGAAGCGCGCGTTCAAGCCGGGCAACTAAGCAGTTCCAGCGCTGACCAAACGCCTCCGCGCCGCAAGGCCCGGGGGCGTTTTTACGTCCGCGGCAGGGCGATCAGATGGGGCGCAGCTTGTACAGGTTGCGCAGCAGCCGCGCCTGCTTCGGCGCCGGCTCGCCGAGCTGCTCGTGAACCGCGGGCAGCGGCCGGTCCAGCCGGTCGAGACCGAGCAGCTCTTGCAGCAGCGCGAGGGAGTGCAGCTGCTCGCCGTGGTCGATCATGAAGGATGCCTTGTCGCCGGACGCCTGCAGTCCCTGCGTCGCCTCCAGGGCCTGCCGCACGTCCTGCAATGCGCGGAACATCAGCTGCTTGGTGGCGGCAGGAACCCACAGGTCGCCGTTGCGATCGAGGGCTTTGGGAAGCTGTTTCATTGCGGCTCTCCTGGGTGCTTGCACACCAATGTGCGCGGGCGCCAGGGCCCCCCGTGTCAGTCGCCGCCGATGGTGGCTGTGCGCAGGCTGCGTCGCGCGGAGTCGGAGCGCAGCTCCGACGGGCTGGTTCTCTCTAGCCCCAGTACCCGGTCGGCACCAGCCGGCGCCAGACCGCGGAGGCGCGCTGCAGGTCGACGGCGAGCGCGGCCAGTTCGACCGCGTTGTCCGGCGCCGCCTGCCGCCTTGCCTGCAATGCAGCCGTGAGCCGGCGGACATCCGCAGCGGCGTCCTCGACGCTGGGGAGCTTGCGCGACACGGTGCGGATCTGCTCTTCGACCATGCTGGCAGTCTGCTTTTGGGCGTGCATGGCTACTGTCAGCTGTCGCGCTGAAATCGCGTCAACGGGGACGCCGTCCGGCTGTGGCCCGGACGGAACCCGGATCCGTGGCCGGCGCGCGGCCCGCTATGCCGCCGGGCCGGCGTTGTCCGGCCGCTGCTTTCGCGAAATCTGGCCGCAGCAACTGTCGACGGCAATGGGATCGCTGCAGGGGAAGGTGTATTCCACCGCGAGGTCGAGCACCTCGTCATAGGTGGGCTCCGGTCCGAGCGGGGCCTGTTCATCGGCTTGGGTGGGAGCTGGCGTGGTCGTCATGGCTCGTGGTCCTCCGTGCGTCAGCATTAGGACCGTGGCCGGGCTGGCGGGCCGTCGGCGCGGGCAGCGCCCGCGCGTCGGAACGCTCTTGTGCCCAGCTCCTGGCGCGGACACCCATGAAGGTGCAGAAGATCCTGAAGTCACTCAGTGGCATCTCCAGCCTGCGCACGGCGCGGCCGGCATGCCGGGCGCCCAGCGGAACGAGATTGACGACCGTCGAAGCCAGCCTGCGGCTGACGCTGTGGACCAGCCAGGCCTGGCCCTCGTCGTTGACGATGCTCTGTCCTGGCACGGGGATTGCGAACATGTCCTGCTTTTCCTTGCGACCGCCACCGGCGGCCTCCTGCATGAACAACGGAGCGCAGACTCCGGGGTTTACGAACGCCCGGTAAAGAGTGCAAGCTCGTCGCGGCCCGGCCGCGCACCGGTGCGAAACAGCTTGACGTGGCGCGAGACGCTTTCCATCTGGGCCGCGGTGAACAGCTCGCTGGTCGTGTTGCGCAGCGCCTCGACCTCCCGATACAGGTGCTCGAGTTCGGCGGGGTCCGCGATCTCGCGCGCCGCATCGACCAGCCGTCGCTCCAGGGCGCGCAGCTGGTAGTAAGACCTGCGCCAGATCGCGAGGTCGGTTTCGCTGCCGGACTGCTTCTCGTCTTTCTCCATGGCTGATCGTTGGATAGGGGCGAATTATTTGCGCAACGCCTGTGATCGAGACGGGCTTTACATGCAACGGTCGAGGAAGCCGCGCCAAAGAAAAAGGACTCACCCTTGCGGATGAGTCCTTGATTTGAGTGGTGGGCCCTGAGTGACTCGAACACTCGACCTACGGATTAAGAGTCCGCTGCTCTACCAACTGAGCTAAGAGCCCACTCGAAAACTGGACGGCTGGTTGTGGTGGAGAGGAGGAGGATCGAACTCCCGACCTTCGCATTGCGAACGCGACGCTCTCCCAGCTGAGCTACCCCCCCACAACGAACGCAATTCTAGCAAACCGCGCGCCGCTGGTTTGGGCAGCCGCGATTATGCCGCAAATTGCGCAGGCCCTGCCTCACGCCACCTTGCGAAGCGGCTGTGCAAAGAGGTCTTCCATCTGCTTGCGGGTCTTGTACGCGTGTGTCGTCGTGTCCATCGCCACGTCGCTCCACGACAGGCTCTGTCCCTTCTTCACCGCCCGCACGACCTTGACGTTGTGCGCCAGGCCCAGCGGCAGGCCGCCCATCGCCGCCGAGCGCTCCGCAGGCAGCAGCTTGCCCCAGACGGTGTAGCCGCCTTCGCCGTCGAGCATGTCGCCGGGGGCGAGGTCGCGCTTTGCCGTCGCGACGACATCGGCATTCCAGCCGGTGGCGACGCCGGTCGGCTCGCCGCGCAACGCGACACTGGCGACCGAGACGCCGACCTCCAGCCCGATCAGGTGCCAGCGCTTGTACAGCGTGAAGTAGCGGCCGCTCGGATCGGTATGAGCGTTGTATTCCTCGAAGCAGTTCTTGATGTAGTCGGTCTCGGCCTCGACCGTCACCCACACGCCCATGCGGATGTCGTAGGGGATCTTGCGGCCGTCCTTCTCCAGCGAGGAGATCACTTCGACCATGCCCTTGCGCTCGAGCACGCCGCCTTCGCTGATCGGCCGCGTCACGTACGGGATGTCCTCGACGCTCGCCGGCGGGTAGAGCAGGCCGTCGCTCGGCACGCCCAAGCCGGTCGCGTTGGACACGGCCGTGCTCTCGATCGACGGCTTGGAGCCGTCCAGGAAGCTGTTGAACATCTTGGGGTTCAGTCCGCCGCGCTGCGCCTGCTCCGGCGTGAGGCCGTAGTAGCCCCAGACGGTTTCCGGCGTCGACTCGCAAAAGTGCGGCAGCCATTTGTGGCCGCGGCCGGCGGCGACCACCGGGAAGCCGCAGGTGCGCGCCCAGTCCACCAGGTCGCAGATCAGGGCGGGCTGGTCGCCAAAGGCCAGCGAGTAGATGACGCCGGCTTCGGCAGCGCGGCGTGCCAGCAGCGGCCCGCAGAATGCATCGGCCTCCACGGTCACGTTGACCACGTGCTTGCCATTGGCGAATGCCTCGAGGCAATGGTCGACGGCGGCGATCGGATTGCCGGTGCATTCGACGATGACGTCGATGGCCGGATGCCGGACCAGCGCCTGCCAGTCGTCGGCGACGTGGGTCGCGCCGGTCTTGATCGCGTCGTCCAGCGAAACGGCGCGAGCCGCTTGCGTCTTCCAGCCGACGCGCGCGAGGTTGGCGCGGGCGGCATCGGGCGACAGGTCCGCGATGCCGACCAGGTGCACGCCCGGTGTGCGGGGAACCTGCGCCAGGTACATGGAGCCGAACTTGCCGGCGCCGATCAGGCCGATGCGCACCGGCTTGCCGTCGGCCGCGCGCTGCTGGAGTTTTGTGTAGAGGTTCATGGTGTGTCCGTTGGGGCCGAGCCTGTCGAAGCCTTCACGCCGCCTTCTTCATCTCGTCGAAGGGAACGCTGCTGGTCTGCAATGCGCTGGCGGGCAGGCCGTCCTTCCACGGCAGGTCGACGGTGTAGTCCTTCAGCAGGCAGTCGTCCGGCAGCATCTCGATCGCAGTGAAGTCGCGATGGGCGATGAACTCAGGCCGCTTGAACCGGCGGATGTGGTTGCTGACGGCGCACAGGCTCAGGTAGACGCTGACGCGGTGCCAGGGCGAGAGATTGCTGCCCGATGCGTGGACCAGGCAGCTGTGGAACAGGATCATCGAGCCGGCTGGTCCCTTGGGCGAGACGATGCCTCCATCCTTGCCGCCGGCGCGGTCGACCAGGGTCTCGATCAGCGCGTTGTCCACGGTCCAGAGCGGGTAGCTGGTCGTCGTGAGATCGTGCTTCGCCTCCACCACGCCCTTCTTGTGGCTGCCCGGGATGAACATCAGGGGGCCGTTGTGCTCGTTGACGTCGTCCAGGAAGATCGCCACGTTCATCGCGCGCTCGGTCGGCATCATGTCGTCGTTCAGCCAGGTGCCGTAGTCCTGGTGCCACTGCCAGACGTCGCCCTCGAAAGCCGCCTTGCCGTTGATCTTGAACTGGTGCATGTAGACCTGCTCGTCGAACAGGTCCATCACCGGGCCGATCATCCGCGGATGGCGCGCGAGCCGGGCAAACGGTTCGCTGTACATGTGGGCGGCGAAGTTGGTCCGCACCGCGTCCTTGCCCTTCTCGCGGACGTTGTAGGCCTCGCGCCGGCTGTAAAGCTCCGGCACGGCGTGGTTCAGCGCGCAGGTTTCCTCGGGCGTGAACTGGCCGGGGAAAAACAGGTAACCCTCGCGGTCGAACCGCTCGAGCTGTTCCTTGCTCAATCTCATGGTTTGTCTCCTTCACGGGTCTGGTTCAGAACCTCGGTCAGCCGGCCGGCCAGGGTTTCGCTGGCTTGCCGGCTGTGGTCGTCGATCAATTTCGCCGCGCGCTCTGCGTCGCCAGCGGCAATCGCCTTGGCGATCTCTTCGTGTTCGTCCCACAGCGCCTCGCGCTGGCGGGCGGACTGCAGCACGGCGCCCATCACGCGGCGCAGGTGGCGCCAGTGCTGGTGCGCGCTCTGCCCGATCAGCGGATTTCCCGACGCGGCATAGATCGCCGTGTGGAAGGCCATGTCGGCGTCGATCATGGCCTTGACGTTGCGGCCGCGCGCGGCCTTGCGCCCCTGCTCGATCAGCTTCGGGTCGATCCGCAGGCGCTGCGCCGCCGCCAGGCGCGCGGCCAGGGCGTCCAGTGCGCCCCGCACCTGGTAGACCTTGGCGATCCACTGGGCGTCCAGCGGCGCGACCAGCACGCCGCGTCCCGGCGCATCGAGCACGAAGCCATCCTTCTTCAGCAGCCGCAACGCCTGCAGCACCGGCTGGCGCGACACGGCGAGCCGCTCGGCGATGTCTTCCTGCGTCAGCCTCTCGCCGGGCGCCAGCGATCCCTCGCTGATCGCGTCGAGCAGGCTGGTATAGACCTGATCCACCAGGTCGGGCGCGGATTCGAGTTTGACGAGCTGGACGGACATGAGGTGCGTGGGACGTGTGACAGCGAACTCTGTATACAGAATACGGTGCGCTGCGAGGAAAGGCAAGCGTTGTGACAAGATCGCGCCAACAGGAGGGGAATGCGATGGACACGAGCCGGGACGCCGCGTGGCTGGAGCGCATGTACAACAACCGGGCGCTGGTGCCCGAGCACCCGGAGTATTTCCGGCGCTGGGACACGGCGTCGGCCGAGGCCAGGCAGTCGCAGCCCTGCGAGCTCGACCTGCGCTACGGCGATGGAGCCGGGGAGGTGCTGGACGTCTTTCCCGCCGCGCGTCCCGGTGCGCCGGTGCTGGTCTTCATCCACGGGGGCTGGTGGCGGTCGCTGGACAAGAAGAATCAATCCTTCATTGCGCCCGCCTTCACGCGGCAAGCCTGCGTCGTGCTTCCCAACTACACGCTGGCCCCGGCAGCGACCATCCCGCAGATCACGCTCCAGGTCGTCCGGGCCCTGGCCTGGACCTGGCGCAATATCGCGAAGCACGGCGGCGACCCGTCGCGCATCACCGTGGCGGGCCATTCGGCCGGCGGCCATCTTGCCGCGATGATGCTTGCCTGTCTCTGGCCGGCGCACGGCAAGGACCTGCCGCCGGACCTGGTGAAGAACGCTTTGTCGATCTCGGGCCTGCACGACCTCGATGCGATCATGCACACGCCGTTCCTGCAGGCCGACCTGAAGCTCACGCCGCAGCAGGTGTCGCAGGCCAGTCCCGCGCTGCTTGCGCCGCCCTCACGCGGCGGGCTTGCAGCCGTCGCCGGCGCCGACGAAAGCGAAGAGTTCCATCGCCAGATGCGGTCGATCCGCGATGCCTGGGGCGCCGTGCGCGTGCCTGTCTGCGAAACCCTGCCGGGCCTGAATCACTTCAGCGTGCTGGATGCGCTGGCGGATCCGGCGCACCGGCTGCATCGCATCGCGCGGGAGTTGCTGGGGGATTGAAGAGTTTGGAACGCCGATGGCCCAGAGGGCTCGCAGAAGCCTTCGGACTCACATCAGCAGGTGCTCGCCCGCGTTGTCGCCGCCGAGGATGACGTAGTTGACCTTGCGGATGTCCATCAGCTTCCTGCCGCCGGCATAGCTGATCGAGCTCTGGACGTCTTCTTCCATTTCGCGCAGCGTTTCGGCCAGCCTGCCCTTGACCGGCTCCAGGATGCGCTTGCCTTCGACGTGCTTGTATTCGCCCTTGTTGAAGTCCGAGGCGCTGCCGTAGTACTCCTTGAACTTCTTGCCGTCCACTTCGACCGGCTCGCCGGGAGACTCCTCGTGGCCGGCCAGCATCGAGCCGATCATCACCATCGTGGCGCCGAAGCGCACGCTCTTGGCGATGTCGCCGTGCTCGCGAATGCCGCCGTCCGCGATGATCGGCTTGGTCGCGACGCGGGCGCACCACTTGAGCGCCGAGAGCTGCCAGCCGCCGGTGCCGAAGCCGGTCTTCATTCGCGTGATGCAGACCTTGCCCGGGCCGATGCCGACCTTGGTCGCGTCCGCGCCCCAGTTCTCCAGGTCGATGATCGCCTCGGGCGTGCCGACGTTGCCGGCGATGATGAAGGTGGCGGGCAGCTTCTCGCGCAGGTAGCCGATCATGTTCTTCACCGAATCGGCATGGCCGTGCGCGATGTCGATCGTGACGTACTCGGGCGTCAGGCCGGCCGCGGCGAGCCGGTCGACGGTGTCGTAGTCGGGCTTCTTCACGCCCAGCGAGATCGAGGCGAAGACACCCTTGTCCTTCATGCTGCGCACGAACTGCACGTTGTCCAGGTCGAACCGGTGCATGACGTAGAAGTAGCCCTGCTCGGCCAGCCAGAGGCAGATCTTTTCGTCCACCACGGTCTTCATGTTGGCCGGCACCACCGGCAGGCGGAAGCTGCGGCCGCCCAGCTCCACGCCGGCGTCGCATTCCGATCTGCTTTCGACGCGGCACTTGCGCGGCAACAGCAGGACGTTGTCGTAGTCGAAGATTTCCATTTGATTTCCAAGCTCCGGAGGGCTGTTGTTGAACAGGTGAGCGCTTGGACTTGGGCCCGGTCCGGCCCGCGCGGGCCAAAAAAAACCGGGCGCAATTGCTTGGGCCCGGTGCTTGATTCTACCCGCCCGGGGTCGGAGGCGCGCATCTCGATTGCGTTATAGCCCTGATACGGCCGCGCCCATCCTGCACCCAGCCGACGACGCGCAGGCGCTCGGGCCGCACGCCCGCGGGAATGCCCATCGGACGCGACTCGAAAAGCCGCGTCAGCCTCTGGGCGGAGGCCGCAGCGGCGGCCTGCCACGAGAGCTGCAGCGCGTTGCGGACCAGGTTTCGCTCGATCGGCGTGCCGTCGGCCCCGGCGGGGATCGTCTCCACCAGCAGCAGCCAGGCCGACCAGCGCTCGCTGCCCGGTGATTTCAGCTCGATCGAGGCGCCGATGTAGTCGTTGAACGGCACGCCGTGGCTCACCCGCAGGCCGCGCTTGGGCGCTTCCACGCGGCGCCGGACGGCGATGGAGGCAGCGGGGACGGCGAAATTCAGGGACGCGAGCCGGTCCAGGGCCTCGCGCGTGGCGGCCGCCGACAGCGGCGCGTCTTCTCCCTTGTCGCCCGGAACGATCCAGTCCAGCGCCAGCTCGTCGGGCTCGGCCGCGGCCGAAGCGTCGGCCCAGCAGGACTCGCAGTCGGCGTTGATGAAGCGCTCGACGAGGCGGGCGGGCTGGACCTGCCGGTCGCTGGAGCAAAACGACTGGGCGCGCGCCCAGGGCGCCGCCAAACCTGCCAGCGCGAGCACCAGGGCGCCGGTCCAAGAACGAATGCACACGTCACGAGTCATACCGTCTTCCTACAATGGCCCCCATGTTCCCAGAAGTCGAGACCACCCCCCTGTTGCAGAACCTCAACCCGGAGCAGAAGGCCGCCGTCACGCTGCCCAACGAGCACGCGCTGATCCTGGCCGGCGCCGGCTCGGGCAAGACCCGGGTGCTGACCACCCGCATCGCCTGGCTGCTGTCCACCGGCCAGATCGGGCCCGGAGGCGTGCTGGCCGTGACCTTCACCAACAAGGCCGCCAAGGAGATGATGACGCGTCTGGGCGCGATGCTGCCCGTCAACGTGCGCGGCATGTGGATCGGCACCTTCCACGGCCTGTGCAACCGCTTCCTGCGCGCCCACTACAAGCTGGCCAACCTGCCGCAAAGCTTCCAGATCCTTGACACGCAGGACCAGCTCTCGGCCATCAAGCGGCTGATGAAGCAGTTCAACATCGACGAGGAGCGCTTCCCCGCCAAGCAGACGCAGTGGTTCATCGGCGGCAACAAGGAAGAAGGCCTGCGGCCCAACATGGTGGAGGTGCGCAGCGACGAGGACCGCAAGAAGGTGGAGATCTACCAGCTCTACGAAGACCAGTGCAACCGCGAAGGCGTGGTCGACTTCGGCGAGCTGATGCTGCGCAGCTACGAGCTGCTGCGCGACAACGACCCGATCCGCGAGCATTACCAGCGCCGCTTCCGCCACATCCTGATCGACGAGTTCCAGGACACGAACAGGCTGCAGTACGCGTGGATCAAGATGCTGGCCGGTCCCGAGAGCTCCGTGCTGGCGGTGGGCGACGACGACCAGAGCATCTACGCCTTCCGCGGCGCGCGCGTGGGCAACATGCACGACTTCGTGCGCGAATTCGAGGTGAAGCACCAGATCAAGCTGGAGCAGAACTACCGCAGCTTCAGCAACATCCTCGATTCGGCCAACGAGCTGATCGCCCACAACAAGACCCGGCTTGGCAAGAACCTGCGCACCGACCAGGGACCCGGCGAGCCGGTGCGGGTCTACGAGGCGCCGACCGATCTGGCCGAAGCGCAGTGGATGGTGGAGGAGATGCGGCACCTGGTGCGCGGCGATGGCCCCGACGGTGCCATGGAGCGCAAGGAGATCGCCGTGCTCTATCGCAGCAACGCGCAGAGCCGGGTGATCGAAACGGCGCTGTTCAATGCTGCCGTTCCTTACCGCGTCTACGGCGGCCTGCGCTTCTTCGAGCGCGCCGAGATCAAGAACGCGCTCGCGTATTTGCGGGTGCTGGAGAACCCGAACGACGACACCAGCTTCCTGCGCGTGGTCAACTTCCCGCCGCGCGGCATCGGCGCGCGCAGCATCGAGCAGTTGCAGGACGCGGCGCGCGCAGCCGGCTGCTCCCTGCACGATGCGGTGAGCGCGACGACCGGCAAGGCCGGCGCCAATCTCGGCGGCTTCGTCGCGAAGATCGACGTGCTGCGCGAGCGGACCCAGGGCCTGACGCTGCGCGAGATCATCGAGCAGGTGCTGCAGGATTCCGGGCTGGTCGAGCACTACAAGGCCGAGCGCGAAGGCGCCGACCGGGTCGAGAACCTGGAGGAACTGGTCAACGCGGCGGAAAGCTTCGTCACGCAGGAAGGTTTCGGCCGCGACGCCGTCGCGTTGCCGATCGACGAGCACGGCACGATGCTGCGGCAAAGCCCGGCCAGCCAGGGACTCGATCCCAGTCTGCCCGAGATCAACGAGCCGGCGCCCGACTATGTTCCGCCCGATGCGGAAACGGGCGAGACCCTGTCGCCGCTCGCCGCCTTCCTCACGCATGCCGCGCTGGAATCGGGCGACAACCAGGCCCAGGCCGGCCAGGACGCGGTGCAGCTGATGACGGTGCATGCGGCCAAGGGCCTGGAATTCGACTGCGTTTTCATCACGGGGCTGGAGGAAGGGCTCTTCCCCAGCGAGCGCTCGATGTCCGACTACGAGGGCCTGGAGGAAGAGCGGCGGCTGATGTACGTCGCGATCACGCGCGCCCGCAAACGGCTGTACCTCAGTTATTCGCAGACGCGCCTGCTGCACGGCCAGACGCGCTACAACGTCAAAAGCCGCTTCTTCGAAGAATTGCCGGCAGGCGCGCTGAAGTGGCTGACGCCCAAGAACCAGAACTTCGGCGGTTCGGCCTTCGGCTACGGCGCCGGCTATCCCAGCACGCGCGGCGGCGGCTACGGCAAGGACTATCTGTCGGCGCCGAGCTTCGCCAGCCCGCCCGTGCCGTCGCAGAAGGCCGTGCCGGGGCATGGGCTGCGCGCCAACATGAAGGTGTTCCACACCAAGTTCGGCGAAGGCACGGTCATGTCGCTCGAGGGCCTGGGTGACGACGCCCGCGCGCAGGTCAATTTCCCGCGGCACGGCATCAAGTGGCTGGCGCTGTCGGTTGCGAAGCTCACTCCCGTGACCTGAGACCGGTCTGCCCGCGCCGCGCGCAGGCGGGCCGGCGACGATCAGCGAGCTTGCGCAGCCGGATGGGCTTCGGCGGGCATGGGTTCCATATAGCCCTTGCCGTCCTTGACGCCGCGGCGGCCCAGCTCCTGCCAGGCGGTCTGCTGGTTCACCAGCCGGGCGAGGTATTCCAGTTCCTCGTCCGTGTGGTTGATCGCATCGGCCGGCGTGAGCAGGCGGCCGTTCTTCGGCGCGGCCTCGCCCCAGAAGGACTGGTGGTAGCTGGAACGCGAGACCACCCGGTCGCCGCCGGCGGCCATCTCCACAACGCCGTAGCAGTTGCAGAAATAGCTGCGGTACGCCTCCTCGGGCCGCACCTCGGTGTAGACGCCGGTGCCGCGGATGCCGGCGGTCAGCGTCGGCGTGACGATCTGCCGGTTGGCGCCGCGACCCCAGACGCTCGCGACGGCGCCGGTCAGCATCCGCAGCACGCTCACCGTGTTCAGGGTCCGCCCGCGCTCGACCGCGATCCGTGAGTTCTGCCGCACCAGGAACGATGAATTGCCGACCACGAACACGAGGTGGGAGCCGGGCCCGGTCGCGATCTGGTCGCCGGTCTGCAGCGTGCGCTGCGGCAGCAGCCGCTCACCGTTGACCGTCGCGTCGCCCACGAGTTCGACGACGTTGCTTCGCTGCTGCGCGTAGGCGGCGCCGGAACCGCCCATCGCAGTCCAGGCGGCCGCGGCTTGCAGGAAGCTGCGGCGCTGGAACCACAGGACCTCGTCCTCGGTCCGGCCTGCCAGGGTGTGTTGCGTCATGCGGTCTCTCCGGTCGGTGGTGGGTCTTCGGCGACGAAGCTGTCACGAAAGCTGAAGTAGATGGAGGTCGAGAACATCGCCGCCAGCAGCAGCGCGGCGGGCATCATTACGGTGCGCGCCATGCCGGCGCCGCCGATCAGGCCACCCACCAGGCCGAACACGGTGCCCGCGCCGAGGAACACCGCCATCCAGGCCATGCCGTAGACCAGCATCGCGCCGAAGTTGCGCAGGCACGCGACCAGGCTGAAGAACAGGCTCTTGACCGGGGAGACCCCGTGCCAGTGGACCAGCGCCGGCGCATGCCAGAACATCAGGAACAGCGGCGCGTGCAGCGCCAGGGCGAGCAGCGTCGTCAGGTCCGGCTCCGTGCCCTCGGACGGCGTGCTGCCGCCGGACAACAGCGTCGCCAGCCCGGTGGCCAGCAGCGAACCGCCGGTGTAGATCACGCCCAGCACCAGCATCGCGCGGGCCCGTTCCCGGCCGGCGCGGAACGCGCTGACCAGCACGGTGGGCATCGGGAACTTGCCCTTGGACGCCTCTGCTGCCGCCGCCATCAGGCCCAGCGTCGCCGCCGGAACCAGCATGCCGCCGATGAACAGTCCGACGAACGGGATCCGGGCGACCAGGATGATGGCCGCCATGTACAGGAAGAACAGGCCGGCCAGCGCGAGCGGCTGGCGAAAGAAGGTGGCGATGCCGAGTTTGACCCATGTCAAACCAGTACGCGCCGGAACGATGTTCAGTTTCATGAAGCTGTCGCGCGCTCAGTCCAGCGGCAGGGCATGGGCCACGCGCTGGCGCAGGACCCGCTCGAAATGCGACGGGTCGTGCGGCTTGAGCAGGGCCGCTTCGCGCGGCAGGTGGAAGTCCCACAGCCGCGAGATCCAGAAGCGCAGGGCGCCGGCGCGCAGCATCGCGGGCAGCAGCTGCCGCTCGGCGGACTC
Source organism: Ramlibacter sp. (assembly GCA_028291885.1). Classification (GTDB taxonomy): domain Bacteria; phylum Pseudomonadota; class Gammaproteobacteria; order Burkholderiales; family Burkholderiaceae_C; genus Ramlibacter. Next base: position 14,566 of record JAQGNJ010000012.1, on the reverse strand, counting down.
CAGTGGGCGGACCGAGGCATAGGCATGGAGGAAGGCTCGTGAGCGCACCGCGTCATGCGCGCCGGTGGGGAGGTCGACGCACCAGTCGTTCAGGCACACGGCGATGTCGAACAGCCAGCTGTCGACGCCGGCGAAATAGAAGTCGAAAAAGCCGCCAAGCTCGCGGCCGTCGAACATGACGTTGTCGCGAAACAGGTCGGCGTGGATCGGCCCGCGCGGCAGGGCGGCGTAGCTCGACGATGCGGCGACATGGTTCTGGAAGGCCAGCTCGCTGCGCAGCAGGTCGGCCTGGGGCGGATCGAGGTAGGGCAGCACCACCGGCACGGTCTCGTTCCACCACGGCAGGCCCCGCAGGTTCGGCTGCGCCAGCGGGAAGTCGCGGCCGGCCAGGTGCATGCGGGCCAGCATCGCGCCGACGGTGGCGCAATGCTGCGGACCGGGCGCGAGTTCGCTGTGGCCGGGCAACCGGTTGACCACCGCCGCCGGCTTGCCGCACACCTGCAGCAGCAGGTTTTCCTGCTTCTGGCCGGGCACGGCATGCGGCTCGGGCACCGGGATGCCGCGCTGCGCCAGGTGCTTCATCAGCCGCAGGTAGAACGGCAGCTGCTCGGGCGACAGCCGCTCGAACAGCGTGAGCACGTACTCGCCCTGGTCGGTGGTCGCGAAGTAGTTGGTGTTTTCGATGCCGCCGTGGATGCCGCGCAGCTCGCGCAGCTCGCCAAGCTGCAGGCGGCGCAGCAGTTCGCGCGCCTCGTCGTCGGCGACTTCGGTGAAAACTGCCATCAAGCCGGCATTCAGAAGCGAAACAGGTTCCAGACCCGCTGGCTGCTGGGGCTGGACAGGCCGTCGCGGTTGTCGGCCGGGCGGCTGCGCGCCAGGTCGGTCGGCTGGAATTCGTATTCCGGCACGTTCGCCTTGGGCTGCACCGTGATGCTCTGGGTCTGGCCGCCGTAACGCAGCTCGTCGATCCGCGCGCCGTTGTCTTCGGTGCGGATGCGCTCGATCTTCTGGTTGCGCCGGCCGTCGGCCGGCTGCGGCGTATCCGCGGGAAGCGCCTGGGCCTGCAGCGCGCCGCAGGCGAGGGCGAGACTTGAAAAAATGAGGGCTCGCATGGCCCTCATTGTAGGTGGCGGGCGTGTGCCGGGCCGGTCACTCGCATTCGGCCGCGACGATCTTGCAGGCTTTGGTGCCGCACTCGTTCATGGCCATGGTGCGAGCGACATCCTCGGAGCGGCCGTAGCCGATGCCGGAGTTCTTGCGCGAAGACGCATAGGCGCCGCAGGCGTCGAAGCGGACGGCGACCTTGCAGTTCTTGTTACCCTGCTTGCGGCACTCGGCCATCGCCTGCCGGCCGGCTTCTTCGCGCGAGGGCGCGCCGGTCACCAGCCCGTAGCCCGGATCGCGCTCGCCTTCCTCGTCGTCGACCGCGATCGCGCCAGCGGCGAAGGCGCCCAGGGGCAGGATTAAACTGGCAAGGATCAGCAGGCGGGGCAGGGTTTTCATCGCAAAAATTCCTGGAAACGAGGGGTGGGGTGGACTTCCAGTCTAACGCTACTTGTATCCAGACGAAACGAACTATTTCTAAATGTCAGACGAACCTGTTGTACCCAAAACACTGCTGCTGGTCGACGGCTCCAGTTATCTCTACCGCGCGTTCCACGCCATGCCCGACCTGCGGGCCGTCCCCGGCGATCCGGCGAGCCCGGCGACGGGCGCGATCCGCGGGATGATCAACATGATGCAGAAGCTGCGCAAGGACGTGCGCGCCGACTACGCGGCCTGCGGGTTCGACGCGCCGGGCAAGACCTTCCGCGACGACCTCTATCCCGAATACAAGGCGAACCGCTCCGCGATGCCCGACGACCTGCGCTCGCAGATCCCGGCCATCCACGAGGTCGTGCGCCTGCTCGGGTGGAAGGTGCTGCACGTTCCCGGCGTGGAGGCCGACGACGTGATCGGCACGCTCTCGTGCATGGCGACCGAGCGCGGCATCGACACGGTGATCTCCAGCGGCGACAAGGACCTGAGCCAGTTGGTGAACGAGCACGTGGTCGTGATCGACACCATGAACGACCGGCGCCGCGACGTCGCCGGGGTGGAGGCGGAATTCGGCGTTCCGCCCAGCCTGATGGTCGATTACCAGACCCTGGTCGGCGACTCGGTCGACAACGTGCCCGGCGTCGACAAGGTCGGCCCGAAGACAGCGGTGAAGCTGCTCAAGGAATACGGCTCGCTGGACGCGCTGGTGGAGCGGGCCGGCGAAGTGAAGGGCGCCGTCGGCGAGAACCTGCGCAAGGCGCTGGACTGGCTGCCGCAGGGCCGCGCGCTGCTGACGATCCGCAAGGACTGCGACCTCAAGGACCACATCCCCGGCCTGCCGGAGCTGGAGGACATCGTCATCGGCGGCCAGCAGATCGAGGAGCTGAAGGCCTTCTACGAGCGCTACGGCTTCAAGGGCCTGGTCAAGCAGCTCGAGATCCACGACGTGCCGCCCGAACTGATCGAGGAGCATCGCAGCAAGAAGAAGGTCGGGCCGGGGCCGGGTCCCGGCGGGCTGTTCGAGGAGCCGGACCTGTCCGGCCTGTCGCAGGCGACCAACCTGCACTACGACACCATCTTCACCTGGGCGCAGTTCGACGACTGGCTGGCGCGGCTGGAGGCGTCGGAGCTGGCCGCCATCGACACCGAGACCAATTCGCTCGACGAGATGCTGGCCGAGATCGTCGGCCTGTCGTTCAGCGTCAAGCCCGGCGAGGCGGCCTACATCCCGGTCGGCCACAACTATGGCGACGCGCCCGAGCAGCTGCCGCGCGACGAGGTGCTGGCGCGGCTCAAGCCCTGGCTGGAGAACCCGGAGCGGAAAAAGCTGGGCCAGCACATCAAATACGACCGCCACGTGTTCGCCAACCACGGCATCGAGGTGCGGGGCTACGAGCACGACACCATGCTGCAAAGCTATGTGCTGGAGGTGCACAAGCCGCACAGCCTGGCCAGCCTGGCGGAGCGCCATCTGGGCCGCAGCGGCATCGACTTCGAGACCATCGCCGGCAAGGGCGCGCACCAGATCACGATGGAACAGGTGCCGGTGGACAAGGCTGCCGAGTATTCGTGCGAGGACTCGGACCAGACGCTGGATGTGCACCTGGTCCTGTGGCCGCGCCTGCAGGCGGACCGCAGGCTGCGCTTCGTCTACGACCTGGAGATGAAAAGCAGCGAGACGCTGTACCGCGTCGAGCGCAACGGCGTGCTGATCGACGCGCCGATGCTGGCCAAACAGAGCCACGAACTGGGCGCGCGGATGATGCAGCTCGAACGCGACGCCCACGACCTCGCGGGCCAGCCGTTCAACCTCGGCAGCCCCAAGCAGATCGGCGAGGTGCTGTTCACCAAGCTCGGCCTGCCGGTGGTCAAGAAAACGCCCAGCGGCGTGCCGAGCACCGACGAGGAAGTGCTGGAAAAGCTGGCCGAGGACTATCCGCTGCCCGCCAAGCTGCTGGAGCACCGCAGCCTGTCCAAGCTCAAGGGCACCTACACGGACAAGCTGGCGCAGATGGCGCATCCGCGGACCGGCCGCATCCACACGCACTATGCGCAGGCCGTCGCGGTGACGGGTCGGCTTTCCAGCAACGAGCCCAACCTGCAGAACATCCCGGTCAAGACGGCGGAAGGCCGGCGCGTGCGCGAAGCCTTCGTCGCTTCGCCGGGCCACAAGATCGCCAGCGCCGACTACAGCCAGATCGAGCTGCGCATCATGGCGCACCTCAGCGAGGATCCGGCCCTGCTCAAGGCGTTCACCGAAGGCATGGACGTGCACCGCGCCACGGCGGCCGAGGTGTTCGGCGTCGCGCCCGACCAGGTGAGCAGCGAGCAGCGACGCTACGCCAAGGTGATCAACTTCGGCCTGATCTACGGCATGAGCAGTTTCGGCCTGGCCAAGAACCTGGGCATCGAGACCAAGGCCGCGGCCAACTACATCGAGCGCTATTTCCAGCGCTATCCGGGCGTCAAGAACTACATGGACGAAACCCGGCTCTCAGCCAAGAGCAAGGGTTACGTCGAGACCGTGTTCGGCCGGCGCCTGTACCTGCCGGAGATCAACTCGCCCAACGGTCCGCGCCGGGCCGGCGCCGAGCGGGCCGCCATCAATGCGCCGATGCAGGGCACGGCCGCCGACCTGATCAAGCTGGCCATGGTCAAGGTGCAGGACGTGCTCGACGCCCAGCAGCGCGGCACCCGGATGATCATGCAGGTGCACGACGAACTGGTGTTCGAAGTGCCCGATGCAGAAGTCGATTGGTTGATGACCGAGATCCCGCGCCTCATGGCCGGCATCGCCGAACTGCGCGTTCCCCTGCTCGCCGAGATCGGCGTCGGCGAGAACTGGGACAAGGCGCACTGAGACTTGCGCAGCCCGGCGTAGGAATCGCCTGACGCATTTGCGGGCGCATGGTGCAGCCGCCGCTGCGAACGCTTGCCTAGACTGGCCCGTTCGCAGGAGATTGCATGAACGCAAGAGAAAGGGCCGCATTGGGCGCGGCCGGCGCTGCAGCCGAACTGCAGTGCGAATTGAAAGTCAACGGACAGCCTCACACCCTGACCATCGATCCCCGCACCACGCTGCTCGACGCGCTGCGCGAGCGGCTCGGCCTCACCGGCACCAAGAAGGGCTGCGACCATGGCCAGTGCGGCGCATGCACGGTGCTGCTCGATGGCCGCCGCATCAACGCCTGCCTCACTCTCGCCCTGATGCACGACGGCGAGTCGGTGACGACGATCGAGGGCCTCGCGGCGGCTTCGACAGCATCGGGAGAGGGCGGCCTGCACCCGCTGCAGCAGGCCTTGCTGGAGCACGACGGTTTCCAGTGCGGTTACTGCACGCCGGGCCAGATCTGCTCCGCCGCCGGCATGCTCGCCGAGGCCAAGCAGGGCATGCCGAGCCACGTGACCGACGACCTGGCCGCCACGCCGGCGCTCAGCGCCGACGAGATCCGCGAGCGCATGAGCGGAAACCTGTGCCGCTGCAGCGCCTACCCGAACATCGTCGTCGCGATCCAGCAGGTGGTGGAGGCCGGGACATGAAGGCCTTCAGCTACGAGCGGGTCGAAACGGCCGAAGCCGCGGCGCGGGCGGTCGCCGCGCGGCCCGGCGGCAAGTTCATCGCGGGCGGCACCAACCTGCTGGACCTGATGAAGCTGCAGATCGAAACGCCGGTGCACCTGGTGGACGTGAACCGCGTCGCCGGGCTGGACCGCATCGACGACGGCGACGACGGCAGCCTGCGGATCGGCGCCCTGGTGCGCAACAGCGACCTGGCCGCCGACATGCGGGTTCGACAGCGCTATCCGGTGCTGAGCCGGGCGCTGCTGTCGGGCGCGTCGGGCCAGCTGCGCAACCGCGCCACCACGGCCGGCAACCTGCTGCAGCGCACACGCTGCTATTACTTCTACGACCCGAGCAAGCCTTGCAACAAGCGCCAGCCGGGCACGGGCTGCTCCGCGATCGGCGGCTTCAACCGCAACCACGCGGTGCTGGGTGCGAGCGACCAGTGCATCGCCACCCATCCCTCGGACATGGCAGTCGCGATGCGCGTGCTCGACGCGCGCATCGAGGCGGTCTCTGCGCACGGCGCGCGCCGCGTGATCCCCATCGCCGATTTCCACCGGCTGCCCGGCGACGCGCCGCACCTGGACACCAGCCTGCAGGCCGGCGAGTTCATCACCGGCGTCACCTTGCCGCCGCCGCCGGCCGGCCGGCAGATCTACCGCAAGGTGCGCGACCGCGCCTCGTATGCCTTTGCCATGGTGTCGGTCGCCGCGATCGTCGACGCCGGCAAGGGCTCGGTACGCCAGGCGCGGCTGGCTTTCGGCGGACTCGCCCACAAGCCGTGGCGGGTCGGCGCCGCGGAGACGCTGCTGGCCGATGCGCCGGCCGAGCGGGCGTCTTTCGACGCGGCGGCCGACGCCGTGCTGCAAGGCGCGAGCGGCCAGGGCCACAACGATTTCAAGATCCCGCTGACGCGGCGGGTGCTCGCGGGCGTGCTCGAACAGGCTTGCGCGGGCTGAGAAGGAACCGACGATGGAAATGAACCAGCCGGCGCCGCCCAATGCGCTGGACCAGAACCGCCATGGCCAGATCGGCCGCCCGGCCGACCGGGTCGACGGCCGGCTGAAGGTGACCGGCGCCGCGCCCTACGCCTACGAGGTGAAAGAGGGCGATCCGCCCGCGTACGGCTTCATCGTCGAGGCGTCGACGGCCAAGGGCACGATCGCGCTCATCGACAGCCAGGCGGCCGAACGCGCTCCCGGCGTGCTGATGGTGATGACCTACCGCAATGCTCCGAAGCAGGCCGGACGTTCGCTGGACATCGAGGACCGCTTCGCGCGGCCGCGCCCCTACCTGAACGATCCGGTCGTGCAGTACTACGGCGAGCCGGTGGCCTTCGTGGTCGCCGAAACGTTCGAGCAGGCGCGGGCCGCCGCGCAGCTGGTGCGCGTCACCTACGCCGCCGAACAGGGCGAGTACGAGTTGCAGGCCAGCCTGGAGAAGGCGGAAAAGCCCAGGGGCGACAAGAGCGACAAGGCCGACAGCAGCGTCGGCGATTTCGAGCCGGCGTTCGCTGCCGCGGCGGTCAAGATCGATGCGCGCTACACGACGCCGTTCCACATCCATGCGCAGATGGAGCCGCATGCCAGCCTGGCGTGGTGGGAAGGCGACCGCGTGATCATCCACTGCTCGACCCAGATGCTGGAGAGCGCGCAAAAGCGCGTCGCCAACACGCTGCTTATCCCCGAGGACAGGGTGCGCGTGGTCAGCCGCTACATCGGCGGCGGCTTCGGCGGCAAGCTGCCGGTGTTCGCTGACGTGATCCTCGGTGCGCTCGCCTCGCGCGAGCTGGGGCGGCCGGTCAAGACGGCGCTGACGCGCCAGCAGATGTTCCACGTCACGACGCACAGGACGCAGACGGTGCAGCGGCTGCGGCTGGGCGCGTCCAGGGACGGCGTGCTGGCGGCGATCGGCCACGAAGCCTGGTCGCACACGTCGCGAACGGACGACTACTACGAGCCGACGGCGCAGAGCACGCGCTACATGTACGCGGGCCCGAACCGCATGACGCGGCATCGCAGCGTCCACCTGGACCTGCCGGACGCCGATTCCTGCCGCGCGCCGGGCGAGGCGGTCGGCATGCTGGCCCTGGAATGCGCGATGGACGAACTGGCCCATGCACTGCAGATGGACCCCATCGCATTGCGGCTGCGCAACGAACCCGAGCGCGATCCGGAAAAGGACATCCCGTTTTCGACGCGGCAGCTGGTCGCCTGCCTGAAGGAAGGTGCGCGGCGCTTCGGCTGGAACGAGCGCAATCCCCAGCCCGGCCAGGTGCGCGACGGCCGCTGGCTGGTCGGCATGGGAATGTGCGCGGCCGGCCGCGCCAACCAGCTCAAGCCCGCCAAGTGCAAGGTCAAGCTGACCGGCGACGGCCGGCTGGAAGCCAGGATGTCGATGACCGACATCGGGACCGGAAGCTACACCGTCTTCAGCCAGATCGCGGCCGAGATGCTCGGCCTGCCGATCGAGAGCGTCGACATGAAGCTGGGCGACAGCGACTTTCCGGAGACGGCCGGCTCGGGCGGCTCGTTCGGCGCCGCCAGCGCCGGCTCGGCGCTGTACGACGCCTGCGAGAAGCTGCGAACCAGGCTCGCCCAGTCGGCCGGCATCGATCCGCTGGAGGCGCAGTTCGGCGACGGCAAGATCAGCGGTGGCGGCAAGTCGGCGTCGCTTGCCAGGCTGGCGGGCGACGATGGCGTCGAAGCCGACGGCGAGATCAAGCCCGGCGAGATGGAGGAGAAGTTCTCGCAGCAGGCCTACGGCGCGATCTTCGCCGAGGTCGGGGTCGACATCGATTCCGGCGAGATCCGGCTGCGCCGCATGCTGGGCGTGTTCGCGGCCGGCCGCATCCTCAACGAGAAGACGGCGCGCTCGCAGGCCATCGGCGCAATGATCTGGGGCGTCGGTTCGGCGCTGCACGAGGAGGCAGTCGTCGATCCGCGGCACGGCTTCTTCGTCAACCACGACATCGCGGAATACCACGTGCCGGTGCATGCCGACATCCCGGCGATCGACGCTTTCTTCCTGCCCGAGGTCGACGACAAGGGCAATCCGCTGAAGATCAAGGGCGTCGGAGAACTCGGGATCAGCGGCGCGGGCGCCGCGGTCGCCAATGCGGTGTTCAACGCCACCGGCGTGCGGATCCGCGACTATCCGCTGACGCTGGACAAGGTGCTCGCGGGACTGCCCTGACTATTTCTTTTCGGACCAGAGCTCGCCGCCGGTCGCCCAGTCGCTGCGCTTGATGTCGTAGAGCAGCACGTCGACCGATTCCGGCTTGCTGTCGAGGGTCTCGACGACGGCCTGGGTCAGGGCCTTCACGAGGTTCTTTTTCTGTTCGGGCGTGCGCCCTTCCATCAGTTCTACGCGGATCGTCGGCATGTCTGCTCCTGTGTCGAAAGCCGCCGATTCTGCCAGCCGCAACGGCCCGGTTGCTAAGATCAAGCCGGTAATGACCCTGATTGCAATCCTGATCGCCACGCTGGCCGCCGGAATCGGCAGCGTCTGGCTCGCCGCCGGCCTCATGAGCGTCGGCATGATGTCCGCATCCCCGGGCGGCCGCACCCGTGTCGATCCGCAGCATCTCCTGAGCCTCGCCGCCGGCGCGCTGATGGCGACATCCTTCATGCACCTGCTGCCCGAAGCCTTCGAGAGCGCGGCGGAGCCCAAGACGCTGTTCGGCGCCCTGCTGGTGGGCCTGGTGTTCTTCTTCCTCCTGGACAAGGCCGAACTCTGGCACCACGGCCATGAGCACCACCAGGATTCGGCGCTCGACGGCCAGCACGATCACGGCCATGGACACCACGGCCACGCGCACCACCACACGGAGCGCGCGCCGCGCGCCGGCGGCTGGGCGGTCCTCACCGGCGACAGCGTGCACTGCTTCGGCGACGGCATCCTGATCGCGTCGGCCTTCATCGCCGACATGCGGCTGGGGTTGGTGGCGGCGCTGGCCGTGCTCGCGCACGAGGTGCCGCACCATATCGGCGACCTGATGGTGTTGCGCCAGACCAGCCGCAACCGCAGCGCGGCGCTGGTCAAGGTGTCGCTGGCGGGCGCCATCACGGCGCTCGGCGGATTGACCGGCTGGTGGCTGGTCGACCAGCTGCACGGCTACCTGCCGTACTTCCTGGTCATCGCCAGCAGCAGCTTCATCTACGTCGCGCTGGCCGACCTGATCCCGCAGCTGCAGAAGCGCCTGTCAGCGCGCGAGACCCTGTCCCAGATCTTCTGGCTGCTGGTGGGCATCGGCATGGTGATGCTGGTCAGCAGCTTCATGCACACGGGCTCGCACTCGCACGCGCACTAACGGCGCCAGGGATTGTCGGGACGGCGGTCGTAGCGGTTGGGCACGCCGTCGCCGTCGCCGTCGCGGTCGCAGTCGCAGTCGTAGCGGTCCGGGATGCCGTCCCGGTCCTCGTCGCGCGCGATGCGATGCGGATGCACGTAGACCGGCTGCACCGCGTAATAACCATTCACCCACTCGTTGCGGTGGCCGTTCCATTCCCAGTGACCGGGCACCCAGACGCGTCATCGCGCCATGGAGCCTCATCCTCCCGCGCGCATGTAAACGCCGCATGAGCGGCACACAAACGCGTGTGAAGAAACGTCGCATTTGTACAGCCCAGCTGTCCTACATGCATGCGCTCTTGTCCGACAGGAGTGTCCGTTTGCGCCTCCTATGGTTGACGCAGACGGCAGCGAGAGCCGTCCTGTTCATCCTCTCGAGACCGGCAAAGCAAAGGAGATTTCTGATGGCTTCACGTGAATACGAGGACCGCCAGCAAGGCGGACGGCACAGCGATCAACAGCAACAGTTTTCGGGCGACGATCGCGGCCAGGGGTATGGCGGCGGCTCGCAGGGCCGCGGTTCGCAAGCCGGCGGCGGCACGAGCGGTCCATCACAGGCCGGCGGCGGCTACGGCGGGTATGGCGGCGGCAACGAGAGCCATGGCTATGGCCGCGGTCAGTCCGGTTCCGATTCCGGTGGACAGGGCGGCGGCAGCGAGTACGGATCCAGCGGCGGCGGCGACAACTGGGGCCGCGCGGGCGGCGGCCGCTCCTCGGGTTACTCGGGCAGCGGCGGCAGCGGCGGTGGCTGGGGCCAGCAGCCCGGCGGCGGCGGCTGGGGCCAGCAAGGCGGCCAGGGCTCGAGCGCAATGGGCGGCGGCAATCAGGGCTCCGGCGGCTCGAGCGGCAGCCAGGGTGGCGGCTACGGCGGCGGTAGCCAGGGCTATGGCAGCCAGGGCTACGGCGGCGGCAGCCAGGGCGGGATGAGCGGTGGCGGCAGCCAAGGCTATGGCGGCATGGGCGGATCGTCCCAGTCCGGCGGCGGCTACTCGGGTGGCAGCCAGGGCTACGGCACGGGTGGCCAGGGCTACGGCGGCGGCAGCCAGGGCGGCGGCCAGTCCGGGGGCAGCCAGGGTTACGGCTCCGGCGGTCAAGGGTATGGCGGCGGCAGCCAAGGGTACGGCAGCCAGGGCTACGGTGGCATGAGCGGCGGCCAGGGTGGCGGCAGCCAGGGCTACGGCAGTGGCGGCCAGGGCTACGGCGGCCAGGGCGGCGGGTACGGCGGTAGCGTCGGCGGCGGCAGCCAGGGTGGTGGCTATGGCCAGCCCCACCAGGGCACGGGCGGCAGCTATGGTGGCCAGGGCAGCAGCTATGGCCAGGGTGGGTCGAGCGGCATGAGCGGCGGCGGCTACGGTGGCCAGTCCGGCGCCGGCGCCGGCCAGGGCTACGGCCAGCAGGGCGGGCTCGGCGGCTCGGGCAGCCATCACGACCATGACTACCACCAGTGGCGCGAAGAGCAGATGCGCAACCTGGACAACGACTACCAGTCCTGGCGGCAGGACCGCTACAAGAAATTCTCGGACGACTTCAACAGCTGGCGGCAGACGCGCAGCGGCGGCCAGGGCAATGGCGGCCAGGGCAGCTCCATGGGATCGGGCGGATCGGGCGGATCGGGCAGCTCCGGAAGTCAGGGCAGTTCGGGTAGCTCGGGCGCCTCGGGCAGTTCGGGCAGTTCCGGCGGTTCCGCAAGCGCGGGAAGCTCCGGCGGCTCTTCCCTCCTGGGCAGCTCCGGCATGGGCTCGGCCGGCTCGACGATGTCCGGCTCGGGCACCAGCGGCACGGGGTCGAGCGGCTCGTCCAGTGGCAGCAGCGGCTCGGGCCCGGGCAGTTCCGGCACCGGTGCCAGCAGCGGCGGCAGCGGCACCAGCGCAAGCACCGGCAGCTCGAGCGACACGGACCGCGGCTCCGGCTCGTCCCCGTCCTCGTCGAAGACCAAGTAGGCATCGGCGCTGACAAGCTGCGGCGCCGCGCGAGCGGCGCCGCATTCAATTCCGAACGGAGAAAACCACGTGAAAAGCATGAAACAGAATTCCCTGGCGGCCGCACTGGCGCTTGGCCTGGCCCTGGGTGGCGCGATTGCGCAGACCGGCACCCCCGGCGGCACCGGCCCCAGCGTCAACACGACCACGCCCGCGGCTCCCACCGCTCCGGCGGCCCAGCCCGGCGTGGGCACCCGCAATTCGCCGAGCAACGACAAGACCACCAAGGTCGACCGTGGCGACCGCAAGTTCATCGAGAAAGCGGCCGGAGGCGGCATGTTCGAGGTTGAGATCGGAAAGCTCGCTTCGGCCAAGGGCAGCAGCCAGGAGGTCAAGAGCATGGGTTCGATGCTGGTGGACGATCACACCAAGGCCAACAGCGAGCTGGCGCAGATCGCCAATGCCAGGAAGATCGAGTTGCCGGCCGCGCCGCCGCGCGGGATGCGCAAGGACGCCGAAAAGCTGGGCAAGCTCTCCGGGGACAAATTCGACCAGGAGTTCGCCAAGGTGGCGGTCAACGATCACAAGAAAGACATCAAGGAATTCGAGAAACACAGCAAGGACACCAAGGACGCCGAGCTCAAGGGCTGGATCGACAAGACGCTGCCGACACTGCGCGCGCATCTCGCGGCGGCGACCAAGATCCAGCAGGCAGGCAAGGGCAAGAGCTGAGTGGAAGCGGCGTCCTACAGCCCTGTCAGCGTGCAGCCGACAGCGTCACGTGGGGCGCCGGCCTACAGTTGGCGGGACCGCATGTCTGCGGACCATCAACGGGGGAGTTGTCCACATGAAAAGCAGTCCACGCGCTCTGGCCGCCGTGCTGGCGGCGCTGTGCGTTCCGGCCTGGGCCCAGGTCGGGGACGGGCCGGTCGCGCCGCTGACGGCGCCGCCCTCCATCTACTCGTCGTCGCCTCCATCCGCCGCCGTGCGGCCGATGTCGCCACCGGTGCGGATCGCACCGCGTCCCGGGACCTTCGCCGCGGCATCGGTGCCGTCCGCGACGCGGCTCACGCAGGAGGCGCGCGAAGAGCGGCGCTTCCTGCGGGACACGGCTGCGCAGAGCCGCTTCGAGCTCGACGCGTCGCGGCTGGCTTTCGCCAAGTCCGGCAACGGCGCCGTGCGCGCGCTGGCGGCCGAACTGATCAACCACCACAACATGCTGGGGCTGGAAGTGACGCATCTGCTCAATTCGCGCGGGATGGCGATGCCGATGATCAGCAACCAGCAGCGCAAGGCGCTGAACCAGCTCGGCAAGCTGGGCGGAACGAAGTTCGACGCCGTCTACATGCAGCAGGTGGGACTGGGGCAAGCCGCCGTGGCGCGCGACTTCGAGAAGGCCAGCGCCAGCATCCGCGATCCGCAGCTCAACGCGTGGATCGTCAAGACCCTGGCTGCGACGCGCTTCCACCAGGATATGGCAGAACGGTCGATGCCCGCGAATGCGCAGATGGCGAAGTGGAATCGCGCCGCGATCAAGCCGCAGCCGCAGGCGATGAGGATCCCGGCGACCATGCCGCAGGTGCAGCCGCGCAGCCTGGCCGCGCAGCCGGTCGCGCCGGCCGGGACGATGGGCGTGCAGCCCGTCGCGGCGCGCTGAAATGCCGCGTCAGCGGGTCGAGTAGCCGGTCACGCGCCACTTGCCGTCGGCTTCCCGCACGGTCGTGACGATCTCCACCACGTCGTCCTTGTTCGCAAACCTGCTCTCGTAGACGACGGTGACGTAGTCGCCTTTGGGGCGGCCTTCGAGCGTGGGGCGGTACGTGGCCTGGGCCGGTTCGCGCTCGATGAAGTCGCCCAGGTCGCGGGCCTTGGGGATCCCGTCCATCCAGGCCGCCAGCGGCACCGTGCTGCGGAACATCGCGGCGGAGGTCTCCCAGGCGCGACCCCAGTCACGGCGGTCCAGCAGCGTCAGCCAGCCGGAGGCGGCGAGCGTGGCGGCAGCGGCTTTCTCCTTGGCCTCCGGAGTCGGTTCCGCCTCCTCGGGTGCGGCAGGCGCGGCGGGCGCGGGTTTGGCGGCCGGGGCTGCCGGCGTGCGGGATGGAGCGGGCTTGAGCTGCGCGAAGGCGCCGCCGGCTGCAAGTGCGGTCGCGAGGACCAGGGCCGTGGTGTGGATGGCTTTCATGCTGGGAGTCTAGCTCCCGCCTACAACCCGCCCTGCGGCGCAACACAGTTTTACGCCCGCTTGAGGTCCAGCAGCCGAGCTGACGGATCTCACGCCCCAACGGATCGCGAATTCAGGTCGATGGCCTCGCGCTTGCCGCGCAGCGACGAACTGGAAGGGTGGAACTGGAATTCGGGAGCGGCAACGCCGGCAGGCGCGATCTGCACGCCGGTGATCCGGGCCAGCGTGGCCTTCAGCGTCGCGCCGTCGTCGTCGAAGTCGTTGTGGCGCGTCGCGCGCGACGCGGTGACGCCGCCCTCGGGATTGCTGTTGGGCGAGAACACCAGGTCGGCCTTGCCGCCGGTGAAGAGGCCCGCCAGTTGCGGATCCCTGGCCAGCCACTTTTCCATCCCGAGCAGCGGCGTGCCCTCGCCGAACGCGCTTTCCTCGAAGGCCCGCGACGCCAGGTACAGCAGGCTCTTGTTGTAGATGCGGGCGCAGTTGTCGTCCTGTTCCGCCTTGTCGCTCAGGACGAACAGCGCCAGCCGCGCGATGTCGCCGGCGTCCAGCGCCGGCAGGTAGGCCTGCTTGAACAGCTCGGTCGTCAGCGCCGGCGCCCAGAGCGTGCAGCTGTCCACCTTCATGCCATAGCCGGTTTCGCCCTTCAGGTAGCCCGACGCGATCTTCTTGGCCGGCGCGGTCAGCAGCCGCACCAGCGGCGCGTGGAAGATCGCGCCGGCGCTGTGGCTGACGACGTGCAGCTTGAAGTCCGTGCGCGTGCGCAGCGCGGCGAGCAGGTCCAGCGCCATCCGCGCACCGCCTGCCGGCGTGCTCCCGGCGGCCAGGGCGTTCTCCTTCATCTCCTCCCAGGACGCCTTGCCGGTCAGGGTGCGGGCCAGGATCTCCAGCGTGTCGTCCAGGCGGTCCAGCAGGAAGTCCCTGGCGGCGCCGATCGCGCCCTCGGGCCGTCGCCGCCGCATCGCGTCCTGCAGGACGTTGGTGATGGTCGACCAGTAGTCGCTGTGCCAGA
>JAQGNJ010000008.1 GCA_028291885.1 Ramlibacter sp. | reverse complement strand
AGGTGTGCAGCGTGCCGAACACCAGGTGGCCGGTCTCCGCGGCGGTCATCGCAAGCCGGATCGTTTCGAGGTCGCGCATTTCGCCGACGAGAATGGCGTCCGGGTCTTCGCGCAGCGCGGACTTCAGCGCCGCCGCGAACGAGAGCGTCATTTGCCCGACTTCGCGCTGGTTGATGAGACACTTCTTGGATTCGTGCACGAACTCGATCGGATCTTCCACCGTGAGGATGTGGCCGTATTCGGTTTCGTTCAGGAAGTTCACCATCGCGGCCAGGGTGGTCGACTTGCCGGAGCCGGTCGGCCCCGTGACCAGCACCATGCCGCGCGGCTTGAGCGCCAGGTCGCCGAAGATCTTGGGCGCGTTGAGCTGTTCCAGCGTCAGGATCTTGGAAGGAATGGTCCGGAACACGGCGCCCGCGCCGCGCTGCTGGTTGAAGGCGTTGACCCGGAAGCGCGCCAGGCCGTCGATCTCGAAGGAGAAGTCGACCTCGAGGAATTCCTCGTACACCTTGCGCTGCGTGTCGTTCATGATGTCG
Source organism: Ramlibacter sp. (assembly GCA_028291885.1). Lineage (GTDB taxonomy): Bacteria > Pseudomonadota > Gammaproteobacteria > Burkholderiales > Burkholderiaceae_C > Ramlibacter. The sequence continues at coordinate 27,843 of JAQGNJ010000008.1, read as the reverse complement.
TACACCATGCCGTGCACCTGCTTGTGGTCCAGCGCGTCGACGTTGATGCGCCGGACGTCGCCGTGGACGCGGATCATCGGCGGCAGGCCGGCGGACAGGTGAAGGTCAGACGCCTTGTTCTTGACGCTGAACGCCAGCAGCTGGGTAATATCCACGAATCCCTCTTTGTTGATTGCTCTAGTGCCGGTTAATTATGACCACGATTCGTAACAACCTCCAGAGAGTTCAGGAACGGATCGAAGCCGCGTGTGCCCGCGCGCAACGCCCCGTGACCGATGTCACGCTGCTGGCCGTCTCCAAGACTTTCGCTCCCGAATCGGTGCGCGAAGCCTGCGAGGCGGGCCAGCACGCGTTCGGGGAAAACTACATCCAGGAAGCCGTGGAGAAGATCGCGCTGCTGGCGGAACTGCCGCTGCAGTGGCATTGCATCGGGCCGGTGCAGAGCAACAAGACGCGGCTGGTGGCGACGCACTTCGACTGGATGCATACAGTCGACCGGCTCAAGATCGCGCAGCGGCTGTCGGAGCAGCGCCCCGCCGACCTCGCGCCGCTGCAGGTGTGCATCCAGGTGAACATCGACGGCGGCCCGACCAAGGCCGGCGTCGCGCCCAGGGAAGTGCTGGCCCTTGCCAAGGAGATCGTGCAGCTGCCCCGGCTGAAGCTGCGCGGCCTGATGACCATCCCCGAGCCGGCCGACGACCACGCGGCGCAGCGCGCCGTCCACATGCGCACGCGAGCGCTGTTCGACCAGTTGAACGAAGCGGGCCTGGAGCTGGACACGCTGTCGATGGGGATGACCGCGGACCTGGAGGCGGCGGTCGAGGCGGGCAGCACGCTGGTGCGCGTGGGCACCGCGATCTTCGGCGGCCGCCCTACTTCTTCGCGCCCTGCCCAATTGGCTTGACGTTGCCGCAATCGGCGGCCAGCCATTTGCCCGAGCCTTCCATCGTCACCTTTTCGGGCTTGCCTTCCACCTGGGTGTTGACGGTCATGCGGCTGGTGTAAGCCTCCGGGCTGGCGAAGGTCACCTGGCCCTCGCCGCTCGATGGCGGGTTGGTGCAGGCGAAGGCCATCTTCATCGTGCTGCCCGAGCGGCTCTGCGAAGTCGTCTTGCAGTCGCCCTGCTGCGCCGGCACCTCGTTCTTCTCCGCCATTTCCCGGGTCATGCAGATGCGCACGCTCATGCCGCCGGCCGGTCCGGCGGGTCCCATCTTCACGCCCGATTTCGCCATCTGCTCTTCGATCACCCGGCGCTGCTCCGGCGGCATCGAGGCGAGCTGCTTTTGCATCTCCGCCATCGCGTTCTGCATCTGGCCGCTGCCGCCCTGCATCTTGTTGGTGAGTTCCCACAGGCCCGGCCTGAGGGTCTGCGCGGCGGCGGGCAGGGCAGCGGCCGCAACGACGGCGGCAATCGCGAAGCGAGACTTTGTCATGACGTTCCCGATGTCGAAAAAAGCCGATTGTGCTGTGGCCCGCGATGCGCCGGAATCAGCGCTTTCCCGGCTGCCTTCAGGCCGCGGTCGCCTGGCGCACGGCGTGCTCCCAGCGGGCCATCAGCTCGCCGGCGCGGCCGCGGTCCAGCGTCGGCATGAAGCGCCGCTCAGCCCGCCACATGGCCGACAGTTCGTCGCAGTCGCGGTACACGCCGCTCGACAGGCCCGCGAGGTAGGCCGCGCCGAGCGCCGTCGTTTCGGTGACGGCAGGACGCACGACCGGGATGCCCAGCAGGTCGGCCTGGAACTGCATCAGCAGGTCGTTGACGCATGCGCCGCCGTCGACCCGCAGTTCGCTCACCGGCGCACCGCCGGCGGCGGTCGCATCACGGCTCATCGCCAGCAGCAAGGCCGCGCTCTGGTAGGCGATGCTCTCCAGCGCCGCGCGGGCGATGTGGGCCACGGTCGTGCCGCGGCTCAGGCCGGTGATGGTGCCTCGCGCATCCGGCTTCCAGTAAGGCGCGCCGAGTCCGGTGAACGCCGGCACGACCATCACGCCGCCCGAGTCGGGGACGCTCTGCGCCAGGCCTTGCACCTCGGCGCTGCCCTTGATCGCATTGAGTCCGTCGCGCAGCCACTGCACGACCGCGCCGCCGACGAAGACGCTGCCTTCCAGCGCGAACTCGGTCCTGCCGCCGGTCTGCGCCGCGCTGGTCGTCAGCAGCCCGTTGGCCGAGGCCTGGAACTGCTCGCCCGTGTGCATCAGCAGGAAGCAGCCCGTGCCGTAGGTGTTCTTGGCCATGCCGGCCTTGAAGCAGGCCTGGCCGAACAGGGCGCTCTGCTGGTCGCCGGCGACACCGCCGATGGCGACCGGCGCGCCGAGCAGCGAAGCCTCGGTCGATCCGTACTGCGCGCTGGACGCAAGCACCGCCGGCAGCATGGAGGCCGGGACGTCCAGCAGCGCCAGCAGCTGCGCATCCCATTGGTTGCGATGGATATCGAACAGCATGGTGCGCGACGCGTTGCTGACGTCGGTGGCATGCAGCTTGCCGCCGGTGAGCTGCCACAGCAGCCAGCTGTCGACCGTGCCGAAGGCCAGCTCGCCGCGCCGGGCCTGCTCGCGCGCGCCCGGCACGTTGTCGAGAAGCCACCTGATCTTGGTCGCCGAGAAGTAGGAATCGATCAGCAGCCCGGTCCGCGACTGGATCAGCGGACCCTGGCCCTGCTCGCGCAAAGCGCTGCAGAGCGGCTCGCCGCGCCGGTCCTGCCAGACGATCGCATGGTGGATGGGCTGGCCGGTCTTGCGGTTCCACACCAGGGTGGTCTCGCGCTGGTTCGTGATCCCGATGGCGCGGATGTCCGAGGCTTTCAGCCCCGCCTTCGCCAGCGCTTCGCGCGCGGTCGCGAGCTGGCCGCGCCAGATCGACATCGGGTCGTGCTCGACCCAGCCGGGCTGCGGATAGATCTGCGGCAGCTCCTGCTGCGCCTGCGCGACGATGCGGCCGTGCTCGTCGAACACGATGCTGCGCGAACTCGAAGTGCCCTGGTCCAGGGCCAGCAGGTAGGTCATCGTCATCCTCCAGGAGCCGGCATCCTACACAGACAGGGGCAGGCGGGCCATGCTCCATGGCTTGCGCAAATCCACCGCCGATCGCGAGATTATTGGGCCATGACACAGCACCTGCCTTTTCCGTACCGGCCGGAAGCCGGCGTCGTCGCCGACCGCCTCGCCTTCCTCGGCGATGCGCTGGACTGGGCCGCCGCGTCGCACGTCGCGCGGCCCTGGGTCGAGGCCGTGCGCAAGCATCCGCCGCCGTTCTGGGCAATGGAAAGCCTGCTCAAGGAATACCCGATCGCGAGCGCCGAAGGCCTGGCGCTGATGCGGCTGGCCGAGGCGCTGCTGCGCGTGCCCGACGCCGAGACCGCGATCGCCTTGACGGCCGACCAGCTCGGTCGCGCCGACTTCGACGGCGCGCCGGACTCGGCGCTGGCGCGGCTGTCGCAGGCCGCGATCGCGATGTCGAAAAAGCTGCTGCCGACAAGCTCCGCACGGGACGGAGAAAGCGAGCACCCCGGCCCGCTGTCGCGCCTGGGGGCGAAGACCGTGGTTGCGGCGACGCTGCGCGCCGTGCAGTTGCTGGGCCGCCAGTTCGTGCTCGGCCAGGACATCGCCGAAGGGCTGAAGGAGGCCGGCGATGCGCGCCGCAAGCAATCCAGCCTGAGGTTCTCCTTCGACATGCTGGGCGAAGGCGCGCGCACGCAGGCCGACGCGCTGCATTACCTGGAGAGCTATCGCGCTGCCATCTCCTCGATCGCGGCCCAGGCGCACCCGGGGCGCTCGCCGGCCGACAACGACGGCATCTCGATCAAGCTGAGTGCGCTGCATCCGCGTTACGAAGACGCGCAGCGCGAGCGCGTGCTGGCCGGGCTCGTGCCGCGCGTCTGGAGCCTTTGCGAACTCGCCGCACGGGCGAACATCAACCTGACGATCGACGCCGAGGAAGTGGACCGGCTGGAACTCTCGCTGGATGTCTTCGAAGCGCTGGCGCAGCGTGTGGCGCGCGAACATCCGCGGTGGGCCGGATTCGGCCTCGCCCTGCAGTCGTACCAGACCCGGGCCGTGGAGCTGATCGGGCATGTCGCGGCGCTGGCGCGCAGGCTGGGCCTGCGCTTCATGTGCCGGCTGGTCAAGGGCGCCTACTGGGACGCGGAGATCAAGCGGGCGCAGGAGCTCGGCCTGCCGCACTATCCGGTGTTCACGCACAAGCACCACACCGACATTTCCTATCTCGCCTGCGCCCGCGCCCTGTTCGGCGCCGGCGATGCGATCTTTCCGCAGTTCGCCACGCACAACGCGGGGACGATCGCGGCGATCCTGCAGATGGCGTCGCGCAACAGCTCGAAGTTCGAGCTGCAAAGATTGCATGGCATGGGAGAAGGTGTCTATCGCGAGGTCCTGAGGAATCCGGCGATCCGCTGCCGCGTGTACGCGCCCGTCGGCAAGCATCGCGACCTGCTGGCCTACCTCGTGCGCCGCCTGCTGGAAAACGGCGCCAACTCCTCCTTCGTGCACCAGCTCGCCGACGAGTCCGTGGGCATGGACCGGTTGCTTGTCTCGCCGCTGTGGCTGGCGCCGCAGCCGTCGCTGCCCTTGGCGGCCGATCTCTACGGGCCGGCGCGCCGCAACAGCGCGGGGCTGGACCTGACGGTGGAGGCGATGCGTGAACCCCTCTTCGCCGCGTACCGCCGCGAGCAGGCGCCCGCGGTGTCGCTGTTCGACGTCGCGCAAGCCGGCAACGCGGTCGACTGCTCCATCGCGGCCGGCCGCGGCTGGAGCCGGCTTGCGGTCGGCGAGCGCGCCGCCATCCTGCGCCGCGCCGCGGACGCCATGCAGGCGCAGCTGCCGCGGCTTTGCGCATTGCTGGTGAAAGAGGCGTTCAAGACCTGGGCCGACGCCGTGTCGGAAGTGCGCGAAGCGGTGGACTTCCTGCGCTACTACGCGAAGGAGGCCGAGCGGGTCATGCAACCGTCGCCGCTCCCCGGCGGCTGCGGCGGCGCGGCGCCGGGCGTCACCGGCGAATCCAACGAGCTGCGGCTGACGGCGCGCGGCGCCTGGGTCTGCATCAGCCCCTGGAACTTCCCGCTGGCGATCTTCACCGGCCAGGTCGCCGCGGCGCTGGCGACCGGCAACAGCGTCCTGGCCAAGCCGGCGGAGCAGACGCCGGGGATTGCGCTGGAAGCCGTCAGGCTGCTGCACGAGTGCGGCGTCCCGCCGGACGTGCTGCAACTGCTGCATGGACCCGGCGAAACGGTCGGAGCGGCCCTGGTCGCGCAGCCGCGCATCGCCGGCGTGGTCTTCACCGGCTCGACCCAGGTCGCCAGGACCATCCACCGCTCGCTCGCCGGCGGCGAAGGAGCGATCGTGCCGCTGATCGCCGAGACCGGCGGCATCAACGCGATGCTGGTCGACTCCACGGCCTTGCCCGAGCAGGTGGTCGATGCGGTGGTGCAGAGCGCCTTCCGTTCCGCCGGCCAGCGCTGCTCGGCGCTGCGGCTGCTGTGCGTGCACGAGGCCATCGCCGACGGCGTGATCGCGATGCTGCGCGGCGCCGCGCGGGAGCTGGCCAGCGGCGACCCCGCGCTGCTGGCGACCGACGTCGGGCCGGTGATCGACCGGGAAGCCTTCGACGGCATCCGGGGCCACCTCGACCGGCTCGAGGCGACCGCCACCCGCCTTGCCGGCGACCCGCCCTTCGTCAAGGACGGGATGCATTTCGTTCCGCCGCAGATCTTCGAGGTCGCGGCCGTCGCCGACGTGAAGCAGGAGGTCTTCGGTCCGGTGTTGCACGTGGTGCGCTGGGCAGGCGATCCGCACGCCGTCGTCGAACAGGTGAACGCGCTGGGCTACGGCCTCACGCTCGGGATCCAGACCCGGATCGACAGCCGGGCGCAAGCCCTGGCGGCGGGGGCGCGGGTCGGAAACGTTTATGTGAACCGCAACATGATCGGCGCGGTGGTCGGCGTCCAGCCTTTCGGCGGCGAAGGCCTCTCGGGCACGGGGCCCAAGGCCGGCGGCCCGCACTACCTTTATCGGTTCTGCGTGGAGCAGGTGCTCACGGTCAACACCACCGCCGCCGGCGGCAACGTGGCTCTCATGGCGTGACAAAAGTCGCGGGCTTGCTTCCGATGTAGGCCGTGTCCGACCCGTGCATTGGGACAAGGCCTGCACTCCTGCCGCGCACACCTGGACGATGCTTCCAGATGTAAGAAAATTCGTGAAGGCGCGTCGGGTGGGAACAAAAAGCAAAGAAAAGAAAGCAAGTGCAAGCGGCGTCCGCATGGCAGCGGGCGCCGCGATGCGCCCCCTCACCGTCTCCGTCGCCCTGGCCCTCTGCTTCCCCGCGCCGACGATCGCGCAGGCCGTCGGCCCTCAGGCCATCCACGGCGGCGTGTCCATAGACCAGAACGGCGCCAAGACGGTCATCACCACGCGCAACGGCCCGGGGAGCAGGCATTCGGCGATCAACTGGCAGAGCTTCGGCGTCCCCGCGGGCGCGAGCACGTACTTCGCACAACCGGATTCGCTGAGCACCTCGATCAACCGCGTCACCGGGCCCGACCCGTCGCAGATCCTCGGCACGCTCGGCTCCAACGGGCGGCTGGTGCTGGTCAACCCGGCCGGCATCGCGGTCGGCGCGGGCGCGGCGGTGGACACCGCCGGCTTCACCGCATCCACCTTGTCCATGTCCGCCGCGGACGCGATCGCGGGACGCCTGCGGTTCGGGACCGACGCGGCCGCCGGCGGCGGCCCGCTTTCCGTCCAGGGACAGGTCCTGGCGCGCCGCGGCGACATCGTGCTGATCGGCCCGCAGATCGAGACCGGCGCCCAGGCGGTGCTGGAGTCGGTGGGCGGCGACACCATTCTGGCCGCGGGCCGCAAGGTCGAACTCACCGGGCGCGGCCTGGAGGGCATCCACCTGCAGATCCAGGCGCCGAGCGACAGCGCGGTGAATCTCGGCACGCTCCAGGGCGACTCCGTGGGCGTGTTCGCCAGCCGGTTGCGGCATAGCGGCGCCGTCGACGCCCGCAGCGCGTCGGTCGTCGGTGGACGCGTCGTGCTGCAGGGGCGCGAGTCCGCCGAGATCGACGGCAAGGTCAAGGCCGCCGCCGCCGACATGGGCGGCAGCGTCCACGTCAGCGCCGACAGGCTGGTGCTGAAAGCGGCGACAGCCATCGACGTGAGCGGACTGGGCGGCGGCGGCGGCGGCGGCGAGATCCTGGTCGGTGGCGGCTGGCAGGGCAGGGACAGCCGGATCGCCAATGCACGGACGGTCGATGTCGAGCCCGGCGTGCAGTTGCGCGCCGACGCGCAGCTCTCGGGCGCCGGCGGCACGGTCGTGGTCTGGAGCGACGAGCGCACCCGCTTCGCGGGCGTGCTCTCGGCGCGCGGGGCGGGCGGCGGCGACGGCGGCAATGCGGAAGTGTCGGGCAAGCAGCAGCTTCGCTTCCGCGGCCGCGCCGACCTCGGCTCCGACGGCGGCAAGACCGGCCAGCTGCTGCTGGACCCGGCCGTCGTGACCATCCAGGGCGGAACCGGCGACGGCAGCGACACGCTGGATCTTTCCTCTGCCAGCTGGGGCGGCGGCCTGCTCGGCGGAGTCGGCGCCCTGCTGGCCGGCGACGGGCCGGACCCGTACACGGTCTACCAGAGCGAGCTGCAGGGGACGGACGCGAACATCACGATCCAGGCATCGCAGCAGATCAAGGCGGCCGGCACCTTCACCGGCGGCGCCCTGACGATCGCGCCCAACCGCGACCTGAAGCTGGAGGTGACGGCGGGTGCGGCGGGCGGAATCGACGTGCGCGGCATGCCGATCCACGCCCAGGGAGGCAAGGTGGAACTCCTGACGGCGTCGGCCGGGCAGAACATCCTCACCGGCAGCATCACCACGACCGGCGCGGGCGCGATCAGGATCAATGCAGCGAATGCCGCAGTGCAGCTGACCGGCATCGCCCTCACCTCCGCCGCGGGCGCGATCGACATCAGCGCCAATCCGGCGGGCGGTACGGGCGTGACGCTGGACTCCAGCTCGATCCGGTCGGGCTCCGGCGCCATCAGCCTGAGCTCTCCGCGCGGCCTGGCCTTGCGCGATTCGTCGCTGGCCGGCGGGCCGATCACCCTGTCCGCGCCCGGGAACGGAATCGACTTCGCCAACGTGGAGCTGACCCAGGACGTCAGCGCCAGCGCGGCGCAGGTCAGCAACAGCGGCGGCCTGCGCATCACCGGCCCGGCCACGCTGGACATGCCGGGCGTCCCGTTCGTCAACATGAACATGCTCACGCTCACCGGCGACGGCAAGCTGAAGGCCGGCTCGATGACGAACATGTCGGGCGCGACGATCGCGGGGGACGGCAAGATCGACCTGACCGGCACGCTGACGAATGACGGCGCGCTGCAGCCCGGCACCGCCAGTTCGGTCGGGACGCTGAAGATCAAGGGCGACGTCGTCGACAGCGCGAGCGCGCAACTTTTCATGCGGGTGACGGGACCTTCGACTTACGACGTCCTCGACGTGGACGGCACGCTGGTCCTGGGCGGCAGCCTCGACGTCGCCGCATCGGGCTATGCGCCGGCAGCCAGCGACAGCTACAGGCTGATCAAGACCAAGGGCCTCAGCGGCAGCTTCGCCTCGGTGAACGCGCCAGCGTTCCCGGGCTTCGTCGCCTTGTCCGTGGCCACCGACTTGGATTTCGCGCAGGCTCCTGCGCCGACGCCTGCTTCGTCGCCTGCTCCATCACCTGCTCCGGCGCCCGCTCCTGCTCCGGCGCCCGCTCCAGCACCCGCGCCCGCCCCGGCACCTGCTCCTGCTCCCGCACCAGCCCCCGCTCCGGCTCCGGCCCCGGCTCCCGCACCTGCACCCGCCGCTGCGGTGGTCGCGGGCGACACCGATACGGCCAGCGGAAACGGAAATGGAAACGGAAACGTCGCAGTCGGCAACGGCAACGGCAACAGCCCCGCGCCGGCGAGCGCGGTCAGCGGGCAATCGACGGTTCCAGCTCCCGTGACGACGATCCCGGCGCTGGCGCCGGCTCCGGCGCCGCTGGCAAGGAACCCGCTCCTGAGCGCGGCCGTGCAGCAACAAACCAGCGTGCGCGATGCCTTCATGGCACGGCCGGCGATCCCGCTCGGCGCGGCCGCTTCGCCGCGCGACGGCACGGACGACGAGCAAGCCCTGGCGGACGATGCGCAATGCATCGCGATCGGCGCTGCGCCTTCGCGCCTGTCCGTCTCGGTGCTCCGGCCCGCAATCGACTGGTGGTGGCGCTGAGCGGCCGCGGCGCTAGCGCCGGCGCTTTTCCATCAGCTCGTCGACCACCGCGCTGAGCTTTCGCAGGTCCACCGGCTTGGTCATGTGGGCGTCGAAGCCGGCCGCCAGGGCCTTGCGCTCGTCGGATTCCTGGCCCCAGCCGGTGGCGGCGATCAGCACCATCTGCTGGCCCCACTCGGTGGCGCGGATCTGCCGCGCCACCTCGTGCCCGCTGAGATCGGGCATCCCGATGTCCAGGATGGCGATGTCCGGCTTCTGGCGCGCGCATTCCCTGACCGCGTCCTCGCCGCCCTGCACCCGCACCGTCGCGAAACCGGAAATCTCCAGCAGCTTGGCCATGCCCCAGCCGGCGTCCACGTTGTCGTCGGCGATCAGGATCAGGCCCCGCTTGCGCGAACTGCGATCGGTCGGAGGCGCCGCCGGCGGCGCCTCCGCCTCGACGGTCGGCGCCTGCCCGCGGGTGGCCGGCAAGCGGACGCGGAACTCGCTGCCCTTGCCCGGCCCCGGCGACGACGCTTCCACCGTGCCGCCATGCAGTTCCACGATGTTGCGCACCAGCGCCAGCCCGATCCCGAGGCCGGAATTGGTGCGATCCGCCGGCCCGCTGGCCTGGGCGAACATCTCGAACATCCGGTCGATCTCGGCCGGCTCCATGCCGACTCCGTTGTCGCTGACGCAGATCAGGACCTGCGGGCCGTCCAGCTTCACCTTCAGCTTGATCTCGCCGCCCGGATGGGTGTATTTGATGGAGTTGGTCAGCAGGTTGGAAAGCACCTGGTTCAGGCGCAGCGGATCGGCGTCGAGCTGGATCGAATAGGCGGGGACGTCGATCTTGAGCTTGTGACCGGCCGCGTCGAGCAGCGGCCGCGTCGTCTCGAGCGACGCCTCGATGATCGGCCCCAGCAGCACCTGCTGACGGTGCAGCTCGAGCCGGCCGAAGGTGAGGCGCGACACGTCGAGCAGGTCGTTCATCAGGCTCTTCATCGCCCTGGCCTGGCGGCGCACCACCTGGGACGCCGATTCCCGGTCCGCCGCGCGCACGCCGGGCGTCAGCAGCAGCGAGGCGGCGCTGTCGATCGACGCAAGCGGATTGCGCAGCTCGTGCGACAGCACGGCCAGGAACCGGTCCTTGGCTTCGTCCGCATCCTGCAGCGCGCGGCGCGCCTTTTCGTTCTCGAGCAGGGCCTGCATCAGCTCGGTCTGGCTGCTTTCCAGCGCCTGCTGCGCCGCGCGGGCCGGCGTCTGGTCGCGCAGGATCTTGACGAAACCGACGGGCCGGCCGGACGCGTCGCGCATCAGCATCATGGCGCCGCTGGCCCAGAACAGGCTGCCGTCCTTGCGCATGTGGAAGCGGTCGTCGCCGGCGCGGCCTTCCCTCAATGCGGTCTGCGCTTCCTGCTCCGGGGCGCCGGCGGCCCGGTCCTCGGGCATGAAGATGATGTCGGAGAGCCGGCCCATCACCTCCGCTTCCGTGTAGCCGAGCAGGCGTTCCGCGCCGCTGTTCCAGATCGTCACGCAGCGGTCCAGGTCGGTCGAGAAGATCGCGTAGTCGGTCGCGCTTTCGACCATCAGCCGCAGCTGTTCCTCGCTGCTGCGCAGCGCTTCCGCCGCGCGCTTCTGCTCCGTGACGTCGCGCGCGATCGCGGTGCCGCCGATGACCCTTCCCCGCCCGTCCTTGATCGGCGAGATGCTCAGCGCCACGTGCACTTCGCTGCCGTCCTTGCGCCGCCGCACGCGCTCCAGGTGGTTGACGGCGCGGCCGGCGCGCAGCACCTCCGCGATCTCCCTCTGGTCGTTCTCGCCGTTGCGATTGAGCAGCAGCAGGGGCTGGCCGATCGCCTCCGACGCGTCGTAGCCGAAGATGTCGGCGGCGCCGGCGTTCCAGCTCAGGATGGTCAGGTCGGGCGAGAAGCTGACGATGGCGTCGGTGGACGAGGCCACCACCGCCGACAGCCACAGCCGCACTTCCTCCGCCTGCTTGCGCTCGGTGATGTCGATGAAGGACACCACGACGCCGGCGATGTGGTCCTCGATCGTGCGGTACGGCAGCAGGCGCGACAGGAACCACTTGCCGTCCGGCATCCCCACCTCGCGCTCGATCGGCACCAGCTTTTCCAGCACCCGGCGGGCGTCGGCGCCCAGCTGGCCATAGTCCAGGCGCGTCGCCAGGTCGGCCAGCGGCCGGCCGACGTCGCTCGGGATCAGGTTGAACAGCGTGACGGCTGCCGGCGTGTAGCGGTTGATGCGCAGCTCGCGGTCCAGGAACACGGTAGCGATCGCCGTCGCGTCCATCAGGTTGTGCATGTCGCTGTTGGAGTGGCCGAGCTCGTCGACCTTGCTCTTGAGCTCCACGTTGACGGTGCTCAGCTCCTCGTTGATCGACTGCAATTCCTCGCGGCTGGTCTCCAGCTCCTCGGTGGCCGAGCGCAATTCCTCGTTCATCGCCTGCAATTCTTCGTTGCTGGCCTTCAATTCCTCGGTCGACGCCTCGTACTGCTCCACGGTGTCGCGCAGGTGCGCCTTCAGCCGCTCGAGCTCGCGATCCAGCTGGCGCGCGACCGGGTCGGTGCCGACATGGTCCACCTTCTCGACCGCGCCGGCCGGCGGCGTGGTGCCCAGGGGGCGCGCATCGAAGGTGACGATCCACAGGTCCGCCGCGACGTCGGTCGCCTGCGCGACCCGCAGCGTCACCTCGAGCGTTTCGGCGCCGAGCTGGACCGACGGCAGCACCAGCTCCGAGCTGCCGTCGCGGTGCGCGGCCTCGTAGAGCACGGCCCGCAGTTCGACGCGCATGTTGGGATGCACGGCGCGCAGCAGGTTGCGGCTCGGCTCGCCGCCGCCGTAGTGCAGGAAGCGTCCCGCGCCCGGCGACATGTGCAGGATGTTGTGGTCCGAATCCACCATCACCGACGGCGGCCCCAGCGTCTCGAGCAGCCTGAAGTGCAGCTCGCCCCAGGAGATGCTGCGGCCTTCCAGCGGCTTGTCCGCGAGGCCCGCGCCCGCCGCTTCGAACACGCGCCCTGCGGCCAACGGTCCGCCCATCGACCGGTGCTGGGCCTCGGCGGCGAGCGCCAGCGTGCTGGGCCCGATCGGCAGCGGCGGGCTCTGCCGCGCCACCGGCCGCTGGGCGAAGACGCGGTTCTTCTTGTCAAGCACCGTGAACAGCAGGCTGGCGTCGTCGATCGACTCGGAGCTGCCCAGGAACAGCTTGCCGAACGGCAGCAGCGCGAAGTGGAAGGTCTCCAGCACCCTTTGCTGCGCGTTGGAATTGAGGTAGATCAGCAGGTTGCGGCAGCTCACCAGGTCCAGCCGCGAAAACGGCGAGTCCTTGAGCAGATCGTGCTGCGCGAACAGCACCATCTCGCGCAACTCGCTGCGCACGCGGTAGCCGCGATGCTCCTTGACGAAGTAGCGGCGCAGCCTCTCCTCCGGCACGTCGGCTTCGATCGTGGCCGGATAGCTGCCGTCCCGGGCGCTGCGGATCGCCTGCTCGTCGAGGTCGGTGGCAAAGACCTGGATCAGCGGCGGATCGTCCATCTCCCGGGCCTTGTCGGCCAGCAGCATGGCCATCGAATACGCCTCCTCGCCGGTGGCGCAGGCGGCCACCCAGACGCGGATCGCGTCGCGCGGTCCCTTGCCGGCGAACATGCCGGACAGGTGCGGCTCCAGCGCCGCGAAGCAGTCGCCGTCGCGAAAGAAGTTGGTGACGCTGATCAGCAGGTCCTGCAGCAGCGCCGCGGCCTCGCCCGGCAGGGTGCGCAGGCAATTGAGATAGCCGGTCAGGTCGTCCGCACCGTTCACCTGCATCCGGCGCGCGATGCGCCGGATCACGGTGGCCCGCTTGTAGCAGGAGAAATCCCGCCCCGTCCGCGTGCGCAGGAAGCTCAGCACGTTGCGCAGCGCGGCCTCATCGTCGTTCTCGGCAGGGCCGGTCCTGGCCGGCTGCGGCTCGTCCTCCGGCGGCAGCTTGAGGATCTTCTCCCGCTCGAAATAGTCGAGCAGGCGCGGCGCCATTTCGGACACGGGCAGCACCCAGTCGACCATGCCGGTGGAGATGGAGGTGCGCGGCATGCTGCCGTGCTCGGCCTCGTCGGGGTCCTGCGCGATGGTGAGGCCGCCGCGCTCCTTGATGCGCTTGATGCCGATGGCGCCGTCGCCGTCGGCGCCCGACAGCACGACGGCCGCGGCGTGCGGCCCGTGCGTGTCGGCAAGGGTGCGGAAGAACAGGTCGACGGCGACGTGGCGTCCGCGCGGCGAGAGCAGCCCGTCGACCAGCGTCAGGTGGCCGTTCGCCGCCTTGATGGCCTTGGCCGGCGGGATCACGTACACGTGCCCGGCTTCCAGCTTCTGCCTGGACTTGGCATGAACCACCGGCATGCTCGTGCAGCGCTGCAGCAGGTCCGGCAAGGTGCTTTCGTGCTCGGGCGACAGGTGCAGGATGACGACGAACGCCAGGCCGCACTCCGGCGGGATCGCGCGGAACAGGGACTGCAGGGCTGGAATCGCACCGGCCGAGCCGCCGAGGCCGACCACCGGCGTCATCTCGTAGCCGCGGGTGGGAACAGCGTTGTCTTCCGTGAGGTCGGCCAGCTCTTCTTCGGCGTGATCGGGTGTCTGGTCGGTCATCGGTGGGAGCTCGCGTCAAACAATTATGCGCTGCTGGTCTCCCCTTCGATGAGCTCGATCAGGACCTTGATCTGCGACCGCAGCCGGTCCGCCTCGGCGATGCCGACATCGCCCTGGCGCGCATCGCCCGTGGCCCGCGACACCGTGGCGAGCCGCCGCAGCAGGACCTCGCGCTCCTGCAGGGAACGGACGCTGCTCCACAGCGAGTGTTCCGCAACCTGGCTCTGCAGCGTCTCCAGGCTGCGTGCGGTGAACGCGTGCCCTGTGTGGCAGCGGTACCGCAACGGCCGGGCCTCCTTCATCTCCCACAGCGCTCCGCCGCAGTCGGGACAGGTCAGGGTCGAGGGCATCGCCATGGCGTTGAGGTTTTCGAACACGTGCTTTCCTTCCAGAACGGCAGTTTCCCGCACCAGGATGTCGGGCACCGGATGCAGTCCGGTGGCGGGCTCCTGCACTCGGCCGACCAGGACGCCGGGCATCTCCTGCAGCGCCAGGCAATGGTCCACGTCGACGTTCGCGAGCGCGCTCGCCGGCATGCTCGGTTCGCTCGCGGTGGCCGGGTCCTGCACGATCGTCGTGCCGCCGCAACTCTTGATCGCCGCCAGGCCGGCCGTGCCATCGTCGAGGAAGCCGGTCAGCACCACGCCGACGGCGCGGTCGCGCCAATGCATGGCGGCGCTGCGAAACAGCGGATCGATCGCCGGCCGGGCATGGTTTTCGCGCGGGCCGCGCAGCAGCTGGACACCGCGCGGCGTGAACAGCATGTGGTGGTCCGGTGGCGCGACGTAGACCCTGCCGGGCAGCAACTCCTGCCCGTCCTTTGCATGCTCGGCCTTGAGCTTTCCCCGCGCCGTGAGCAGCTCCGGGAGGATGCTGGCCTGGCTGCCGATGTGCAGCACGACGCCGACGATCGCGGGCAGGTCCGCAGGCAGCGAGCCCACCAGGTCGAGCAGCGCCGACACACCGCCCGAGGAGGCGCCGATAACGATTGCGTAAGGCAGGGTCATGGAAATCCTGTCAGGACGGTGCAGGCATTTTGCGCCGCCCGGCGGCAAAAGAAATGCAGAGCATCCCGTGTCGCCGCTGTCCCACAGCCCCATGGACATCTTCCGACAAGGCGAGAACGCACGGGCCGACGCACGGATGAATACCGCCGCGCAACACTGATCCCATCCAGGAAAAAGGAATTCCCATGGCAACCAGCAGCATTCTTGGCGGCGATCGCGCCGCACTTCAACCCAGCGGCCGCGGCGCGGACCTGCTCGGCCCCAGCGACAGCTCCGACACCGGCAGCGACGCGATCGGCGAGCTCGGGCCGGACCAGCTCGCCAGCGACACCGACCGCTTCGGCACGGGCGAGCGCGCCTCGGCCGACCTGCGCGACAGCGGCAGCGGCCTGGACATCCTGCCTGACCACGTCGACCGCGCCAGCCGCGGCGGCGCCGCAGACACGGACGACGAGCTCGACGAACTCGCGGCCAGCGACGACGACGACAGCGACGCCGAAGACGCGGCCGAGGGCAATCCCTCCTGACCGCCCGCATGCCCGCCAAAGCCCGAACCGGGCCGGACCCGCGCATCCAGGAGATGCTGCGGGATCGCTTCGGCCTGAAACGCCTGCGCCACGGCCAGAGACCCGTCATCGAACGCGTGCTCGCCGGCGCCAACACGCTTGCCATCATGCCGACCGGCGCCGGCAAGTCGCTTTGCTACCAGCTCCCGGCGTTGCTGCTGGAAGGCCGCACCGTGGTGGTCTCGCCGCTGATCGCGCTCATGAAGGACCAGTGCGAAGCGCTGCTGGCCCTGGGCATCGAAGCGGTCCAGCTCAATAGCGCGCTCGACGCGCCCGAAGCCAAGGCGGCGCTGGAGTCGCTGGAACAGGGACGCGCGAAGATCGTGCTGACCACGCCGGAGCGGCTCGCCGATCCGGACTTCATCGAACTGCTCGCGGCCCAGAAAACGGCGCTGCTGGTGGTGGACGAGGCGCACTGCATCTCGCAGTGGGGCCACGATTTCCGGCCTGCGTTCCTCGAGATCGGGCCGTTGCGCAAGAAGCTGGGTGCGCCGCCGGTGCTGGCACTGACCGCCACGGCGACCGAAGCCGTCACCAGGGACATCGCCGAGCAGCTCGGCATCCCTGCGGCAGGCGTGCTGAACACCGGCTCGTACCGGCCCAACCTGTACCTGCGGGTCGAGCAGGTCGCGCGCGAAGGCGATAAGCTCGAGCGCATCGCGGCCATCGTCGCCGCAACCCAGGGCAGCGGCCTCGTCTACACCGCCACCGTGAAGGCGGCGGTGGAAGTGCACGAAGCACTGCTGCTCAAGAACGAGTCGGTCGGCATCTATCACGGCAAGCTCGGCGCCGCGCAGCGCAAGGAGGCGCAGGAGGCCTTCATGAGCGGCGCCTGCCGGGTGATGGTCGCGACCAACGCCTTCGGCCTTGGCATCGACAAGCCCGACATCCGCTTCGTCGCGCACTACCAGATGCCGGGCAGCCTCGACGCGTACTACCAGGAAGCGGGACGCGCGGGACGCGACGGCCAGCCGGCGACCTGCAGCCTCTTGTTCCTGCGCAGCGACAAGGCGGTGCAGCAGTTCTTCCTGGCCGGACGCTATCCGACGCCGGCGGATCTGGACGCCGTGTACCGCGCCTTGCTCGACGAGCCGCCCGACGCCGGCGGCTGGACGCTGGACCTGCTCAAGGCACGGCTGGGCCGCCCGCGCACCAAGCTGCAGGTGATGCTCAGCCTGCTCAAGCGCCAGAAGATCGTGACGCAGAACCGCGACGGCGCGCTGCGGCTGGCACGCGAGAACCTCGACGCCGCGGGGCTCGAAGGGCTGATGAGCGCCTACCGCCAGAAGCGCGACCTGGACCACGACACGCTGGAGCGGATGGTGTTCTACGCCCAGACCGGGCAATGCCGCTGGCAGGTGCTGCTGCAATACCTGGAGGACGACGCGCCGGAGGAACGCTGCAAGCACTGCGACAACTGCCTGCGCCTGGCCAAGCACGAGGAAGCGCAAGCGCAGGAGGCGCAAGCGCAGCCGGCGCCGCCCAACCCGCTGCGCCAGGGGGCGTCGGTGCCGGAGACGAAGCCGGCCACCACCGTGACGTTCAGCAAGGGCGACACGGTGCGCGTGCGGCGCTACGGCGCCGGCCTGGTTGCGGGAGCGGACGCGCTGTCGGTCACGGTGGAATTCGCCGACGGCAGCCGCCGCAGCTTCCAGCCGGAGTACGTTGCGCCGCAGCGGTCCGCCCGCGCAAGCATGGCTTCGGCGGCCTGAGCTTGCGTTGAATACGAACAGCCGTCTATCAAGAAAAGAAAAACCAAGGCTGTAGAAGCCGTACCCCCGCCGGGAGCGTCAATGGACGCCGACGGTCTTTCCCTTGGTAGACGGTCTTCGGTCTTCGGTCTTCGGTCTTCGGTCTTCGGTCTCTGTCTAGGCGCGTCAGCGCACCAGTGTCGAAGCCCCGAACAGGCTCGCGACAAACTCGACCGCCACTTCGGCCGTGCGGTTGCGAACGTCGAGCGCGGGATTGATCTCGACGACGTCGAGCGACGCCAGCTGGCCCGTGTCCGCGATCATCTCCATGCACAGCTGCATCTCGCGGTAGGTCGGGCCGCCGCGCACGCCGGTGCCCACCCCGGGCGCGTCGAGCGGATCCAGGCAGTCGAGGTCGAAGCTCACGTGCAGATGCGTGTTGTCGTCGACGTCGTGCAGCGCCTCGGTCATCGTGTAGCGCATGCCGTGCTCGTCGATGTGGCGCATGTCGAACACCTGCAGCCCGAGCTGGCGGATCGCCTGCTTCTCGTCGGCATCGACGCTGCGGATGCCGATGAAGTCAATGTCGCCCGCCGTGAGCGCATTGGGCTCGCCGCTCCAGCCGGTGAGCGCGGCCGGCCCGTGGCCCAGCAGGCATGAAACCGGCATCCCGTGCATGTTGCCCGAGGGACTGCTCGCGGCTGTGTTGACATCCGAATGGGCGTCGAGCCAGATCACCCGCAGCAGCTTGCCCTGCCGGCGGCAATGCCGGGCAACGGCGCTGATCGAGCCGATCGCAAGGCAATGGTCTCCGCCCATCAGCAGCGGCGTGTGACCGGCGGACAGCGCATCGGCGACCTCGTGGAAAACCGAGCGGTTCCACGCGACGACCTCGTCCAGGTGCCGCAGCCCGTCGCTGGTCGTGGACCAGGGATTGGGCGGGCCTGCGAGGTTGCCGCGATCGACCACCTGCATCCCGTTCGAACGCAGAACCTCGACCAGTCCGGCCACGCGCAGCGCGTCCGGCCCCATGCCGGCGCCGCGCACGCTGGCGCCGACGTCGGTCGGCGCACCGATGAGGCTGACGGTTTTCACGCGCTTGCGCTCCTGCTGTTGTACGGGCGATTGTGGTCGGTTTCCCCCCTGCGTGGCGGCGATGCTTCATTTGCTACCGGGTGCTTCAGGCGCCTTCGGCGGGAACAACGCTTGCCCGTTCTGCAGCTTCAACGAACGAAAGGAAACCTCATGCTGGCGATGAACTACCGCGGGCCGTATCGTGTGCGAGCCCAGCAAAAAGGAGAGCCCGAGATCGAGCATCCGAACGACGCGGTCATCCGCGTCACGCGCTCCTGCATCTGCGGCTCGGACCTGCACCTGTACCACGGGCTGGTTCCCGATACGCGCGTCGGCATGACGTTCGGCCACGAGTTCACCGGCATCGTCGAGGAGGTTGGCTCGTCGGTGCAGAACCTCAAGAAGGGCGACCACGTCCTGGTGCCGTTCAACATCTTCTGCGGCTCCTGCTACTTCTGCCAGAAAGAGCTGTACAGCAACTGCCACAACGTCAACCCGGAAGCGACGGCGGTCGGCGGCATCTACGGCTATTCGCACACCACCGGCGGCTACGACGGCGGCCAGGCCGAGTTCGTGCGGGTTCCGATGGCCGACGTCGGCCCGACCGTGATCCCGTCCGACCTCGACCTCGACGATGCCGTGCTGCTGACCGACGCCTACCCGACGGGTTACCAGGCCGCGGAGATGGGCGACATCGAGGAAGGCGACACCGTCGTGGTGTTCGGCGCCGGCCCGGTGGGAATCTTTGCCGCAAAGTCTGCATGGTTACTCGGTGCGGGACGCGTCATCGTGGTCGACCACCTCGAGTACCGGCTGGAATTCGTGAAGCGGTTCGCGCAGTGCGAAATCATCAATTTCAAGGAAGTGGACGACATGGCGATCCACATCAAGAAGATGACGGACTGGCTGGGCGCCGACGTCTGCATCGATGCCGTCGGCTGCGAAGCTGCGGGATCGGCCCTGCAGCAACTGACCGGCGTCAAGCTCAAGCTGCAGGCGGGCGCCGCGACGGCGCTGCACTGGGCCATCAACTCGGTCCGCAAGGGCGGCACCGTGTCCATCGTCGGCGTGTACGGCCCGACTTTCAACGCGGTCCCGATCGGCAATGCGCTCAACAAGGGCCTGACCCTGCGGATGAACCAGGCCAGCGTCAAGCGCCACCTGCCGCGCCTGATCGAGCACATCCAGGCCGGCCGCATCAAGCCCAGCGAGGTCATCACGCACCGCTTCCCGCTCGAGGAGATCGCGGACGCGTACCACATGTTCTCCAGCAAGCTGGACAACATCATCAAGCCGGTGCTGATCCCGCCGTCGATCCGCCATTGAAGGAGGAACAAGCCATGGCCCACGTCCACATCGACCACACTCCTCCCGGCCCGCGCGCGCAGGCCCCCCGCGACCAGATCGAAGGCTGGGGCGCCGATCTCGACACCGCGAACCGGCCCGCCTACCCGATGGAGCGCACGCCGCCGCGCCTGGACGGCATTCCGGCGCTCGTCCCGCAGCTGCGCAAGGTGGAGATCTTCCACTCCACCGAACGCCCGGGCATCACGCCGGTGTTCGGCAGCAGCACGCCGCCTCGCGGCATCAGCGGCGCGCTGCGGCGCGTCGCCTACAAGTTCAGCGAGAACGACCTGCGCCACTGGTTCATCCTGCTGTTCGCCGACCGCGTGAATGTCGGCGAGGGCATCGTCGAAGACCTGGCTCGCGGCCATGTGCCGAACATCTTCAAGGAGATGGGCGGCCCGGCCGAGTTTCGCTACAACCGCGCCGGCGCGATGCGCAAGGTGGCCATCGCGACCACCGTCACGCTGCTCGCCGTCTACATGTTCAAGCGCAAGCGCCGCTAGCGGCGGGCGTTGTCCATCCCGGTACGCGACGGGTCCCTCGCGTTCTCAACCAAAAGGAAGTTTTCATGGAAGCAACCACCCTCGGGCCGAACCGCACAGGTGCGGCCGTGTCCCCGATCGGAACCCAGGCGATGACCGACGCCGCCAACCAGGTGACGCCGCCGCAGCCGATCGACACCGCCGCGATGGACGCGGAACGGCTGGTCTACATCAGCGAAGCCGAATCGCTGGGGTCGATCCCGCCGCCGGCGTCGCTCAAGGGCGTCGTCAAGACCGGCGTGGCCAAGCTCAAGGGCGGCCACCCGACGATCCTGATGGACAAGCTGGGCGAACGGATCGCCTTCGAGCGCGGCGGCACCCGCCTGTACGAGGCGCTGATCACCAAGTACCAGGCGGTCGAAGCCGCGGGCGGCGAATTGCTGCGTCCGGCGGCCGAAGTCGTGGCGCTCGGTGTCGTGGGCGACGTCGCCTTCGTCATCGACGCGCGGGAAAGCCCGGCCGCCACGCTGGCGCGGATCCGCGCCGAGGAGCTGGCGCACTTCCGCATGCTGTGCGAAGGCATGGTGCAGATGGGCGGCGACCCCACGGCCCAGACGCCGTGCGCCGACACCATCGCCACCGCGTCGATGGGCCTGATCCAGGTGCTGACCGACCCGCGGACCACGCTGGCGCAGTGCCTCACCGCGATCCTGACGGCCGAACTCACCGACAACGCCGGCTGGGAACTGCTGATCTCGCTGACCGAGGAAGCCGGCGAAGCCGAACTGGGCGGCCGCTTCCTCGGCGCCCTGGCGCAGGAGCAGGAACACCTCGCGATCGTGCGCGGCTGGCTCGCCGCGCTGTTGACACAGGACGCCGGCTCCCCCGCCGTCTGACAGGAGAAAAGAACCATGGCAATCAATCTGTTGAGCGACAAGGGAACCCCGCTGGATCGCCAGCGAATGAGCTGGAAAGAGATGGTCGGCAAGCCGATCAGCAAGCTCGACGACGACGCTTTCAGCCGCGTTCGCGTGATCCTGATGAACGGCATCGAGCTGGACTCGGTTCGCACCAAGCAGGTCGCGCTGCGCTGCAACCGTGAAGCGCGGGTCGCGCTGGCGCAGCTGATGCGCGTCGAGCAGCACCAGGCCACCACCATCAACTGGCTGATCGGCGCCGACCACTCGCCGCTGGAAACGACCATCGCGTACGAGCAGGTCGCGATCGAGCTGACCGCCTCCGTGGCGCAACTCGAGGCCGACCCGTACCTGGCCCAGGGCTATCGCTACGCGCTGCTCGAGGACTTCGACCACCTGTACCGCTACAGCGCGCTGCTCGACCGGCTCGAAGGCAAGGACGCCAACAACATCATCCAGGGCTATACGGACATCATCCCGGGCCGGCCGACGCTGTTCCACCACCGCGCCCCCGAGAACGACCTGCTCGAGCCGTATGCACCCGACGCCGCCCTGGCGACCAAGCTGCACGCGCTCACGCTCACCGGCGGCGAATTCCAGACGCACGACTACTACATGAACATCGGCCCGCTGTTCGCCGATCCGCTCGCGCGGCAGCTCTACGCGGAAATCGCGTCCGTGGAGTCGCAGCACATCGTCCACTACGGCTCGATGCTGAACCCGAACGAGAGCGTGCTCGAGAAGCTGCTGCTGACGGAAGCCAACGAGGTGTGGACCTATGCCGCGTGCGTCGAGCAGGAAAGCAACCCGCGCCTGAAGGCGCTCTGGGAACGGTTCCTCGACTACGAGCTCGGGCACCTGCAGCTCGCGATGCAGCTGTTCAAGGACGTCGAGGGCCGCGACCCGGCCGAACTGCTCGGCGACGGCTCGCTGCCGGGGCTGATCCGCTTCGAGAGCCACCGCGAGTACCTGCGCAAGGTCGTGGAGGAGGAGGTGCAGCTGCGCAAGCGCGGCACCGAATTCGTCGACGAGGCGCAGGAAGCGAAGTCGTCGCTGGAATACCGCGCCGCGGTGAACGCGCACGGCTCGCCTTCCGAAAGCGTGTCCGCGACCTACACCTGGACGCCGGGAACGGAGCTGATGCGCGCCGCGATGACGGAGACCGCGCCGGCCTGAGCGGCCGGCTCAAGCCTTCGCCGAAGGCAGCGCAAGTTCGAAGACGGGCTTGCGCTCGCCGACGGCGGTTCCGCGCCAGTTGGCGATCACGCCGGCTCGCCAGGGCAGCAGTTGCTCGCGCTGCCCTGCGTCGAGCCAGCCAAGTTGCTCCAGCACTTCCACCGTTGCTGCGTACAGTGCCGGCTTGCTGCCGTCCGCGATCTTGACGGCGAAGGCCTGGCCGCGGCTGCGGCTGGCGAAAGCCTGCATGCCGTCGGCGCCGACCTTGGTCAGCCAGTCGCCGCGTCCCGCTTCCATGAAGGCCTTGTCGTTGCGACCGGTGCCCGAGACCAGGTCCGGGTGGGCCGTCATGGCCCGCGCGAGCTGCCCGAAGCTGCCGCCGAACTCGCCGTCCTGCTCGCCGCTGGCCAGCCGCGCATAGGCGCGCGCCAGCGCCGAGAGCGGCATCGCGTAATTGGGCGCCGAGCAGCCGTCGATGCCCAGGCGCAGGTCTTCGGGCGCGAGTGCGGCAGCGCGGGCAACGTCGCGGCGGATCGCCTGCTGCAGCGGATGGGCCGGCTCCAGATAGTCCTGGAGCGAATGTCCGTGCTGCACGCAGTAGGCCAGGAAGCCCGAATGCTTGCCGCTGCAGTTGTGGTGCCGTTCGTCGAAATGCTCCGGCGCCGGGCCCACGCCGTCGGCAACGTAGTAAGGCACGTGGCAACCGCATTGGAGCTGCTTGTAGCTCACGCCCGACTTGTCCAGGATGGACTGGACCTGCGCGACGTGCATCCCTTCGCCGCTGTGGCTGGCGCACAGCATCGCGACGTCGCGGTCGCTGAAACCGAAGTGCCGCGGACCACCGGCTTCCATGAAGGGAAGCGCCTGCAGCGCCTTGAGCGTGGAGCGGGTGAAGGCCATCCAGTTCGGATCGCCGGCCGAGGCCAGCAGCTTGCCCCCGGTGTCGACCACTGCCACGGCGCCGGCATGCTGGCATTCGAGCGTGCCGCCGCGGGACAGCTCGATGAGCGGGACGAAGGGGGCCATGGCCGGGATGATCGCACCGACGCGACCACGATGGAGCGCGAACCGCGCGCCCCATCGCGCGAGGGCCGGGCCGACATCGGCATGGTGGGAGGCGCTGTGGACCTGGCCGGACTCAGCGCCGTCCACCTGGGCACGGACCGGATGGTGCTGGTGGCGCGCAGCGACGACGCGCTGGCCGGCCGGGAAAGCGTCGCCTTCCTGGACCTGGTGGGTCAGGCGATGGTCGGCATGCGCGAGGGCAGTTCGGTCCAGGAGTTCATCGCGCAAAGGGTCCAGGCCGCCGGCCACGCGCCGGTGCGGCCCCGGGTGCATGTGAACAGCTACGAATCGGTGTGCCTGATGGTCGAGGCGGGCGTCGGCATCGCGATCGTGCCGGAGTCCGCCGCCCTTCGCTACAGCGGCAACATGCGGCTGGCGGTGGTCCCGCTGTCCGACGCCTGGGCCTTGCGCGAGCGCCACCTGCTGATGCGGCAGGCCGCGCCCGTCCCCAACTACCTGCGCGACCTCGTCACGCACATGCGCGAGCACCAGCGCTTGCGCTGAACCGGCGGCCAGGCGTCAGAGCCAGACGCTGTTGCGGCTCGGCATCTCCAGCGTGGTCTCCGGCGTGGCGCTGAACATCGCGCCGAAAACGATGCTGAGCACAGAGATGAACACGCCGGCGAACAGGGCCGTCCAGAAGCCCGAGACCTTGAAGCCCTTGATCAGCGACGCGACCAGCAACATCATCAGCGCGTTGATCACCAGCACGAACAGGCCGAACGTCAGGAGCGTGAGCGGCAGCGTCAGCACGATCAGCAGCGGCTTGACGATCGCGTTGGCGAGCCCGAGCAGCAGCGCCGACCCGACCAGCGACGCGGCATTGTCGAACTTCACGCCCTTGAAGATCAGGCTGGCCAGCCACAGCGACAGGGCCGTCACGGCCCACTGCAGGAAGAAATCGGTCACGGGGTCTCCAGTTTGACAAGGATGCGCAGCACCTCGGCCACGCTCCATGCTTGCGCCACGCAGCCGCGGGGAGTGTACGGCGGCTCGGCGTCGAAGATCTCGCTGATCGAACCGATGCAGGCTTCGCCCAGGTGCGCACCGAAGCCGGAGAGCAGTTGCCGCAGTCCGGCCTGGTCGCCGGGATGGACCTTGAGCCAGGCGTCCGCGAACGGGCCGGCCAGCCAGCCCCAGACCGTTCCCTGGTGGTAGGCCGCGTCGCGGGCACGCAGATCGCCGTCGTAGGTCGGCTTGTAGTCGGGATGGCCGGGCGCCAGCGAGCGCAGGCCGACCGGCGTCACCAGCAGTTCGCGCGCGACGTCGAGCACGCTGGTCCAGTGCGCCGGGTCGAGCACCGGGTTGGGCAAGGCGATGGACAACAGCATGTTGGGACGGATCGCCGGATCGTCGCCCTGCTCGCCGTCGACCAGGTCGTAGAGGCACAGGGTCCGCGGATTCCAGAACCGCGCGTTGAAGCTTCGCGCCGCGCGCTGGGCCAGCTGCTCCATGTCCTGGGCCCGCGCCGGCTCGCCTTCCTCGCGCCACCAGCGCTCCATCAGCCGCAGGGCGTTGTAGAACAGGGCGTTGATCTCGACCGCCTTGCCGCGGCGCGGCGTCACCACCCAACCGTCGACCTTGGCGTCCATCCAGGTCAGCTGGTAGCCCTCCGCGCCCTGGCGCAGCAGGCCGTCGGCCGGGTCCACGCCGATGCCGAAGCGCGTGCCGCGCACGTGATGCCCGACGATCTCCTGCAGCACCGGCAGCGCGTGCCGCAGCGTCGCGCGGTCGCCGGTGACGCTCACGTAGCGGTCGATCGCGTGGAAGAACCAGAGCGTCGCGTCGGCCGTGTGGTACAGCCCCTCGCTCCTGCCCTCGGGGAACATGTTGGGGATCAGGCCGTCCTTCACGTAATGCTGGAAGGTGCGCAGGATGTAGCCCGCTTCCGCGTGGCGGCCGGTCGCCAGGGTCAGGCCCTCGAGGCTGATCATGGTGTCGCGGCCCCAGTCGGTGAACCAGTGGTAGCCGGCGATCACGGTGCGCGCCTGGTCGCCTTCCGCCTCGGCGCGCGCAGCGTCGGCCTGCCGGCTGAACGGCAGGATGATGAACTGGTCGGCCGCCAGCACCAGCTGCGCCGCGACGCCGCTGCGCGCCGCCGGATGCGCCTGCTCCAGCACGCGCTCGCGCCGTCCGACCTCGGCCTGCAGCACCTGCTGCGGCGTCATCGCCAGCAGCGTCTCCCAGGCTTCGGTGGACGCGGTGAGCGCGCACTCCTCGCCCGGCGCCAGCACGATGCGCAAACGCCCCGGCGACCAGACCGGCCCGCGATCGTCGTAGCCACGCCCGGCTTCGACGCGATAGAAGAATTCGGTTGCGGCGCCGCCATCGAGCACCAGTTCCGACGGGTGGCCCTGCAGCAAAAGGCGCAACGGCGGAAGCTCCTCGTGCCTGAGCGAGCGCAGCTCGTAGCGGCCGCCCACCGCCTTCAGTTCGTAGCCGCCTTCCAGCGGCGTCGACACCGGCGCCTCGTGCGGCCGGAAATTCAGCCGCGGCCGCAGCACCAGCACCAGCGGCGCTTCGCCCTGCAGCAGGCGGTAGCTCACGTGCACGGTGTTCTGCCGGTACGGCAGCACGACCCGCTTTTCCAGCACCGCGGCCCCGAGCTGGTAGCGCCACACCGGCAGCCCCCACTCGAGCCGGAACTCCGTGAGGATCTCCGGGAATTCGCCGCCGGCAGGCGCCGATTCCTCGCCGGCCAGCCGAACCTGGCGGCCGTCGGGCAACTGCAGGAATTCGGCAAGGTGGTTGAACATGACCATGCGGCCCAGCGGCGACGGCAGGGCCGCGACCAGCAGCCCGTGATAGCGGCGCGTGCTGGTGCCGGCCACCGACCCCGAGGCGTAGCCGCCCAGGCCGTTGGTCACCAGCCATTCGCGCGTCAGCAGCCGCTCCGGCGGGACTTCGGCCTGCGGCCAGGGCATGGTGTTGAGGATGGCTTGGTTCATTCGGCCTGCTCCTTCCAGTCGGACGGCGCCAGCACCGCCAGCGCGTGCGGCGGCAGGCGCCATGAGGTTTCGGTGTCGGGTTCGGCCATGCCGTCGCCGCCGTACTCCGGGTCCTCGCTGTTCCAGAGCAGCCGCCAGCGCTTGCCCTGCGGCGGCGCGA
Source organism: Ramlibacter sp. (assembly GCA_028291885.1). Lineage (GTDB taxonomy): Bacteria > Pseudomonadota > Gammaproteobacteria > Burkholderiales > Burkholderiaceae_C > Ramlibacter. The sequence continues at coordinate 1,522 of JAQGNJ010000008.1, read as the reverse complement.
GCAGCGGCTCGGGCGCGGGCAGCAGCGGCAGGCTGGCGCCCAGGTTGACGACCAGCAGGCGGTCGTCGCCGGCGTCCCCCAGGTAGCGCAGCAGGAAGGCCTCCGGCCCCAGCACCGCGCCGTGCAGCCGGCTCGCGTCCTGCGCGGCGAACACCGGGTCCTCGCGCCGCAGCCGCAGCAGGTCGCGGTGCAGCCGGACGACGTGCGTATTGGTTTCGCGCTCGCCGTGGTCGAGCTTGCATTGTTCGAAGCTGGATGCGTCGCCCGGATCGGCCAGCAGCGCGCGGCCCCGCGGGCTGCCGATGTTCGGAAACTGCGCGAGGAACTCGCCGCGGCCCTCGCGAACCAGCCCGGTCAGATCGTCCTCGTGCCGCGCGAAATACACGAACGGCGCGGAGGCGGCGAATTCCTGGCCCTGGAACAGCAGCGGCGTCCCCGGCGCAAGCAGCAGCAGCGCCGTGAGCGCACGCAGCCGGCCCGGAGAGGTCGCCTGGTGCAAGCGCTTGCCACGGGCGCTGTTCGCGACCTGGTCGTGGTTCTGCACGAAGTTGATGAAGACCTGGGCCGGCAGGTCCAGCGCCGGCGAGCCGCGGCGCTTGTTCTGCCAGGCGTAGTACTGGCCCTGGTACAGGTACCCCCACTTGATCCCGGAGATCAGTTCCTGCGGCGTACCGCGGGTCTCCGAGTAATAGGCGTCGCTCAGGCCGGTGGCGGCCGCCGTCAAGCTGTGGTGCAGGTCGTCGTTCCACAGCGCATCGAGCTCGCAGCCGCCTTGCGCCGCGGAGCGCACGAGCGAGGCCCGCTGCGGCTCGTTTTCGCCGCTCAGATAGATCGACCGGGTGCCGGCGGCCGCACGGGCCCGCTCCACGATCTCGGTCACGACGTGCTTTTCGCTGGCGTCGTGGATCGACTGGATCGCGTCCAGCCGCAGTCCGTCGAGATGGAACTCGTCGATCCAGTAGCCGGCGTTGGCGATGACGAACTCGCGCACCGCGGCGCAGCCCTCGCCGTCGAAATTGACCGGCTCACCCCACTCCCCGACGTAGCGGTCCGTCACGTAGTCCCGCGAAAAATGCGCGAGGTAATTGCCGCTGGGCCCGAAGTGGTTGTAGACGACGTCCAGGATCACGCCCAGCCCCGTCGCATGCGCCCGGTCGACCAGGGTGCGCAGGTCGTCGGGCCGGCCGTAGAGCCGGGTCGGCGCGAACAGGTCGACGCCGTCGTAGCCCCAGCCGAAGGGCCCGTTGAACTCGTTCACCGGCATCAGCTCGATGATGGTGACACCCAGGTCCTTCAGGAACGGCAGGTGCTCCTGCGCCGCCGCATAGGTGCCTTGCGGCGTGAAGGTGCCGACATGCAGTTCATACAGCACCTGGCCCTTGCGCTGCACGCCGGGCCAGCCGTGGTCGGTCCACGCGAAGGCAGCGGGATCGACGACCTCGGACGGTCCGTGCGGTCCCCCGGGCTGGAAGCGCGAGGCCGGGTCGGGGAAAGCCTCGCCACCGTCCAGCCGCAAGCGGTA
>JAQGNJ010000292.1 GCA_028291885.1 Ramlibacter sp. | reverse complement strand
GGCCGCCGAGCTCCACGCCCAGCGCCCGCGAGCGGCCCTTGACCGGCTCGAACGCTTCCAGCCCGCGGGTCACCGCCTCGAGCGGCACGCCGGCGGCCAGCGCGCAGGCGGCCGCGGCCAGGGCATTGCGCACGTTGTGGCGGCCGGCGATCTGCAATTGGATAGCGATGGCGCCGGCGGGCGTCTGCGCCCGCACCTGCCAATGCCCGTGGTGCCATTCGGCGCTGTCCACGTGAACCTCCGCATCCCTCTCACCGAAGGTGATGCACTTGCGGCCGCCGGCGAGTTCGCGCCACAACGGCGTGAACGCGTCGCCGGCCGGGAAGACGCAAGTGCCGTCCGGCGCCACCGAGGCGAACACGCTGCCGTTCTCCCGTGCCACCGCTTCCACGGTGGCCATGAATTCCTGGTGCTCGCGCTGGGCGTTGTTCACCAGCGCGACGGTGGGCACGGCGATCCGCGCCAGGTAGGCGATTTCGCCGGGATGGTTCATCCCCAGCTCGATCACGCCGACCTTGTGCTCGGCGCGCAGGCGCAGCAGCGTCAGCGGCAGGCCGATGTCGTTGTTCAGGTTGCCTTGCGTGGCGAGATACGCATCGGGCTGCCAGGCGCGCAGGATGGACGCGATCATCTGGGTCACCGTGGTCTTGCCGTTGCTGCCCGTGACCGCGATCAGCGGCAGCGAATACTGCTGGCGCCAGTTCCGGGCCAGCGCGCCGAGCGCCAGCTTGCCGTCAGCCACTTCGATCCCCGACATGCCGGCTGGAAGGCGGCCCACATGCGCGATCGCGGCGGCTGCGCCCCTGGCCTGCGCGTCTGCGATGAAATCGTTGGCGTCGAAGCGTTCGCCCTTCAGGGCGACGAACAGGTCACCCGCCTGCAGCGTGCGCGTGTCGGTGTTCACGCGCCGGATTGCCGTGCTGCCATCGCCGACCAGCTTTCCCCGCACCCAGGGCGCGGCTTGCTGCAGGTGGAACATGGTGCTCATGTCTTCTGGCTTTCGCCCTCACCCCGGCCCTCTCCCGGATGCGGGAGAGGGTGAGATGTGCGCTTCGCGTATTGCTGGATGGCTGCCAATGCATGCGCCTGGTCGGAGAACGGGTGCCTGGCGCCCGCGATCTCCTGGTAGTCCTCGTGGCCCTTGCCGGCGACCAGGATCACGTCCTGCGGGGCGGCGCCGGCCACCGTTTCGGCGATGGCGCGGGCGCGATCGGCCTGAACTTCCACGCTCTCGGCATGCGACAGGCCCAGCAACACCTGGCTGATGATCGCCTCGGGCTTTTCGCTGCGCGGGTTGTCGCTGGTCACCACGACCCGGTCGGCATTCTTCTGCGCCACCGCGGCCATCAGCGGACGCTTGGTCGGGTCACGGTCGCCGCCGCAGCCGAACACGCACCACAGCTTGCCGCCGCGCCGGGTCGCCAGCGGGCGCAGCGCCTGCAAGCCCTTGTCCAGCGCGTCGGGCGTGTGGGCGTAGTCCACGGCGACGAGCGGCTGGCCCGTGCGCTGCAGGCGCTCCATGCGGCCGGGGACCGGCAGCAGGTGCCCGCAGGCCGCGACCGCGTCGGCGAGCGGAACGCCAATGGCGCGCATCGCGCCCAGCACCCCAAGCAGGTTGGACACGTTGTACTGGCCGATCAGCTGCGTCTCCAGCACGTGGCGCTCGGCGCCTTCGACGACGCTGAAGCGCAGGCCCTGCCCGCCGTAGCCGATCTCCTGCGCCTGCAGCCGGGCGGGCCGCTCGCAGGAGAAGGTCCACACGGCTAGCGGTGTGTCTTCGAGCGATTGCGCCAGCTCGGTGCCGCGTTCGTCGTCGATGTTGACCACCGCGCATTGCAGGCCGGGCCAGCGGAACAGCTGCGCCTTCGCATCCCAGTACGCTTGCATGCTGCCGTGGTAATCCAGATGGTCCTGCGTGAAGTTGGTGAAGATCGCCACCCGCACCCGCGTGCCGTCCAGCCGCCGTTCGACGATGCCGACCGAGGACGCCTCGATGGCGCAGGCCTTCAGGCCGTCGTCGACGAAGCGGCGGAACTGCCGCTGCAGCAGCACCGGGTCGGGCGTCGTGAGGCCGGTGGATTCGACATCCGGCGGGCGCCCGACGCCCAGGGTGCCGACCAGCCCGCAGGGGACCGGCTGCTTCAGGCTGGAGAGCGCTTGCGCCAGCCACCAGGCGGTGGAGGTCTTGCCATTGGTGCCGGTGACGGCGAGCACCTGGAGCTGCGCCGTCGGATGGTCGTAATACGCGGCCGCGATCGGGCCCGTCGCGCTCTTCAGGTCCGCATAGCTGGCGATCGCCGGCGCGTTGAAGGCGAACTGGTCGACGCCGGCCCGCTCCACCAGGCAGGCGACCGCGCCGAGCGAGAGCGCGGAAGGAACGTGGCGGCGTCCGTCGGTCGCGGCTCCCGGCCAGGCGATGAAGCCGTCGCCTGGATGGATGCGGCGGCTGTCGCTGTGCAGCTCGCCCTTGACCCGGGCGCGCAACCACTGCGCGGCTTCGTCGGGACTGTGCAGTTGCTGCATCAGAACGACTCCTCCACCGCGTTCACCACGATCTGCGGCTTGACGTTCATGTCCGGCTGCACGCCCATCATGCGCAGCGTCTGCTGCACCGTGGCGCTGAACACCGGGGCGGCGACGTCGCCGCCGAAATACTTGCCGGCGCTGGGCTCGTCCACCATCACGGCGACGATGATGCGCGGCTTGTCGATCGGCGCCAGGCCGACGAACCAGGAGCGGTACTTGTTGCTGGCGTAGCTCTTGCCGATCTGCTTGTGCGCGGTGCCGGACTTGCCGCCGACCGAATAGCCCAGCGTCTGCGCCTTGGGCGCTGTGCCGCCCGGCCCGGCCGCCATCTGCAGCATGGTGCGGATCTCGGCGGCCGTCTTTTCGGAGAACACGCGCGTGCCGACGGGCCGGTCGTCGCTCTTGAGGAGCGTGGCGGGAATGATCAGGCCGTCGTTGGCGAACACGGTGTAGGAGCGCGCCATCTGGAACAGCGACGCGGACAGGCCGTAGCCGTACGACATCGTCGCCTGCTCCACCGGCTTCCAGGTCTTGTATGGGCGCAGCCGGCCGCTCACGGCGCCCGGGAAGGTGATCTGCGGCTTCTGGCCGAAACCGGCGCCGGAGAACAGCTCCCACATCTCGCGCGGCTGCATCTGCAGCGCGATCTTGAGCGTGCCGATGTTGCTGGACTTCTGGATCACCTGCTGCACGGTCAGGATGCCGTGCGCGTGCGAATCGGAGATCCTGGCTCCGCCGATCACGACGTAGCCGGGCGCGGTCTGGATCGCCGTCTGCGGCGTGACGCGGCCCGTCTCCATCGCCAGGCCGATGGTGAACGGCTTCATCGTCGAGCCCGGCTCGAACACGTCGGTGAGCGCGCGGTTGCGCAGCTGCTCGCCGGTGAGGTTCTGCCGCTTGCCGGGCGAATAGCTGGGGTAGTTGGCCAGCGCCAGCACCTCGCCCGTGTGGGCGTCGAGCACCACGACGCTGCCGGCCCTGGCCTTGTTTTCCAGCACGGCGTCGCGCAGCTTCTGGTAGGCGAAGAACTGCACCTTGCTGTCCACGGACAGCTGCAGGTCGCGGCCATCGACCGGCGGCGACTGCTCGCCCACGTCCTCGACGACGCGGCCCAGGCGGTCCTTGATGACGCGGCGCGAGCCGGCGCGTCCGGCCAGATCCTTCTCGAACGCCAGCTCCATGCCTTCCTGGCCCTTGTCCTCGACGTTCGTGAAGCCGACGACGTGCGCCGCGGCCTCGCCTTCCGGATACTGGCGCCGGTATTCCATGCGCTGGTGGATGCCCCTGAGGTTCAGCGCCGCGATTTCCTTGGCGGCGCTCTCGTCCACCTGGCGCTTGACCCAGACGAAGGTCTTGTCCTCGTTCTCCAGCTTCTTGTTCAGGTCCGCCAGCGGCATCTCGAGCAGCTTGGCGAGTTGCTGCAGCTTGGCCTTGTCGCGCTCCACGTCCTCCGGGATGGCCCAGATGCTGGGCGCGGGAACGCTGGTGGCGAGCAGCAGGCCGTTGCGGTCCAGGATCCGGCCGCGATTGGCCGGCAGTTCCAGCGTGCGGCCGAAGCGCACTTCGCCCTGCCTCTGGAAGAAGTCGTTGCCGAACACCTGGACCCAGGCGGCGCGGCCGGCCAGTCCCAGGAAGCCGAGCGCGATGCCGGCGACGATCAGCTTGCTGCGCCAGACCGGCGTCTTGCTCGCCAGCAGCGGCGAGGACGTGTAGGCGACGCTGCGGGTCATTGGGAGACTCCCGCCGAAGCGGCATTCGCCGACTTGAGCGACACATACTGCGTGATCGCCGGCGACGCAACGCGCATCTGCAGCTGCTCCTTGGCGATCTTTTCCACCCGCAGCGGCGTCGCTTGCGCGCGCTTTTCCACCTGCAGCCGCTCGTTCTCGGTCTCGAGCTTGCGGGCTTCGCCGCCGACCTTGTCCAGCGCGGTGACGAGCCGGCGCGATTCGTACTGCGTGTGCACCAGGTACAGCGCGCTCGCCAGCACCGCGACCAGCAGGACGAGATTGAGCCGGGTCATATGGCCCCCACGCTTGCGGCCAAGGCCGCGGCGCTGCCCCCCGAGGGGGCTTGAGCTTGCTTGAAGCGGTTCTGCGCTGCGCTCATGCGACCTCCGTCCGTTCGGCCACGCGCATGATCGCGCTGCGCGAGCGCGGATTGGCTTTCACTTCGGCTTCGGACGGCTTGATCCGCTCCAGCGCCCTGAGCTTCATCTCCTTGGGCGCGGCAAAGGGCGCGCGGCGATCGAACACCTCGCGCGAATGCTTCGCGACGAACTGCTTGACGATCCTGTCTTCCAGCGAATGGAAGCTGATCACCACGAGCCGCCCTCCCGCCTCGAGCACGTCAAGGCTCGCCTCGAGCGCCTGCTGCAGCTCCTGGAGTTCGGCGTTGATGAAGATGCGCAAGGCCTGGAAGGTGCGGGTTGCGGGATCCTGGCCCGCCTCGCGGGTGCGGACCACTCCGGCCACGAGCTGGGCCAGCTGCGACGTGGTTGCGAGCGGACCCTTGTCCTCGCGGCGAGCCACGATCGCCCTGGCGATCTGCACCGCGAAGCGCTCTTCGCCATAGTCACGGATGACCTCGGCGATCTGCTCCACGTCCGCGCCGGCCAGCCACTCGGCCACGCTCTCGCCGCGGGTCGTGTCCATGCGCATGTCCAGCGGCCCGTCGTTGCGAAAAGAAAAGCCCCGCGCCGGGTTGTCGATCTGCGGCGAGCTCACGCCCAGGTCCAGCAGCACGCCGGCGGCCGATCGCGCAGGCAGCTCGCCGATGTGGCGGAAGCCCTCGTGGCGGATCGAGAAGCGCGGATCGTCGATGCGCGCCGCCTCGGCGATCGCGTCCGGGTCCTTGTCGAATGCGATCAGCCGGCCCTGCGGGCCCAGCCTGGACAGCAGCAGGCGCGAGTGGCCGCCGCGGCCGAAGGTCGCATCCACGTACGTGGCGTCTGTCCTGGTGAGAAGTGCTTCGACTGCTTCTTGCAACAGGACGGTGGTGTGTTGCCATGTGCTTTCCACCGCCTGCCTTCAAAAAGAGAAGTCCTTGAAGACATCCGGCATGTCCCCGCGCATCGCTTCGGCCTCCTTGGCCTCGTACGTCGCCTTGTCCCAGAGCTCGAAGTGGTTGCCCATGCCCAGCAGCATGGTTTCCTTCTCGATGCCGGAAGCGGCGCGCAGTTCGGGCGAGACCAGCACGCGCCCGGTGCCATCGAGTTCCACGTCCATGGCGTTGCCCAGAAAGATTCTCTTCCACCACTGCGCATCCATGGGTAACGCCGCGATACGGGCGCTGAATTTTTCCCACTCCGGCCGCGGGAAAATCATGAGGCAGCCGTGCGGATGCTTGGTGATGGTGAGCTGGTTGGCGGCGGTCGCGCTCAGCACGTCACGATGCCGGGTCGGCACGGAAAGCCGACCCTTCGCATCGAGACTGAGAGACGACGCCCCTTGAAACACTGTGTGAGCCCTTGCTACGGAAAAAGCGCAGGAGTGGGGTGCGAAGGCACGGATCACCACTTAATTGCACTTTTTTCCACTGTAGCAGGAAACTCCACTTTGGCAACACTGCGTCGCCGTGAAATTTTCAATGAAATCAAGGACTTAGAACGCGTTCTAAACGCTCGGTGCAGCAGAAAACCGTTCTAGATGAAGGACTTAGCTGATCCTGTCAAAGTGAAACCTCAAGCTGAGGCGTCTTGTTAAAGGATGTAGCGCGAAAGGTCCTCATTCCTGCTGAGTTCCTTCAGGCGCATGTCGACGTAGGCGGCATCGACCGTCACCGTCTGGCCTTCGAGCCGGGTCGCGTCGAAGCTCACCTCGTCCAGCAGCCGCTCCATCACCGTCGACAGGCGCCGGGCGCCGATGTTCTCGGTGCGCTCGTTCACCTCGTACGCGATGTGGGCCAGCCGGGTGATGCCTTCGGGCGTGAACACCAGCGTCACGCCCTCGGTCTGCAGCAGCGCCTGGTATTGCTTGACCAGCGACGCATGGGTCTGCGTCAGGATGGCCTCGAAATCCTGCACCGAAAGCGACCCGAGTTCCACCCGGATCGGGAAGCGGCCCTGCAGCTCCGGGATCAGGTCGCTGGGTTTGCTCAGGTGGAATGCGCCGCTGGCGATGAACAGGATGTGATCGGTGCGGATCGGGCCGTACTTGGTCGAGACGGTCGTGCCTTCCACCAGCGGCAGCAGGTCGCGCTGCACGCCCTGGCGCGACACTTCCGCGCCGCCGGAGCCGCCCTCGCTGCGCGAGGTGACCTTGTCGATCTCGTCGATGAAGACGATGCCGTTCTGCTCCGCGTTCTGGATCGCCTGGGTCCGGATCTCGTCCTCGTTGACCAGCTTGCCCGCCTCCTCCTCGACCAGCAGCTTCATGGCCTCGCCGATCCGCAGCTTGCGGGTCTTGCGCTTGGCGCCGCCGATCTGGCTGAACATGCCGCGCAACTGCTCGGTCATTTCGTCCATGCCGGCCGGACCCATGATCTCCAGCTGCGGGCGCGGCTCGTTCAGCTCGATCTCGATGTCGCGGGAATCGAGTTCGCCTTCGCGCAGCTTCTTGCGGAACGCCTGGCGCGCCGTGCCCTCGGGCGCCGGCTCGCTCCCCCGCGCAACCGGGATCAACACGTCGAGGATGCGCTCTTCGGCCGCGTCCTCGGCCCGGGTGCGGACCTTGCGCATCTCGGCGACCCGGGTCTGCTTGACGGCCATCTCGGCCAGGTCGCGCACGATCGAATCCACGTCCTTGCCGACGTAGCCGACCTCGGTGAACTTGGTTGCCTCCACCTTGATGAAGGGTGCGTCCGCCAGCCGCGCCAGGCGTCTTGCGATCTCGGTCTTGCCGACGCCGGTCGGGCCGATCATGAGGATGTTCTTGGGCGTGATCTCGCCGCGCAGCTTCTCGTCGACCTGCTGGCGCCGCCACCGGTTGCGCAGCGCGATCGCCACGGCACGCTTTGCATCGGCCTGGCCCACGATGTGCCGGTCAAGCTCGGAAACGATTTCCTGGGGGGTCATTGAGGACATAAATTCGGGGTCGGGGTCGGGGTCGGGGACAAGGACGCAGAAGCCGCAGAAGTCGCAGAAAAATCCCAGACCCAATTTTGATTTTCGTTTTTGCGCTTTCTGCGTTGCTTCTGCGCCTTCTGCGTCCGGCTGTCCGCGTTAAAGAGTTTCGACGGTGTGGTTCATGTTGGTGTAGATGCACAGCTCGCCGGCGATCTCGAGGGACTTCTTGACGATGTCGCGGGCGTCCAGCTGGGTGTTATCGAGCATCGCCTTGGCGGCGGCCTGCGCGTAGGCGCCGCCGGAGCCGATCGCGATGATGCCGTGCTCGGGTTCGAGCACGTCGCCGTTGCCGGTGATGATGAGCGAGGCTTCCTTGTCGGCGACCGCCAGCATGGCTTCGAGCTTGCGCAGCACGCGGTCGGTGCGCCAGTCCTTGGTCAGCTCGATCGCGGCGCGGACCAGCTGGCCCTGGTGCTTCTCCAGCTTGGCCTCGAAGCGCTCGAAGAGCGTGAAGGCGTCGGCCGTGGCGCCGGCGAAGCCGGCCAGCACCTTGTCGTGGTAGAGCTTGCGCACCTTGCGGGCCGAGCCCTTGACGACGATGTTGCCGAGGGTGACCTGGCCGTCGCCGCCGATGGCGACTTGCCATTGACCATCCGCATCCTTGCGGCGCACGCTGACGATGGTCGTTCCGTGAAATGATTCCATCGCCAGCAGGTTGGGGGCGCTTGCGCCGAATACAAGGCGCAGCCGCGACCCACCCGCGAACCGGTGACGGGCTTCAGTCGGTGCGGGCGATGACCCGCGCGTGCTCGCTGATGCCGATCACGTTGAAGAACGCGGCGACCAGCCGGTGCACGTGGACGAACTGCACCTGCCGTCCCTCGGCCTGGCGCTGGGACACCCAGTTCAACAGCGTGCCGGCGGCGGAGAAATCGATGCGGATCAGCCGGTCGCAGGCGATGATCATGATGTCGGCGCCGGCCAGCTTGGCATCCAGGATGGCGAGCGCCTCGGTGGCGTCGCCCAGGATCTGGCCGGCAAGCTCGACCGTCGAGATGTTGGAGATCTGCGGGATCTGGCTGTCGCCGACGATGGTCATCATGCCCGTCGCCATCGAGTCGTGGAAGGCATCGCCGACGATGGTGTGGCCGGAGATGTAGCTGCCGTCGTTCTGCAGCGGCTTGTACTCGGTGCGCGCGCTTTCCCACGACGGCGGCGACACCTCGTAGGTGACGCAATAGTCCAGCGCCACCAGCTCGAACTCGTCGGGCCGGTGCGTGACCCGCAGCATCTCCATGCGCAGCCGCCATGCGGCCGGGTTCGCCGCCTTGTCGCCGGACGGCGTCGCGTTGCGCAGCACGTTCTCCAGGTTGTCGCCGCCGATGAAGCGGATCTGCACCGGTTGCGAGGCCCACTGCGTGAACAGCCGGCCCAGGCCTTCGAGCGCGGCTTCGTCGATCGTGTTGAGCTTGTTCCAGTTCAGGCGCCAGGGCTGCGGCGCCTTGGCCAGCGCGGCGTTCAGCGCGGCCAGCGTCTGGGTGCCGAACAAGGCCGGCGAGGTCCAGTCGGCGATCTGGTGCGAACGCGGCATCGCCGACGGGGGCGGCGCCTGCATGCGGGTCACCGCATCGGGCAACGACACCCACTGCGGCGCCGAACGCGCGAAGCGGCTGGCGAAGTCGATCGCCGCCTGCTCGTAGCGATCGAGCTGGCCCGACGCGCGGTACAGGTCGAACAGCGTCAGCCAGGTTTCGTCGTGGTTGATCCGCTGGCCGGTCGGCGAGAGCACCTCCAGCAGCCCGGCCTCGGCGCCCGCGTCATCGCCGTTGGCGAAGCGGATCGACGCTTCCTCCAGCTCGGGGTCGTGGGCGAACTCGTCGACGTCGATGGCGATCAGCTTCGACGCGGAGAACACGCTGTTGCTGTTGGCGACGGAATCACGGGCCGGCACTGCCCCTGGGGCCGCGGGCGGGG
>JAQGNJ010000264.1 GCA_028291885.1 Ramlibacter sp. | reverse complement strand
ACAGGACGGAGCCCACCATGCCGCGCCAGCCGACCAGGCCGACCAGCGGCTTTTGTCCGTTCGAGAGTTTCATTTCATGCCCTTGCTCAAAAGTTGATTCAAACTTTTGCTCCCGGCTCGTCGGCCGGGAGGGGCGCGCGACGAACCGGAGCTTCCTAGCCCTTGGTGGTCTTTTTCGTAATCGCGGCCACGACGGCATCGCCCATTTGGCTGGTGCCGATCTTCTTCGTGCCTTCCGACCAGATGTCCGGGGTGCGCAATCCCGAAGCCAGCACGTCCTTCACGGCCGACTCGATCCGGTCGGCGGCCTGGGGCTGGTTGAGGGAGAAGCGGAGCATCATGGCGGCAGACAATATTGTAGCCAAAGGATTCGCCACGCCCTTGCCGGCGATGTCCGGCGCGCTGCCGTGGCTGGGCTCGTACAGGCCCTGGTTGCCCGAGTTCAGGCTGGCCGAGGGCAGCATGCCGATCGAGCCCGTGAGCATGGCGGCGGCGTCCGAAAGGATGTCGCCGAACATGTTGCCCGTCACCACCACGTCGAACTTCTTGGGCGCCTTCACCAGCTGCATCGCGGCGTTGTCCACGTACATGTGGTCCAGGGCGACGTCGGGGTATTCCTTGCCGACCTCCGTCATCACGTCCTTCCACAGCTGGAAGGTTTCCAGCACGTTGGCCTTGTCGACGCTGGTGACGCGCTTGCCGCGCTTGCGCGCCGCCTGGAAGGCGACGTGGCCGATGCGCTCGATCTCCGGGCGCGTGTAGCGCATGGTGTCGAAGGCTTCCTCGGCGCCGGGGAAATGGCCGTCGGGCGAGACACGGCGGCCGCGCGGCTGGCCGAAGTAGATGTCGCCGGTCAGCTCGCGGATGATCAGGATGTCCAGTCCCGCGACCAGTTCGGGCTTGAGGCTGGAAGCGCCGACCAGTTCCTCGTAGCAGATGGCCGGACGGAAGTTGGCGAACAGGCCCAGGTTCTTGCGCAGGCCCAGGATCGCCTGCTCGGGACGCAGCGGCCGGTCCAGCTTGTCGTACTTCCAGTCGCCGACGGCGCCGAACAGGATGGCGTCCGCTTGCCTGGCCAGATTGAGCGTCGATTCCGGCAGCGGGTGGCCGTGCTTCTCATAGGCGGCGCCGCCGACCAGGGCGGTTTCCATCTCGAACTTCAGGTCCAGCACCTCCAGGACCTTGACGGCTTGCGCCACGATTTCGGTGCCGATGCCGTCGCCCGGCAGAACTGCGATCTTCATAGTCTGTTTTCCAGTCAATCAACGAACCAGGGTGTGGGCCAGCCAGGGCTTCTCGGCCAGGCGCTTGGCTTCGAAAGCCTTGATCTTGTCCTGCTTGAGCAGCGTCAGGCCGATGTCGTCGAAGCCGTTGATCAGGCAGTACTTGCGGAACGCCTGGACCTCGAACGGGATCTCCTCGCCCTGCGGCTTGACGATCACCTGGCGCTCCAGGTCGATCGTGAGCTGGTAGCCGGGGAAGGCATGGACCTCGTCGAACAGCTTGGCGACGGTCTGCTCCGGCAGCACGATCGGCAGCAGGCCGTTCTTGAAGCAGTTGTTGAAGAAGATGTCGGCGAAGCTCGGTGCGATCACGCTGCGAAAGCCGTACTGGTCCAGCGCCCAGGGCGCGTGCTCGCGCGAGGAGCCGCAGCCGAAGTTCTTGCGCGCCAGCAGGATGGAGGAGCCCTGGTAGCGCGGCTGGTTCAGAACGAAGTCCGGGTTGGGCTTGCGGCTGGCCGGGTCCTGCCCCGGCTCGCCGTGGTCCAGGTAGCGCCACTCGTCGAACAGGTTGGGGCCGAAGCCGGTCTTGCGGATCGACTTGAGGAACTGTTTGGGGATGATCGCGTCGGTGTCGACGTTCTCGCGGTCCATCGGCGCGACGAGACCCTTGTGTACATTGAATTTCTGCATGTGAACTCCTGAAGGCGCGGCAGACGCCGGATCAAGCGAATTGCCGGATGTCGACGAAGTGGCCGTGGACGGCGGCGGCGGCGGCCATGGCGGGGCTGACCAGGTGGGTGCGGCCACCCGCGCCTTGCCGACCCTCGAAGTTGCGGTTGCTCGTCGATGCGCAGCGCTCGCCCGGCTCCAGCCGGTCGGCGTTCATCGCCAGGCACATCGAGCAGCCGGGCTCGCGCCACTCGAATCCTGCCGCCTTGAAGATCTCGTGCAGGCCTTCGCGCTCGGCCTGGTCCTTCACCAGGCCGGAGCCCGGGACGACCATCGCGAGCTTGACGCTCTTGGCGACCTTCTGGCCCAGCTTCTTCACCACGGCCGCGGCTTCGCGCATGTCCTCGATGCGGCTGTTGGTGCAGGAACCGATGAACACCTTGTCGACATACAGGTCGTTCAGCGCCTTGCCCGGTTGCAGGCCCATGTACTTGAGCGCCCGCTCGATCGCGTCGCGCTTGCTTGCGTCCTTTTCCTTGTCGGGATCGGGCACGCGGGCGTCGATGCCCAGCACCATTTCGGGCGAGGTGCCCCAGGTGACTTGCGGCACGACCTCGCTCGCGTTCAGCTCCACGACGCGGTCGAAGTTCGCATCCGGATCCGACTGCAGCGTCTTCCAGTAGGCGACGGCCTGGTCCCATTCGACGCCGGTGGGCGCGAGCGGCTTGCCCCGGACGTACTCAATGGTCTTCTCGTCGACCGCGACCAGCCCGGCGCGGGCGCCGGCTTCGATCGCCATGTTGCAGACCGTCATCCGGCCTTCCATCGACAGCGCGCGGATCGCCGATCCGGCGAACTCGATCGTGTAGCCGGTGCCGCCCGCGGTGCCGATCCTGCCGATGATGGCCAGCACGATGTCCTTGGCGGTCACGCCGGGCGCGACCTTGCCCTCGACCTTGATCAGCAGGTTCTTCGCCTTCTTGGCCAGCAGCGTCTGCGTCGCCATCACGTGCTCGACCTCGCTGGTGCCGATGCCGTGCGCCAGCGCACCGAAGGCGCCGTGCGTGGAGGTGTGCGAGTCGCCGCAGACCACGGTCATGCCGGGCAGGGTCGCCCCCTGCTCGGGGCCGATCACGTGGACGATGCCCTGGCGCTTGGACAGGAAGGGGAAGTACGCGGCCGAGCCGAACTCCGCCATGTTCTTGTCCAGCGTCGTGATCTGTTCCTTGCTGATCGGGTCCGTGATGCCGTCGTAGCCCAGCTCCCAGCCCGTCGTCGGCGTGTTGTGGTCGGCGGTCGCGACGATGGAGCTGACGCGCCAGACCTTGCGCCCGGTTTCGCGCAGGCCTTCGAAGGCCTGCGGGCTGGTGACTGCTTGCACCAGGTGGCGGTCGATGTAGAGGACGGCCGTGCCGTCTTCCTCGGTGTGGACGACGTGCTCGTCCCAGATCTTGTCGTACAGGGTGCGTCCCATGGTGCTTTCCTTTGGCTTGGATTCGGTTCGGTTCAGGCGGCGGCCGCCAGCTGCGGCGCCTGGGCCTGCGCGGTAAGGTGGTCGACCAGCAGGCGTGCGGTGACGGGGAGGGTGGAGAAATCGCGCGCGACCAGGTTGATGCTGCGGCGCGCCCAGGCGTCGGTGAGCCGCACGCTTTCCAGGTCGCCGACGCCGTGCATCAGCTCGAAGGCGCGGCGCGGCATCACGCCCACGCCCAGGCCGTTGTGGATCATCCGGCACATGGCGTCCAGGCCGGTGACGTGGATGCGCAGCTTGATCGTGCGCCCGGCCGCGGCGGCGGCGTCGCGCATCGCCAGGTAGATCGAGCTGTTGGAGTGCAGGCCGACGTGGTCGCAGTCCAGCGTCGCGTCGAAGGGCACGGCCCGGGTGCGGGCGAGCGCGTGGCCGCGCGGCACGATCAGCACCAGCTGGTCCTCGCGGTAGGGCAGGGTCTGCAGCTCGTGGCCGGGGCCGGGCACACCGGTGTTGCAGATGCCCAGGTCGGCCGTCCCCTCCTGCACCGCCCGCATCACCTCGGTCGACAGGTGCTCCTCCAGGTCGATCTTGACCTGTGGATGGTCCTTGACGAAGTGGCCTAGGTCTTCGGGCAGGAACTGCACGATCGCCGAGATGCTGGCGTGGATGCGCACATGGCCGCGCACGCCGTCGGCGTATTCCGACAGCTCCGCCTGCATCTTCTCCAGGCTGAACAGCACGGAGCGCGCGTGGTGCAGCAGGCTCTCGCCGGCGGGAGTCAGGTCGACGCCGCGGGTGTGGCGGTACAGCAGCGGCGTTTCCAGCGTCGCTTCCAGGTCCGACAGGCGCTTGCTCACGGCGGACGCCGCGATGAACTCGCGTTCCGCGGTCTTGCCGATCGAGCCGAGCTCGCAGACGGCGACGAACAGCTGCAGCGACGTCAGGTCGATGCGGCGGGCGAAGGAGCGGTCGGAGGGGCGCACGGTGGGTGGTGTTCGCCATCGCGGGTGGCGATGAGGAAGGCTATTTTCCCTGAAGAGCGTCCCGGCGGCCATCGCGAACTGCGATGCCCACCCTGCCGGACAGGCTGTTGGCGCGCCGGAAACGAAAAAGCCCGCCGAAGCGGGCCTTGCGTCGACTGAGGGGTCCGCGGCTTAGCGGGTGGCCAGCGGCGGCACGTCGCGGCGGGTGGCGCCGACATAGAGCTGGCGCGGACGGCCGATCTTGTATTCCGGATCGCCGATCATCTCGTTGAGCTGGGCGATCCAGCCGACCGTGCGTGCCAGCGCGAACACCGCGGTGAACAGGCCGACCGGGATGCCGATCGCGCGCTGCACGATGCCGGAGTAGAAGTCCACGTTCGGGTAGAGCTTGCGCGAGACGAAGTACTCGTCTTCCAACGCGATCTTCTCCAGCGCCATGGCCAGCTTGAAGAGCGGGTCGTTTTCCAGGCCGAGCTCGCCGAGCACCTCGCGGCAGGTTTCCTGCATCAGTTTGGCGCGCGGGTCGTAGTTCTTGTACACGCGGTGGCCGAAGCCCATCAGCTTGATGCCGGAGTTCTTGTCCTTGACCTGCTTGATGAAGTCGCCGATCTTGTCGACGCCGCCGTTGCGCTGGATGTCGTACAGCATGTTCAGTGCCGCTTCGTTGGCGCCGCCGTGGGCCGGGCCCCAGAGGCAGGCCACGCCGGCCGCGATGGCCGCGAAAGGATTGGTGCCCGACGAGCCGCACAGCCGCACCGTCGAGGTCGAAGCGTTCTGCTCGTGGTCGGCGTGCAGGATGAAGATGCGGTCCAGCGCGCGCTCGAGCACCGGATTGACCTTGTACTCCTCGCAGGGCGTGGCGAACATCATGTGCAGGAAGTTGCCGGCGTACGACAGGTCGTTCTTCGGGTAGATGTAGGGCTGGCCGGTGTTGTACTTGTAGGCCATGGCCACCAGCGTCGGCATCTTGGCGATCAGGCGGATCGCGGAGATCTCGCGGTGCTCCGGATTGTTGATGTCCGTGCTGTCGTGATAGAAGGCCGACAGCGCGCCGACCAGGCCGGTCATGATGGCCATCGGGTGGGCGTCGCGCCGGAAGCCGCGCAGGAAGAACTGCATCTGCTCGTTGACCATCGTGTGCATGGTCACGGTGCGGCTGAACTTGGCCTTGCCGGCGGCGTCGGGAAGCTCGCCGTACAGCAGCAGGTGGCAGGTCTCCATGAAGTCGCACTGCGTGGCCAGCTGCTCGATCGGGTAGCCGCGGTACAGCAGTTCGCCCTTGTCGCCGTCGATGTAGGTGATCGCGGACTGGCAGGCCGAAGTCGACATGAAGCCGGGGTCGTAGGTGAACATGCCGGTCTGGGCATAGAGCTTGCGGATGTCGATCACGTCCGGCCCGACGCTGCCGTGGTAGACCGGCAGTTCGACGTTGGGGCTGCCGTTGCTGAACGACAGTGTTGCTTTGTTGTCGGCGAGTTTCATTGGATTTCCTTGGGTCAGTTCTCTTGTCGATTCTCGGACAGGTTGGCGCCCGGCGCAGGCCGCAGCATCGCGATCACCTGTCTCACGTCGTCCCTGTTGATCTCGCCCGCCGGTTCCGTGCGCCGCAGCAGCAGGTCCAGCAGGTCATTGTCCGGCAACTCCATCAGCAGATGCAGGGCGTGGCCCTGCCGCACGGTGAGCTGATGCTGGTGCCGCTCGAAAAAGCGCTCGATCAGCAGGTCGTTTTCCAGCAGTCCGCGGCGGCAGCGCCACCTCAGTTTGGAGAGCGCCCGTTCCCCCAGGGGCTGGTCGAGGTCTTCTTGCACTAGACCGCCCGGCGCACCATCAATTCCTTGATCTTGCCGATCGCCATCGTCGGGTTCAGCCCCTTGGGGCAGACGTCGACGCAGTTCATGATCGTGTGGCAGCGGAACAGGCGGTACGGGTCTTCGAGGTTGTCCAGCCGCTCGGCCGTGCCTTCGTCGCGGCTGTCGGCGATGAAGCGATAGGCCTGCAGCAGGCCGGCCGGGCCGACGAACTTGTCGGGGTTCCACCAGAAGCTGGGGCAGCTGGTCGAGCAGCTCGCGCACAGGATGCACTCGTACAGGCCGTTGAGCTCGTCGCGCTCCTCGGGCGACTGCAGGCGCTCCTTTTCCGGCGGGATGTTGTCGTTGATCAGGTAGGGCTTGATCGAGTTGTACTGCTTGAAGAACTGCGTCATGTCGACGATCAGGTCGCGGATCACGGGCAGGCCCGGCAGGGGCTTGAGCACGATCGTGCCCTTGAGCGTGAGCATGTTCGTCAGGCAGGCCAGGCCGTTCTTGCCGTTGATGTTCATCGCGTCCGAACCGCAGACGCCTTCGCGGCAGGAGCGGCGGAAAGACAGCGTCGGGTCCTGCGCCTTGAGCTTCATCAAGGCGTCCAGCAGCATGCGTTCATGGCCGTCGAGCTCGATCTCGATGGTCTGCATGTAGGGTTTGGCGTCCTTGTCCGGGTCGTAGCGGTAGATCTGGAAAGTGCGTTTTTGCATGGTGTTTTCTTAGAAGGTCCGGACCTTGGGAGGCACCGAATCGACGGTGAGGGGCTTGAGGTTGACCGGCTTGTACGACAGGCGGTTGCCTTCGCTGAACCACAGCGAATGCTTCATCCAGTTGGCGTCGTCGCGGCCCAGCGGCGAGACCGGATCGTCCGCCGGCTTCTCGTAGTCGCTCACCGTATGGGCGCCGCGGCATTCCTTGCGGGCCGCGGCCGACACGATGGTCGCCTGGGCGCATTCGATCAGGTTCTCGACTTCCAGCGCTTCGATGCGCGCGGTGTTGAAGATCCTGGATTTGTCCTTCAGGCCGATGCTGCCGACCCGCCCGCGCAGCTCGGCGATCTTGGTGACGCCCTGGTCCATGCTGGCCTGGGTGCGGAACACGCCGGCGTGCAGCTGCATCGAGGCGCGGATGTCGTTGGCGACGTCCTGCGCATATTCGCCCGAAGCCGCGCTTTCCAGGCGGTTGAGGCGCTCGAGCGAACGGTCGGCCGCGTCGGCCGGCAGGGGCTTGTGCGCCTTGCTGCGGTTGTTGAACTCGACGATGTGGTTGCCGGCGGCGCGGCCGAACACCAGCAGGTCCAGCAGCGAATTGGTGCCCAGCCGGTTGGCGCCGTGGACGCTGACGCAGGAGCATTCGCCGACCGCGTACAGGCCGTTGACGACCGCGTTGTTGTTGTCGCCCTGCTGCGTCACGACCTGGCCGTGGACGTTGGTCGGGATGCCGCCCATCTGGTAGTGGATGGTCGGCACGACCGGGATCGGCTCGCGCGTGATGTCGACGTTGGCGAAGTTGACGCCGATCTCGTAGACCGACGGCAGGCGCTTCATGATGTCCTTGACGCCGATGTGCGTCATGTCCAGCAGGATGTAGTCCTTGTTGGGCCCGCAGCCGCGGCCTTCCTTGATCTCCTGGTCCATCGAGCGCGAGACGAAGTCGCGCGGCGCCAGGTCCTTCAGGGTCGGCGCATAGCGCTCCATGAAGCGCTCGCCTTCGCTGTTGCGCAGGATCGCGCCTTCGCCGCGGCAGCCTTCGGTCAGCAGCACGCCGGCGCCGGCCACGCCGGTCGGGTGGAACTGCCAGAACTCCATGTCTTCCAGCGGGATGCCGGCGCGCGCCGCCATTCCCATTCCGTCGCCGGTGTTGATGAAGGCGTTGGTCGACGCGGCGAAGATGCGGCCGGCGCCGCCGGTGGCCAGCAGCGTGGTGCGCGCCTCGAGGACGTGCAGGTCGCCGGTTTCCATCTCCAGCGCGGTGACGCCGACGACGTCGCCGTCGGCGTCGCGGATCAGGTCCAGCGCCATCCA
>JAQGNJ010000252.1 GCA_028291885.1 Ramlibacter sp. | reverse complement strand
CCTGGCCGATCTGGCCGTCGTAGGCCGCTACCGAGGCCGTGGAGATCAGGCAGCCGCGCTCACCGGTGGGCTCCGGTTCGTTCTTGCACATGGCCTCGGCAGCGAGCCGGATCATGTTGAAGCTGCCGACCAGGTTGACCATGATGGTCTTGGTGAACACGCCGAGGTTGTGCGCACCGTTCTTGCCGACGGTCTTTTCCGCCGGCGCGATGCCGGCGCAGTTCACCAGGCCCAGCAGCTTGCCCAGGGACACGGCCTTGGCGACGACGGCCTGGCCGTCGGCCTCCTGGCTGACGTCGCACTTGACGAAGGCGCCGCCGATCTCGCGGGCGATCGCTTCGCCCTTGTCGGCCTGCATGTCGGCGATCACGACCTTGCCGCCGTTGGCGGCGAGCATGCGCGCCGTGCCTTCACCCAGGCCCGAAGCGCCGCCGGTGACGATGAATACCTTGCCGTTGATTTCCATGACGATTTTCCTTGCGAGCGTTTGACTTAGCGGCAAATTATGGGTTACGCGGACGCTGAGCGCCGCAATAACTCGGCGCGTTCGACGGGACCTGCGGCCCGTCAACTTGCCGGAACGAAAAAAGCCCGCGGCGCGGGCTTTTTGCGTGTGGGCCAGGCTTACTTGAAGCCGACGCGGTCGAGCATCTGCTGGACCTTGACCTGGTTGGCGCCGACCGCGGTGATCGGGATGGTCTCGCTCTTGAAGCTGCCGCCGCTCATGGCCTGCAGCGCCGGATTGGCGACCTTGACGCCGTTCGCGACCGGCCACTCGTTGTTGCCGTTGGCGAAGTAGTTCTGCGCTTCGGCGCCGGCGAGGTACTCGAGGAACTTCACGGCGTTGGCCGGGTGCTTGGCGTTCCTGGCGACGGCGCCGCCGGCGATGTTGACGTGCGTGCCCCACGACGCCTGGTTGGGGAACACGACGCCCAGGCGCTCCATCGCGGCCCGCTCGTCGGGATTGTTCGAGCGGATCATGCGCGCGATGTAGTAGGTGTTGGAGACGGCGATCTGGCACTCACCCGAGGCCACGGCCTTGAGCTGGTCGGCGTCGCCGCCCTTGGGGTCGCGCGCGAGGTTGGCGACCACGCCCTTGAGCCAGGCCTCGGCCTTCTGCTCGCCCATGTGCTCGGTGATCGCGCCGAACAGCGACAGGTTGTAGGGATGCGAGCCCGAGCGGATGCAGATCCTGCCCTTGTTCTTCGGGTCAGCCAGCTCCTCGTACGTGTCCACGTCCTCGCGCTTGACCTTGAGCTTGTCGTAGACGACGACGCGGGCGCGGGTGGAGAACCCGAACCACGGCGTCCCCTCCGGCGTTGCCTTGGCGCGGTACTGCGCGGGGATGGCGTCTTCCAGCGCCTTGGACTTGATCGGCTGGAACAAGCCCTCGACCTCGCCCTTGTAGAGGCGCGCGGCGTCGACCAGCAGGATCACGTCGGCGGGCGAGGCCGTGCCCTCGGCTTTCAGCCGGGCGAGAATGCCGGCATCGTCCGCGTCCACGCGGTTGATCTTGATGCCGGTGGCCTTGGTGAAGTTGGTGTAGAGCGCCTCGTCGGTCGAATAGTGGCGGGCGGAGTACAGATTGAGCACCTGCTCCTGAGCGGAAGCGGCGCCGGCTGCGGCCAGCAACAGGGCGGCGAGCCCCAGAGCTTTCTTGGTCATGTCGTGATCCTTGGGTTGCCATTGACTCCGTGGATCATAATACAAACGCGAATCAATCTCATTTGAATGTCGAAAAAACGCACTGGAATCCGCAGGCTTTGGTGGGTGGCGGCGGCCTTGCTGCTGGCGGGCTGCGCTTCGGCCCCGACGCCGCCGCCGCCGGCAGCGCCGGTCGAGCCGCCGGCCCAGGTCGTGAAGCGGCCACCGAAGATCGGCCTTGCGCTGGGCGGCGGCGCCGCCCGCGGCTTTGCCCATGTCGGCGTGATCCAGGTGCTGGAAGAAGCGGGGCTGAAACCGCAGCTCGTGGCCGGCACCTCGGCCGGCAGCCTGGTTGCCGCCCTGTATGCCAGCGGCCGCAGCGGCGCGCAACTGCAGCAGGTCGCGCTGGAAATGGAAGAGGCCGCGTTCACCGACTGGACCCTGCCGATTTTCAGCCGCGGCATGTTGCGGGGCGAGGCACTGGCCCGCTACGTCAACGCGCAGGTCGGCAACAAGCTGATCGAGGCGATGGCGCTGCCGCTGGGCATCGTCGCGACGGACTTGAACAGCGGACAGGGCGTGCTGTTCCAGCGTGGCGACACCGGGGCCGCCGTACGGGCGTCCAGCGCGGTCCCGGCGCTGTTTCTTCCGGTCCGGATTTCGGGCCGGGAGTACGTGGACGGCGGCCTGGTCTCGCCGGTGCCTGTGCGTTATGCGAAGCAGATGGGCGCGGAGCTGGTGATCGCGGTCGACATCTCCAGCGCACCCGAGGGCAATCCGGCGGGGGACCCGCTGCAGATCCTGCTGCAGACCTTCGCGATCATGGGCAAGAGCATCAACGGCTACGAGCTGCGCGACGCCGACATCGTCGTGCGTCCCGCGCTGGCCGGCGTGGGCAGCGCCGACTTCACGTCGCGCAAGCGGGCGATCGAGGCCGGCCGGGCCGCGATGCTCAGGCTGCTGCCGCAGCTCAGGGCCGCGGTCGAGGCAAAAAGCCGGGCGCAATAAAAAAGCCCCAGTCTTGCGACTGGGGCTGAAGGGATCCCTGAACCGTGAGGTGTCGAAAGGACCCGAGGAGACAACCTGAAGAACTCCCGTTGGAGAGTACCTGTTGAGGTTCTATCGCCGGGGTGAAGTTCCTGCTCCAGCAGAACTGGAGGCAGGATTCCCCGTTTTCAAGAGGCGCTTAACGCTTCTTGGCGGTGGTCTTGGTGGCGTTCACGGCCGTGTTGGCGACCGCGTTGAAGTTGGCTTCGGCGACGTCGGAAGCCTGCTTGACGGCCTTCTGCACGGATTCCAGGGCGTTGTTGCCGGCGGCAACGGCGCTCTTGAAGACGGCGACGGCGGTTTCGCTGCCGGCCGGGGCGTTCTTGGCGGCGTTGTCGACGACGGCCAGGAACTTCTTCTGGGCTTCGGCGGCTTGCGATTCGAAAGCGCGGCCGAATTCGGCGGTCGTGCCCGAAGCGATGTCATACAGGTGGCGGCTGTAAGCGGCGGTCTTCTCGGCCAGGGGCTGGAACAGGGCGGCTTGCAGGGCCAGCAGTTCTTGCGCGTCCTTGACGGTCAGGAAAGCCTGGGTCGTGCCGGCGGCTTCGGTCAGCGCGGCCTTGGAAGCCGTGACGTTCAGCTCGACAAGCTTTTCGACGCCTTCGAAAGCCTTGGTGGTCAGGCCGAAGAAGGTTTCGACGGAAGTTTTTTGGGCGGCGATGAGTTGGTCGGGGGTCAGCATGGAATACTCCTGGTAGTGAGGTTGATCATCTGCCCTGAACCGGCCCGGTCGGCCTGCGTATGTTGCAGTGCAGCATAGGACGAATTATAGAGAACCGGGCGGCTCGCGCAAGGGGTTTTTGTTGCGTTGCAGCATTCTAGGAGCGCGGCTCTAAAACCCGCTGCGCGCGCATGCGGACACAATCGTCCGATGCATGTTTTCTACGCGACGCAGTTCGTGCTGCCGCTGCCGCCGGGCCATCGCTTTCCGATGGCCAAGTACCAGCTGCTGAGGGACCGGCTGGCGCTCGAGGTGCCCGCGATCGGCCTGCAGCAGGCCGAGCCGGCCAGCGACGGCGAACTGGCGCTGGCGCACAGCCCGGCCTACATCAAGGCGATCGGTGACGGCTCGATCGCGCCTGCGGTAATGCGCGAAATCGGCTTCCCCTGGACCCAGGCCATGGCCGAGCGCGCGCGCCGCTCGGTCGGCGCCACGATCGCTGCCTGCAGGGCCGCTTTTCGCGACGGCGTGGCCGGCAACATCGCCGGGGGCACGCACCATGCGTATGCCGACAAGGGCGGCGGGTTCTGCGTGTTCAACGACGCGGCCGTCGCGGCCCGTCTGATGCAGGCCGAATGGGGACGGGGCCGCCGCGTCGGCGGGCCGCGCGAGCTGAAGGTGGCGGTCATCGATCTCGACGTCCACCAGGGCAACGGCACGGCGCGCATCTTCCAGGGCGATCCGACGGTCTTCACGCTGTCGCTGCACGGCCAGAAGAATTTCCCGTTCCGCAAGGAGGCGAGCGACCTCGACGTCGACCTTCCCGACGGCTGCCGCGACGACGACTACCTGCAGGCGCTGGAACACGCGCTGGCCGAACTCGAGCGCCGCTTCGATCCGGGACTGGTGATCTACCTTGCCGGCGCCGATCCGCACGAAGGCGACCGGCTCGGCCGCCTCAAGCTGACCTGGGACGGGCTGGAGGCGCGCGACCGGCGCGTCTTCGACTGGGCTCTGAACAAGCGTGTCCCGCTGGCCTTCGCGATGGCGGGCGGCTATGGCGTGCGGATCGAGGACACGGTGCAGGTCCAGGTCAACACCTTCTCGGTCGCGGCGCAGTACTGGAAGCGCTGGCAGAATCAGCCGCGATGACCGCCTCGCAAGACAGCAAACCCCAACCCGAACCGCGCAGCGCCTACCGCGCATTTCGCACCATCACCACCCGCTGGATGGACAACGACGCGTACGGCCACGTCAACAACGTCGTGTACTACAGCTGGTTCGACACGGCCGTCAACGCCCACCTGATCGAAAACGGCGCGCTGGACATCCGGCACGGCGAGACCATCGGCCTCGTCGTCGAAACCCAGTGCAACTACTTCGCCCCGGTGCAGTTTCCGCAGACGGTGGAAGCCGGGCTGCGGGTCGCCCGGATCGGGCGCTCCAGCGTGCGCTACGAAGTGGGGCTGTTCGTGCAGGGCGAGGCGATGACGGCGGCGAAAGGCCACTTCGTCCACGTCTATGTCGACCGCCAGCAGCGGCGCCCCACCGGGCTTTCGCCACAACTCAAAACCGTCCTGGAGGCATTGCAGTGACCCCTTCCCAAGTCAGCACCGTGATCGCGGACCCCGGCAGCGTCGACGCCGCCATCGCCAGCCGCTTCTCGGCGCGCGCCTTCCTGCCGACGCCGGTGCCGCGCGAAACCATCGAGGCCATCCTCGACGTCGCCCGGCGCGCGCCGTCCGGCACCAACACCCAGCCCTGGAAGGTCTACGTGCTGCAGGGCGCCAGCCTGACGGGCCTGTCCGACAAGGTCTGCGCGGCGCACGACGCGATCTTTGCCGATCCGGCGCTGGCGCAGGAATACCGGGAGGAATACGACTACTACCCGCGCAAGTGGGTCAGCCCGTACATCGACCGCCGCCGCGAGAACGGCTGGAGCCTGTACGGCCTGCTCGGGATCGAAAAGGGCGAGAAGGACAAGATGCACGCGCAGCACCAGCGCAACTACCGGTTCTTCGACGCCCCGGTGGGCTTCATGTTCACCCTCGACCGGGTGCTGGAGCGCGGCTCGCTGGTCGACTACGGCATGTTCCTGCAGAACATCATGGTGGCGGCCCGGGGGCGCGGCCTGCACACCTGCCCGCAGGCAGCCTGGAACCACTACGGCAAGATCGTCCTGCCCCACATCGGCGCGGGCCCGGACGAGATGCTGGTATGCGGAATGTCCATGGGCTACGCCGACGAGTCGGCCCTGGTGAACAGCTTTCGCACGCCGCGCGAGCCCGTCGCGGCGATCACGCACTGGCTGGAGTGAGCGCCGGCGCTACGACTTGCCCAGGTTCAGGCCCTTGTCGGCGGCGGGCCGGGTGAGCGTGGCCTGGGACCGCGCAGCCTCGTAGGAAGCCCGGGCATCCTTGCTGCAGACGTCCCTGGCGCCGCCCTTCAGGTCCAGGCATTTCGCCAGGGCGAGCCGATAGCCGGCCTGGGCCTTTTCCGCGGCGAGTTTGTCCAGGTTCCTGGCAGTCGGCTGCGCCCTGGCGCGGCTTTCGGCCCGCGCGACGTCGTAGTCGCTCCGGGCCTGGACCTTGCAGACGGCGCGCGCGTGGCCCGCGAGTTTCCTGCAGCTCTCCCACGCGTTGCGGTAAGCGGACTGCACCGTCTCCATCTCGCTGCGGGATGGGCCGGCAGGGCCGGCGGGGCCGGCAGCCACTGCGCTCCCCGCAAAGGCGCACGAGGCGAGCACCGCCAGCGCAACCAGCGGACGCCGGATGACTGACGGCGGGCGCATCACTGCGACTTTTCGAAAACGAAGGTGGGATTGCGCGTCTCGAAGTGGCGCACCTGCTCTTCGGCTTCGCTCTTGGCGATGCCATGGCGCTCCTGGATGCGGCCCAGCAGCTGGTCGCGCTTGCCGGCGATCACGTCGAGATCGTCGTCGGTGAGCTTGCCCC
>JAQGNJ010000251.1 GCA_028291885.1 Ramlibacter sp. | reverse complement strand
GTCCCGCGCAGCGCCGGGCCTTGGAAAGCCCCGGTGGAAACGGGTCAGCTGAAGGCCGCGATCGCGGTGACGGCTCGCCCGAGGGCCGGTTTCGGTCGCCTCAGCGCCCCAGGATTTCTTCAACCCGTTCCGCGATCGCCAGCAAGCGCGCATCGTCGCCGCGCGCCGCTGCCAGCTGGATCGCCACCGGCAGCCCCGTCCGCGTCCGTCCGCACGGGATCGCGATCGCGGGCATGCCCGTCAGGTTGAATGGGAGGGTGCAGCGCGTGAGCGCCGGATGGATCGGCAGGCTGGTGCCGGCAACATCGACCGTTGCGCCGGGAAACGGCGGCACGGTGATCACTGCCGGCGTGATCAGCACATGCGAGCCGCGCCGCAGGGGGGCGGCGAGAGACTCCTGCAGCACGCTGCGCATGCGCTGCGCCTTGATGTAGTCAACCGCTCGCAGGAACTGGCCGCTCTCCAGCCGCACCCGCACTTCGTCGCCCACACCTTCGGGGTTTCGCAGCGCGCGGTCGGCATGGACTTGCGCCGCTTCGGCGGAGACGGTGAAGAACTGCAAGCTGGGCGCCAGCTCCAGGCCGGCCACTGGTTCCTGCGCGATCTGCACGCCCGCCTTGCGCAGCCGCAGCAGCGCGGCCAGGTACAGCTCCCTCACTTCAGGTTCCAGCAGGTCCTGGAAGTAGTTGGTGGGTGCCGTCGCGCGCACGACCGCCGGCGCCTCGCAGCGCAGACTCCCTTGCGCAAGCCCGGCCATCACCTCGGTGAGCAGGGCGTGGTCGGAGACTGCCGTCCCCATGCTTCCCACGTGGTCCAGCGACCACGCGAGCGGCAGCATGCCACTGGTCGGGACGATTCCATAGCTTGGCTTGAAGCCGGAAATGCCGCACAGCGCCGCCGGCATGCGCACGGACCCCGCCGTGTCGGTGCCGAGCGCCACATCCGCCATGTCACACGCGACCGCGACCGCGGACCCGCCGCTGGACCCCCCGGCCAGCCGCTCCGGGTCGGCCGGGTTGCGCACCCGGCCGAAGTGCGGGTTGTCCGTGGTCGCCCCGAAAGCGAGCTCGTGCATCGTCGTCATTCCGACCACGATCGCATCTTCCTGCTGCAGCCGCTCGACGCACAGCGTGCTCCGAGCGGGCACCTGCACCGGCCACGCGTTCGTTCCGCTCGTGGACGGCAGGCCCGCCACCAGGAAGCAGTCCTTCACGGCAACCAGCACGCCGGCCATGCGGCCCAGCCGCTCGCCCCGCTGCGCGCGTTCGCGCAAGGCACGGGCCTGCGCCAGGGCGCCGTCGGCGTCCACGTGACGCATCGCATTGAGCGCCTGGTGCGTGGAAATCGCGTGGAGGGCTTTCTGCACACGCTCGACCGGGTCCGTGCGTCCGAGCGCCACGCCTTGCGAAATCTCCTCGAGGCGCCCCCGCCCTGCCCGCAGGGGGCGGCTGATGGGCGCAGTCTCCGGCGGAAGTCCGATCGGTGCGGTGTCGTGCGGGCAGTCCGCCGCCGCGAGCCGCCGGACATCGGCCTGGCCCAGCCGCAGCCGCTCGGACCAGAGGGGAACGCGGTCGCGATCCTGGACGCCGAACACGGCGGCCGCCGCCTGGACGTACGCCTCCATTGCTGCCGGGTCGCCGGGAAATTCCGCGCCCAGCTGCCCTTCTAAAGGTCGTTGTTCTGGTGATACCAAGGTAGAAGCTTTCTTTCGAGCGTCAGAAACAGCAGCGTCATGGCGTAGCCCGCTACGGCAATGAGGACGACGGCCGCGTACATGTCGGCCGGCCGCATGGCGTACTGCATGCTGACCAGGTAGTAGCCGAGCCCTTGCGAGCCGGCGATCATTTCGGCAACGATCGTGACGATCATGGCCAGCGCAAGGCTGATGCGCAAACCCGCGAAGACGTAGGGCAGACTGGCCGGAAACACCACCTGCAGCAAACGCCGCAATGCGCCGACGCGGAAGGTGCGGGTCATGTCGCGCAGCGTGGGGTCCAGCGCGCGAGCGCCCTGGACCGTGTTGATCAGGACCGGGAAAAACGCGGCGAATGCAACCACGGTGACCTTCATCGCATCGTCGATGCCCAGCAGGAGCACCAGGGGCGGCACGATCGCGGGGATCGGGATCGGGCGCAGCAGTTCGACCGAGGTGTCCAGCAGTCCGTGGACGACGCGGCTCAAAGCCATCGCGAGGCCGATCAGCACTCCCGCTGCGGCCCCGATGGCGTAGCCGGCCAGCATCCGTCCCAGGCTGGAACCCGCCGCGACGCCGAGCTCGCCTCCGGCAAGTCCCACGACCAGCGCACGGAGCACGGTCGTGAAGGGCGGCCAGGACTCGCTCGCCGTCAGCGCACGCGCCGAGAGCTCCCACAATCCGAACAGCGCCAGCACCAGCAGGTAGCCGGGCAGGCGGTTGCGCAGCCACGCGCCCCGCGGGCGCCGCGATGCACCGAGCGCGCTCATCTTCGCCCCTTGCGCCTTACTTGCGCGCAGGGACGTACAGCACGTCCGTCGCCGAGATCGGGCGCTGCAGCATGGCGTGCTTGCGCATCAGCGCGATCGAATCCTGCACCGACTTCGGATCGACGGTCTTCCTGAACGGCGCGACATGTAGCGTCTTGAGCCGGTCCTCGGGCAGCTTGGTGAAGCCGGAGATCAGGGTCAGCCACTGGGGCGAGCCCGCGTTGGCGTTCATCCAGTCGATGCCCTTCTCCAGGCCGCGCACGAAGGCGGCGATGACGGCCGGATTGGCCCTGATGAAGCTGTCCGTCGCCGCGTAATGGGAGATCGACATCCCCTTTTGCACCGTGTTGTAAGGCCAGCCCACCAGCTCCAGCGTGTTGTTGTTCAGGCCCGCGGAGAGGAAGGGATCGACCAGCAGGCCGGCGTCGACCTGCCCGCCCTTGATCGCATCGGTCATCTGCGGAAACGGGATCTCCAGGTAGGTCACGCGGTCCGGGTTGCCACCGGTCGACTCGACCCAGGCGCGCGAGTACAGCCAGATCACGTTGGCCCGGTTGTTGACCGCCACGCGCTTGCCTTCCAGGTCCTTGCCGGTCTTGAAGCCCTTGCCCTTGGCCGCGACGATCGCCGTCCCTTCCGGCGGTGTATCGGGCGCCGTCGCCGCCGGGGCGATGATCTTGAAACCCAGGCCGTTCGCGGCGCCGAGGATCGTGGACACGATGTTGCTGAACGCGACCTGCACCTGGCCCGCGGCCAGGGCCGGCAGGCCGACGGCGCCGCCCGCCGTGGGCGTGAGGTCCACCTCCAGGCCCTCGGCCGCGAAGAAGCCCTGCTGGATGGCGGCGTGCAGGGCCGCCGTGTCGATGATGGGAACCACGCTCGCGCGGATCTTCATCGGGGTCTGCGCGAGACCGCTGGCGGGGCCGAAGCCGGCCACCAGGGCCGCGGCGCCGGCGGCACGGTTGAATTGACGACGGGAAAGGCTGTTCATGGGCGCTCCAGGTTGTGCGGCGGTGGCCGCGGTCAGGTTGTCGATTGGCCGGATGGATGCCAGCGCAGCAATCGCCGCTCGACCAGCACGAACAGGCCGTTCAGGCAATAGCCGAAGACGGCCAGGATGACCAGCCATGCGTACATATCCACCACGCGGAACATCCGCTGCATGTCGATCACCAGGTAACCGAGGCCGCCCGTGCCGGCGAGCATCTCCGCGATCACCACCACGATCAGTCCGAGGCCGAGCGCGATGCGCATCCCGGTGAAGATCAGAGGCAGGGCCGCGGGCAGGACGATCTGGGCGAGCGTCCTGGCGCGGCTCAGCCGGAAGGTGCGGCCCAGGTCCACCAGGACCGGCTCGACGCCGCGCACGCCCTGCACCGTGTTGATGAAGACGGGAAAGAACACCGCCAGGCCGACGATCGTGATCTTCATCGCCGCGCCAATCCCCAGCAGCAGCATCAGCGGTGGCAGCAGCGCGGGCTTGGGAAGCGGCCGCAGCAGCTCCAGCGTCGGCTCCAGCAGGCGATAGGCCGACTGCGAGCGGCCGACCACCAGGCCGGTGACCACGGCGATCGCCGATGCGATCGCATAGGCGGAAAAGAGCAGCGCAGTCGTCTGCAGGAGCGGCTCCAGGAACGCACCGGCGGCGAGGATCTCGCCCAGGCGCTGCAGGACGGCCGAGGGCAGCGGCAACAGCGCGACGTTGAATGCTTGCGCGCGCCCCGCCGCCTCCAGCGCTCCCGCGAGCACGACGAGCGGCAGCACGCCGAGCCAGCCGACGCTGCGTTCAGGCATGGGCGCCGCCGGTCAGTTTCTCGAGCAGGTAGTGGCGCAGCTGCAGGAAGGCCGGCTCCTCCGGCGTGGTGAGCTTGTCGCGCGGCCGCGCCAGTGGGATCGGCAGCACCTCCGAAATGACCGAGGGCCGGTTCGACATGACGGCGATCCGGTCGGACAGGAACACCGCCTCGTCGACGTCGTGCGTCACCAGCAGGGCCGTAAAACGCTGTTCTTCCCACAGCCGGAGCATCAGCTTGTGCAGTTCGATCCGGGTGAGCGCGTCGACGGCGCTGAATGGCTCGTCCAGCAGCAGGACGCCCGGCTTGGCCGCCAGCGCCCGGGCGTTGGCGACCCGCTGCTGCATCCCGCCCGAGAGTTCGCGCGGGTAGCGGTCGGCGAATTCGGTGAGGCCGACCATCGCCAGGTGGTCCATGCAGTACTCACGGCGCTGCGGCGCCGCGATCTCCGCCCGATGCTCGATGGCGAACGAGACGTTCTGCAGCACGGTGCGCCAGGGCAGCAGAGACTTGGAGTACTGCTGGAAGAGGTAGACCAAGCCTTCCGGCGGCCCGTCCACGGGACGGCCATCGACCAGCACCCGGCCCGATGTCGCGGGGATCAGCCCGGCGCAGATCTGCAGAAAGGTGGATTTCCCGCAGCCCGACGGGCCGACGACCGTCATGAACTCGCCCGGGCGCAGTTGCAGGTCGATGTTCTGGATCGCGACGACGCCGGCCTCGCCGCTTCCGTACACCTTGCGCACCTGCTCCAGCCGGATCTCCTGGCCGGCGGTGTCGGCGATCCCGGAAACCGCTTGGGCTTGCCGGTTTTCGATATGCGAAATAATATTCACTCTAACAATTCTAGGCTCGAGACGCACCGCCGGTCCAGCCCCGACAGCACGATGATGAGGAACGGGATGGGGATTCCCACTACAGAAAAGGACAGGGAGCAGGTCGCCGGCCTCGCAAAGGGACTGGCGGTGATCGAGGCGTTCGGCAAAAGCGGCGACGTCCTCACGCTCTCGGAAGTCGCGCGACTGACGGGCCTGTCGCCGGCGTCTGCGCGGCGCTGCCTGCGCACGCTCGAAACCCTGGGCTACGCCACGACCAGCGGCCGCTACTTTTCGATCGCGCCGCGCGCACTGCGGCTGGGACACGCGTATCTCGCGTCCAACGCCCTGCCAAAGGCGGCCCAACAGGCGGTCGAGCACCTGACGGAACTCACCCACGAAGCCGCTTCCGTCGGGGTGATGGACGGGACCGATGTGCTGTTCGTCGCCGACGCGGTGGGCCGGCGCTCGCTGAGCGCCGGGCTGGGCACGGGCGCACGCTTGCCTGCGTACTGCTCCGCGAGCGGCCGCGTGCTGCTGGCCGACCTGCCTGACGACGAGGTTCTTGCGCTGCTCAGGGGCACGACGTTCCGGCGGCTCACGCCGCGCACGCTGGACAGCGTGGATGCCGTGCTCGAGGAAGTCCGCAAGGCCAGGGCGCAGGGCTACGCCGTCGTCGATGGCGAACTGGAGCTGGGCGCGCGCTCGATCGCGGTGCCGGTTCGCACGGCGCGCCTCGCGCCGCCGGCGGCCATCAGCCTCGCGCTGCGGGATCCGGCGTCGACCGTGCAGGAATCGATAGAGCGGCTTTTGCCCCTGCTCGAAAACGCCAGCCGACGGCTCGCGTCGTGGGGCTAGGCGTGAAGAGTCAAGAGGTTCGTTCGAGGAGCTGAGAGACGTGAGATGGGCGGCACCAGATTGATGCCGTGGTGCGGCCGATGCCAGTTGTAGAAGTGAGTCCAGGCTGGCA
>JAQGNJ010000217.1 GCA_028291885.1 Ramlibacter sp. | reverse complement strand
CGCAAGCGCAGCGCCGGCAGCTTGAGCAGCCCCTCGCTCCAGCTGCCATTGGCCGTCAGCTCGCGCACTGCGAGCGGCGGGGGAGCGTTGCGCGCTCGCGGAGCGGCCCGGCCAGCGCCGGCACCGGCCGATTCCAGCGCGACATCGAAGGCGATGGCCTTGCCGTCCTGCCGCGCCCGGAGTGTCCCGCCGAGCGGGCTGGCTGCAAGCTTGCCGTGCAGCGCCGCCCGATCGACGTTGCGCAGGCTGCCCTGCGCCTCCCAGCCCGAGCCCGACCACTGGCCCTCGGCCTGCAAGCTGCCGCCGCCCAGCTCGGCCTGCAGGCTGCGCACCAGCGCCATGCCGCCGCGCCACTGGCCTTGCGCCCTCACATGCTCCAGCGGCAGCCGCCCGGCGTCCCATGGCCCGGGAAGCGCGTTGCGCAGGTCGGCCTCCAGCGTCCAGGTGGCGGTGCCGGCGGGCTGCACCCGGATCTCGCCGGACAGGCCGGTGTGCGGCGCCTGCGCCCAGAACGCGTGCAGGTCCAGCGCCTGCATCCGGGCCTGCGCCTGCGGCAGCGGCTGTTCGGCCCATGGCGTGACGACGGCCGTGACGGTCGCGCTCGGCGGCTGGCTGGACTTCGATGCCGCGGCACCGGCCGCCACACCGACCAGCGCGCGCGCCTCCAGCCGCTGCAGCGGTCCCTTTGCGCTTGCGGTGAACGCAAGCGGCAAGCTCGCCTCGCCGCCCGGCACGGCGGTTGTAATCGTGCCTTTCACGTTCGCGTCCAGCGCCATCGGCCCGGCCGACTCCAGCGTTGCCTGGCCCTGGTAGCTGCCCTGGGCCAGCTGCAGCGCCTGGATCCGCACCTGGTGGCGCCGGCCGTCGAACAGGTAGTCGCCGGCCAGCCCGCCGCCCTCCAGCGTGGCGGCGCCGTCCCACAGCAGGCGGGCGATATTGACCTGGCCCAGCGTCAGCCGCAGGCCCGGATCGACCGATCGCGGCGGCGTCGCCCGCTCGCCGGTCGGCGGCCGGCGATCCGTCACAGCCAGGCTCGCAGCAGTCAGCTGCTCGACGTGCACTTCCCGCGCCAGCAGCGACAGCGGATTCCATTCGATCGCGACCTCGCCGGCCTCCGCCCGCAGCCCGTCCTTCTCCCACACCAGCCGCTGGATGCGCAGCCCCGAGCGCAGCGAGCCGCTGACGCCATCGGCCGTGAGCGGCTGCCAGCGCCCGAGCCGCTGCAGCGCCCAGGCCAGCGAGCCTTCGGTCCCGGTCCACCACCAGATCGCGCCGCCCAGCACCACCACCGCGGCCAGCACCGTCAGGGACGTGATCGCGATGCCCCTCGCAACGCGCGCCAGGATGCCGCTCAAAACTGGAACCCCACGCTGAAATGCAGGCGCAGCTTGCGCGCCTTCACGCCGTAGGCGATGGCGGCCTCGACCGGGCCGATCGGACTGCGCCAGCGCACGCCGGTGCCGACCCCGACGGCCGGACGCAAGTCGTTGACGCGGTTGGCGACTGCGCCCGCGTCCACGAAGAGCAGGCTCTCCCAGGCGCTGTCGACGCCGCCGCGGCGGATCGGCCGCTGCCACTCGACGCTGCCGACGGCCAGGTAGCGTCCTGGGCCGACCGTGCCGTTGGGCAGGGCGACGCCGATGTCGCGATAGCCATAGCCGCGCACCGTGGTGTCGCCGCCGGTGCGAAACAGCTGCGTCGCCGGCAGTTGCGCCGACGGGCGCGCCAGCACCGCGCCACCCTCGGCGCGCAGCTGCAGCCGGCCCCGGCTGAGCGGCCGCAGGCCGAGCCAGCGCACGACCGTCCGCTGGAACGGCGCGCGGTCGCCTTCCAGCGTGACGCCGCCGCCCAGCTCCACCGAGACGCCGAAGCCGCGCGTCGGGCTGGGCAGCTCCTCGAAGTAGCGGCCCGTCCAGACGTAGTTGACGCTCAGCGCCGACCCGGAGCCGGTCTCGGCGGGGTCGAGCGGCAGCCCCGAGACGCTGCGCACCCGCGCGCGGTCGTACTGCAGGTACATGTTGCGGTCGATGTGGTCCTGCGAGCGGAAGCGCCCGAACCGCAGCCGCTGGCCCTGCGTCACCAGGTCGCCGTCCTCGACGCGCTCGGCCCGGCCCAGCACGCTCCAGCGCCAGCCCTGCTCGTCGGGGATCGCGGTCCACTCGGTCTGCACCGACGGCGCCTTGCGATCGAGCTGCAGCGCGCTGACCGCCCGCCAGCCGACCGCCGGCAGCCGGTTGTGGGTGTGCTCCACGGACAGCCGCGCCCCACTGTCGGTCGTCAGTCCGACGCCCAGCACCAGCTTCTGCAGCCTCGCCTCGCGCACCGTCACCTGGACCGGCGCCGCCGCCGGGTCGCCCTCCGGGTCGACGTAGATGAAGGCCGAGTCGTAGTAGCCGCTGCCGGTCAGCCGCAGCTGGGCCTGCGTGATCCGGTCGCGGTCGTATTCGCTGCCGCGCGGCAGCCGCGCCAGCCGCGGCACCAGCCGCGCGTCGTAGCGCTCGACGCCCTTGACCTCCAAGTCGCCCAGGCGGTAGACCGGGCCGGAGTCCAGCCGCAGGCCGAGCGCGGCCCGGTTGCCGGCGGCGTCCACGTCGGCCAGGCTGTAGCTGATCCGGCCGGCGAGGAAGCGCTTGGCCGCCAGCCGGCGCAGGGCCTGGGCCTTGGCGTCGTCCCAGGCGCCCTGCGTGAAAGGCTGTCCCGCGGGCAGGCCCCAGCGCTCGCGGATCAGGTCGCGCTGCGCGACGATGTCGCTCTCGGTCGCGCCGGCGATCGCGCCCTCGAAGGCGATGTCGACGTCGCTCACCACCGTCGTCGCGCCGGGCTCCACCGCGACGACGAGCCTGGGCCGCGCGCCGGGCTCGCGCGTGATGCGGACGTCCGGGCTGAAGTAGCCCAGCGTGCCGAGCAGCTCGCGCGCCTGGCGTTCGGCAAGGACGATCAGCCGGGCGATCTCGGCGTCGTCCAGATCCGGGACTTCCCGGTAGCGGCCCAGCTCCAGGTGCCGCTCCAGCAGGTTCCTGACGGTCGCGGGCGCGCGGATCTCGAGGTCGAAGGACGGGGAAGGCTCTGCCGTCGTGGCGCCCGCGGGCGCGCCCTCCCGCGCCGGCTGTGCAACAGCGGCGGGGACGAACAGCAAGACAAAGGCTGCCAGCGATGCAGGCAGGCAGGAATCTAGAAAGCCGGGCATGAATGGAGCAGCCCGCGTTTGGCGGGCTGCAGCATCATCGGCTAGTTCTGCAGCAGGCCGCGTAGGCGCAGTCCGATAGCTGCGGATAATGGGCGCATGAGACTTCTCCACACCATGCTGCGGGTGGGCGACCTGCAGCGCTCCATCGATTTCTACACCCGTGTCCTGGGCATGAAGCTGCTGCGCACGACCGAGCGGCCGGAGCAGAAATACTCGCTGGCCTTCGTCGGCTACGGGAGCAACCCGGAGCATGCCGAGATCGAGCTGACCTACAACCACGGCGTCGGCAGCTACGAGATGGGCACGGCCTACGGCCACATCGCGCTCGGCGTTCCCGACGTCCACGCCGCCTGCGACGCGATCCGCGCCGGCGGCGGCAACGTCACCCGCGAACCCGGCCCGGTCAAGGGCGGCAATACGGTGATCGCCTTTGTCACCGACCCGGACGGCTACAAGATCGAACTGATCGAGCGCAAGGCCGAAGCGGCGGCCTGAGCCGCGGCCTCAGTGCTTGCGCGGCAGGCGCGCCGCCTCGCGCGCGAGTGCCGCGATGCGGGGCCAGTCGCCTTGCGCGACGGCGTCGGCCGGCGTCAGCCAGGAGCCGCCGACGCAGACCACGTTGGACAGCGAGAGAAACTCGCCGGCGTTGGCCGCGGTGACGCCGCCGGTCGGACAGAAGCGCACGTCGCCGAACGGTCCCTGCCAGGCCTTGAGCATGGCAGGCCCGCCCGCCTGCATCGCGGGGAAAAACTTCAGCGCCGAGTAACCGTCTTCCTGGGCCGCGAGGATCTCGCTGCCGGTCGAGACGCCGGGCAGCAGCGGCAGCCCCAGCTCGTGGCAGGCCTTGCCGATGCTGTGGACGTAACCCGGGCTGACAGCGAAGCGCGCGCCGGCCAGCACCGCGGCCTGCGCATCGGCCGCGCTGCGCACCGTGCCGGCGCCGACGACCGCCTCCGGAACCTCCCTGGCGATTCGTTCGATGCAGGCCAGCGCCACCGGCGTGCGCAGCGTCACCTCCAGCATGCGGATCCCGCCTTCCACCAGCGCCCGCGCCAGCGGCACGGCATGCGCGATGTCGGACAGCACGATGACCGGGATCACCGGCGCATCGATCATCACCTGCAAGGCGTTGAGACCACCCTGGTTCACAGCCATGTGCAGGCTCCTTCTTCCGCCGCCAGGGCGTTGCGGCGGAACACGCCGAACAGCTCGCGGCCCATGCCGCGCCCGTTGGCGACCCGCAGCGACTCGGGCATGGCAGCGCTTTCGCGCTGCGCCCATTCGGCGTCCGGCACCAGCGCCTGCAGCGTGCCCGCCCCGGCATCCAGCCGGACGATGTCGCCGTCGCGCAGTTTCGCCAGCGGCCCGCCGGCGGCCGCTTCGGGCGAGACGTGGATCGCCGCCGGCACCTTGCCGGACGCGCCGCTCATGCGGCCGTCGGTCACCAGCGCGACGCGAAAGCCCTGTCCCTGCAGCACGGCCAGCGGCGGCGTCAGCTTGTGCAGTTCCGGCATGCCGTTGGCCTGGGGGCCCTGCCATCGCACGACGCAAACCAGGCCGCGCCCGGCGCCGGCGTTGCAGGCGCGCTCCAGATCGCCGGCGGCGAAGGCCTTGAG
>JAQGNJ010000181.1 GCA_028291885.1 Ramlibacter sp. | reverse complement strand
ACGTGCAGCAGCCGCGCGACCTCGGGCGTCGCCAGCCGGGCACGCGTCACCATGTCGATCCGCGAATAGCTGTGGCCCGTGCGCGCCAGCAGCTCGGACAGCGCGTGCTTGCGGAAGTCCTCGCGCGTCAGCTGGCGCCCGATCGCCTCGGGCAGGTAGACGGTGGTGATCACCTGCGGCAGCGCACCGACCACGCGCAGCCGCACGACCCGCAGCACCTGCGCGCTCTCGGGCAGCTGCAGGCTGCTGCGCACGTCGTGCGTGGCCGTGACGAAATCGAATTCCCTGACCACCGGACGCCAGAGCGCGCGCCGTTCGGCGACCTTGTCGAGATAGGCGGAGATCGGCGTCGGCAGGTTCAGCACCTGGGCCTTGGCCGAGACGAAGGTGCCGCGTCCGGCCTGGCGTTCGATCAGTCCCTGCTGCTCCATCGATTTCAGCGCGCGCCGCACCGTGACGCGGGACACGCCGTGGGCCTGGCACAGCGCCTCCTCGGTCGGCAGCTGGTCGCCGGGCTGGTAGCGGCCGCTCGCGATCCCGTCCTTGATCAGGGTCGAGATCTGGTGGTGCAGCGCGATGCCCTGCTGCCGGCCGGGCGGGTTCATCCCGGGGATTGTAGGCATGCAGTTGTATTAAGATGAATACAATTCATCTGCCCGGAGTTTGTTCATGTCCGCCGACCGCGTCTCGCCCCTGTTCACCCGCCGCCGCCTCGTCGCCGGCCTGGCCGCCGTCACCGTCGCCGGCGGCCTGCCGCTGATCGCAAGCGCGCAGTCGGGTTTCAGGCCGACCCGCCCGGTCAGGCTGATCAACCCGCTGCTGGCCGGCGGCGCGACGGACGCCATCGTGCGGCCGATCGCGTTGCGCCTGGCCGAGCTCTGGGGCCAGCCGGTGGTGGTCGAGAACCGCCCCGGCGGCGGCACCATCATCGGCACGCAGGCCGTGGCGCAGGCGCCGGCCGACGGCCACACCATCGGCGTCGCGATCAGCGCGCTGACGATCAATCCCAGCCTGCGAAACGACCTGCCCTACGACACCTTCAGGGACGTCGCGCCGGTCACGCAGATCGGCCGCATCACGAGCGTGCTCGTCGCCCATCCCTCGTTTCCGGCCAACAACCTCAGGGAGCTGATCGCCCAGGCCAAGGCCAAGCCGGCAAGCATCTCCTGGGCTTCGCTGGGCGTCGGCACGGCCGGCCACATCACGGGCGAACTGCTGCGCAAGCGCGCCGGCATCGACATCGTCCACGTGCCCTTCAGCGGCAGCAGCGCGGCCTACCGCGAGGTGCTGCCCGGACGCGTGCCCGTCGCGTTCGTGGTGCTGGAGTCGGCGCTGCCGCACATCAAGGCCGGCAAGCTCAAGGTGCTGGCCTTCACCGACCCCCAGCGCAGCAAGCTCTATCCGCAGGTCCAGACGCTGAACGAGGCGATGCCCGGCCTGAGCTACGAAGGCGTGTTCGGCATCATTGCGCCGGGCGCCACGCCGCCGGACGTGCTGCGCGCCATCAGCGCCGACTTCGCCAAGGTGCTGGCCGAGCCCGAGGTGCGCAAGCACCTGGAGCAGCAGTCCATGGACATCGTCGCGTCGTCGCCGGCGGAGTTTTCGTCGGTCGTGCGGCGCGAGGTCGAGCACTGGAAGCAGGCCGTGAAAGAATCGGGCGCCGATGTCAAGTGACGGCACCCTGTTCGAGAAGGTCTGGGGCCGCCATGTGGTGGCCGACCTCGGCGAAGGCTTCACGCTGCTGCACGTGGATCGCCACGTGGTGCCGGACTTCAACGGCAACGCCTTCACCCGGCTGGCCCGGCGCGGCCTGCCGGTGCGCAATCCGGAACTGACCTTCGCCACGGCCGACCACTCCGTGTCCACCGACCCGCGCGACCCCGACCGGGCGCAGAACGCCAATCCGCACGTCGTCAACCTGCGCAGGGACACGAAGGCCTTCGGCGTCAAGCTGTTCGACATCGGCGAGGCGGGACACGGCATCGTCCACGTCATCACGCCGGAAATGGGCATCGCGCTGCCGGGACTGACGGTGGCGATCGGCGACAGCCACACCTGCACCCACGGCGCGCTCGGCGCGCTGGCCTGGGGCGTCGGCCAGGGCGAGCTGGTCCACATCCTGGCGACGCAGACCTGCGTGCAGCACAAGCCGCGGACCATGCGCGTCACCTTCGACGGCGCGCTGCCGCCGGGCGCGAGCGGCAAGGACCTGATCCTGTTCCTGATCGGCCGGCTGGGCGTCGCCGCGGGCAATGGCTACGCCGTCGAATATGCCGGGCAGGCAGTCCGCGCCCTGCCGATGGAGGCGCGCTTCACGCTTTGCAATATGTCGGTGGAGTGGGGCGCGCGCTACGGCATGATCGCGCCCGACGAGACGGCCTTCGGCTGGCTGAAGGACCGTCCCTATGCGCCCAAGGGCGCCGCGTGGGATGCGGCCGTCGCCGACTGGCGCACGCTGCAATCGGACGCCGACGCGAAGTTCGACCGCGAGGTGGTGCTTGATGTCGGCAATCTCGCGCCGCAGGTGACCTGGGGCAACAGCCTGGACATGGTGCTCGCGGTCGGCGAGTCGCTGCCCGACCCGGCCGCCGAGCCGGATCCGGCGAAGCGCGCCAACCTGGAAAC
The DNA here is from genome assembly GCA_028291885.1 of Ramlibacter sp. Lineage (GTDB taxonomy): Bacteria > Pseudomonadota > Gammaproteobacteria > Burkholderiales > Burkholderiaceae_C > Ramlibacter. Next base: position 572 of record JAQGNJ010000181.1, on the reverse strand, counting down.
GTCGATGCGCTACATGGGCCTGGAGCCGGGCCAGCCGATCGAGGGCCTGCCGGTGGACCGCGTCTTCATCGGTTCCTGCACCAACAGCCGCATCTCGGACCTGCGCGCCGCCGCCGCCGTCGTGCGTGGCCGTCATGTCGCGCCACGGGTGCAGGCCTGGGTCGTGCCCGGTTCGGAGCTGGTGCGCAGGCAGGCCGAGGAAGAAGGGCTGGACAAGGTCTTCATCGACGCCGGTTTCGACTGGCGCTCGCCGGGCTGCTCGATGTGCCTGGGCGCGAACGGCGACACGGTGGGCAGCGGCGTGCGCGTCGTTTCCACCGCCAACCGCAACTTCGCCAACCGGCAGGGGCCGGGCAGCCGCACGCACATCGCCGGGCCCGTGCTGGCAGCGGCCTCGGCGCTGGCGGGGTGCATCGCCGATCCACGGGCCGTTGGCACCGAGCGCTTCGACAAGCTCGGGACAGCCCCCGTCCAAGCGCAAGCGATCGTTGCCACTCGAAGGGATGCAGCATGAGCGCCCTCGTCACCCTCGTCGGCTCCGCCGCGCCGCTGCTCCAGGCCGACATCAACAC
>JAQGNJ010000255.1 GCA_028291885.1 Ramlibacter sp. | reverse complement strand
TCACGATCCAGGGACAGGCCGCATGCATCGCCTGCAGCTCGGCCTCGCTCTTGTGCAGCGCGTAGCGGCGGCGGTAATCGTCCAGCGTGAGCGCCCAGCCGCCGGTGGGCGTGCGCACGGCCCGCGCCGCGCCCGGGTACTCGTAGATGTAGTCGCCCAGGAACAGCACCGCGTCCAGGTTCTCCTCGCGCATGTGGCGGTAGGCGCTGAAGTAGCCGTGCTCCCAGCGCTGGCACGAGGCATAGGCCAGCCGCAGCTTGTGCACGGCCGCGTCCGGCGCCGGCAGGGTCCGGGTGCGGCCGACCGGGCTCGCCATGCCGCCGGCGAGGAAGCGATAGAAGTACCAGCGGTCGCTCTCCAGGCCCGCGACCTCGGCATGGACCGAATGGGCGAATTCGGGAACTGCCTGCACCTCGCCGCGCTGGGCGATGCGGCTGAACTGCTCGTCATGCGCCACCTCCCAGCGCACCCCTGCCGGGCCTTGGGTGGCCGCCTGCGCGTCAGGGCCCATCAGCCGTGTCCAGAGCACGACCGAATCGGCAGCCGGCGAACCGCTGGCCACGCCGAGCGTGAACGGGTCGGCGCTCGGGCGCGGCTGGCTCCAGCTGCCATGGGGCCAGGCCAGCGCCGCTGCGCCGGCCGCCGCCAGTTGCAGCAGGCGGCGCCGGTCTGTCAGGAGGGACGAAAGCATGAGGTGCCACTATAGTTCACCAGCCCTCTCCGGATGAGCCAGCAGGGCCGATTCCGCCTCGTTGCGCAGCCACCGTGCGAAGTCCTGCGCGTCCGGGTTGCCTGCGCCTTCCGGGCTCATCAGCACGTAATACCCGCGCTGCGACGCCGCGCCGCCGCCAAAAGGCGCGACCAGCCGCTTGTCGCGCAGCAGTTCGGCCAGCAGCGGCAGCCTTCCGATGGCGACGCCCTGACCCGCCATCGCCGCGGCGATCGCCTCCGCGTACTGGGTGAACCGCAAGGTGTTCTTCATCCGCAAGCCGTCCAGGCCCATGACCTGGATCCAGGGCTCCCAGTCCACCGTCAGCGCCATCCCGCGCGGCATGTCGACGGCGAGCAAGGTGTGGTTCGCGAGATCGGCGGGCTTGCGCAGCGGATTGGCCCTGTTCTTCGCCAGAGCCGGCGCACACACGGGAACCACGGCCTCCTCGAAGAGCGGCTTTCCGTCGCCTTCGCGCGTCGGGCAGAAGCGCACGGCAAGGTCGACGGGATTGCGCGCCAGGTCCAGCGTCGCCGCGATCCGCACGTCCACCCCGGGATGGTCGGACGTAAGGCGCGCTCTGGATCACCCTGGACAACGACCCCCGGGACATCGTCCTGGAGGCCGGCGGCGAGTTCAGCACCAGCGAGCGGCGCCGCGCCCTCGTGTACGCGCTGCAGCCGTCCAGGCTCTACGTCGAGCCGGCCGACCGCAATTCCGAAGCGCCGGCGCCAAGGCGCGAGCGGTACAACAGGAAGGCCACGATGGAGACGTTCAGCAGGTTCCATCCGATGCCGTTCAGGAACGCCGCGCGGTAGGAACCGGTGAGGTCGAAGACGGCGCCCGACATCCAGCCGCCCAGCGCCATCCCGAACAGCGTGGCCATCAGCACGGTGCCGACCCGCGCGCCCGCTTCCCGCGGCGAGAAATATTCGCGAACGATCAGGGCGTAGGCCGGTACGATGCCGCCCTGGAACAGGCCGAACAGCGCCGACACGACATAGAGCGACACCAGCCCGTCGAAGGGCAGGAACAGCAGCAGCGCGACGCCCTGCAGGATGGACCCCAGCAGCAGCGTGCGCAGGCCGCCGATGCGGTCGGAGATCCAGCCCGAGACCAGGCGGCTGACCACGCCCATCCCCAGCATCACCGACAGCATCTCGGCGCCCCGCGCCGCGCCGAAGCCCAGGTCGCCGCAGTAGGCGACGATGTGGACCTGGGGCATGGACATCGCCACGCAGCAGGACACGCCGGCCACGCACAGCAGGCCCTGCGCCGTGCCCGCGGACATGCCGAGCACCAGCGGCGACTCCCTGCCGGCAACTGCCGCAGCGGTGACCATGGCGGCGACGCCCGGCTGCGATTGCGCTGGCGGACGGCGCCGCAGGACCAGGGCCAGCGGCAGGATCGCCAGGAAGCAGAACACACCCATGCCGACGTAGGTCGCGCGCCAGCCCACGGTGTCGATGAAATGCTGCATCACGGGCGGCCAGATCGCACCGGCGACGTAGTTGCCGCTCATGCAGACGGCCACGGCGATGCCGCGCCGCCGGTCGAACCATTGGGAGGTGTCGGCGACGAGCGGCGCGAATGTGGCGGAGGTGCCGAGCAGGCCGACCAGCAGTCCCTGGGCCAGGCTGAATTGCCAGAGCGACGCCGCCGAGCCGGCCGCGATGAAGCCGGCGCCCAGGCCCAGCGCGCCGAGCAGCACCGGGACGATCACGCCGAAGCGGTCCGACAAGCGTCCCATCAGGATGCCGCCGATGCCGAAGCCGATCATCGTGAGCGTGTACGGCAGCGAGGCGTCGCCGCGGTCCACCGCGAATTCGGACTGGATCCGCGGCAGCACCACGGTCACCGAATACATGCCCGAGCCGCCGATCGTCATCAGCAGCAGCGACACCGCAAGGCGCATCCATGCGTACGGCGATTCGATGTCCTGCGGGGCGGCGGCGGCGCGTGTCATGGCCGGATTTGACACGACAAAGCCGTGCCTGCCGCCAGCCGCTTCCTAGGTGCTTTCCACAAGACGGCCGGCCCTCAGGCCTGCCAGACGCCGTAACCGGCCTCGCGCAGGGCGATGCCGAGCTCCACCTCCATCTCGCGCGCCGCCTCGTAGGGCATGGGGTTGTACATCGCGTACAGGCCGGGCAGCAGGCGCACGCCGAAGTCGCGCACATAGCTGTTGGCCTGGATGCCCGCCTTGTGCTTGTCGAACCGCAGGTCCGGATCCAGCCCCGTCATGCCGACGTAGACGAAGGGCTTGCCCAGCTGGCAGTCGGGATTGGCGCGGCGGAAGCGGCCGTTGTTCCAGACCTCGTGGGAGAGTTCCACGACATAGACGTGGTGGTGATGGCGGCTCTCGCGTGATGCCATGCGCCATTGTCGCGCCACCCGCGGCGCGGCCTCCCGTCGCGCACCTCCTTGGATCGGCCGACTACGGGCGGCCTGGCGTCGGACGCCACCGACAGGCGGCCCGGCTGCGGTCCCACGCCGACCGCCGCAACTCATGCTTAAGGTAGGCCGAGAGGCTTGCCCAAGGAAAACAGCATGCAAAGCACCGCTCCCGCCCCCCGTCATTTCTCCATGCTCCGCGGCTTCCACCTCGCGGACTTCTTCACGCTGGGCAATGCCGCATGCGGCGTCGGCGCCGTCTTCTTCGCCATGCTGTACATGGCCAGCAGCCTGCCCTTCCACTTCTTCGCGGCCGCGGCGCTCGCGCCGGCCGCCTTCGTCTTCGACGTGCTGGACGGGCGCATCGCCCGGGCCCGCCACCAGCACTCGCCGCTCGGGCGCGAACTCGATTCGCTGTCCGACGTCATCTCCTTCGGCGTCGCGCCGGCGGCGCTCGGCTTCGCGGCCGGCCTGAACGGCGGCTGGGACGCGGCAGCGCTGATCTACTTCGTCTGCTGCGGCGTCAGCCGGCTGGCGCGCTACAACGTCACGGCCGAATCCCTGTCTGCCGGCGCGGACAAGGTGAAGTACTTCGAGGGGACGCCGATCCCCACCAGCGTGCTGATCACCGGCGTGCTCGCCCTCGCGGCCTGGCAAGGCGGCATCGGCGACGACCTTTGGGGCGGCGCCTATGCAGTCGGCCCCTGGGAGCTGCACCTGATGTCGCTGCTGTTCGTGCTCTCGGGCAGCCTGATGATCAGCAAGACGCTGCACATCCCCAAGCTCTGAGCTTCAGCGGCGCGGCCGGTTCTTGTGCCAGATGGCGAACAGGATCAGGCCGTACGCCAGCAGGCGCACCAGGTAGAAGCCGGGTTCGTTCTCGTCGGTGCGCGTTCTCAGACCCATCAGGACGCGGTTGACGGCTTCCAGCCAGAACGACAGCGCGAAGCACAGGAAGAACGGGTCGCGCGTGTGGCGCCAGAAGCGCAGGAAGAACAATCCGGCGACGAAGGATCCGACGGCGATGCCGCCGCTGAGCATTTCGGGCAGATTGCTCATTGCTCCTCCCAGACCAGGCCGACCAGCAGCAGCAGGATCGCGGCGAACGCCACGGCAAGGCGCCACACCGTGAGGTCCGCTTGCGGCAGCAGCAGCTTGTCCAGCACCAGGATCGCGTTGTTCAGGCTCAGCCCGGCGAAGCACAGCGCGCTCCAGAACAGGATGCGGTGCCGGCTTGCCAGCCACGCTCGCGTCAGCATGACGCAGCAGGCGACGCTGGTCAGGGCGCAAAGGGAATAGATGGCGGCGCTCATTCAGGGCTCCTTTCGCCAGCGGAAGGCGTCAGCGAATTGCTGCGCGCGCTTGTCGATGCGAGAGTGGATCAGCGCGGTGACGCGCAACAGGTCGGTGGAATAGGCGGCGGCGACCTCGTCCAGCATCGCCGCCAGGCCCGGCTCCGGCCGGTACCAGAAGCAGCCCTCGTGTTGCGGCGCCGCGGCGGCGATGCGCGCCGCTTCCAGCTGCAGCAGCAGCTCGCGCGCCACGGCGGGCCGCAGGTACAGGCGCGCGGCCGCGCGTTTCGCGTCCCACTGCGTGGCCGGTTCGTTGCGCAGCAACAGGACCGCCTCGAGGTAAGGCACCGAAGGGATGCTGGAAAGAATGAAACGCCTGACGGAGTCAGGCAGCGAATCGACGGACATGCGCCGGGAAATGTACCCCGTCCGCAGCGGGCGCCGGGCCCGGGCGGAACAAAAACTATCTCTGGCGCCGCGGGGGCGCAGCGACGGCGACGTGCCGTTCTTCCTCCGGTGAGAAGAAAGGCGTCAGCAGGCGCGCGCCGACGCCGCTGTGGCCGTCCTCCTGCGTCACCCGCACCACCTCGCCCTCGCAGGCCAGCCAGTGCTTGCGCCCGCCGTGGGTGAATTGCACATTGAGTTGCAGCAGCGAGCCGAGCGGCAGGTCGAGGTCGGTTTCGAAGAACACGCCGGTGGCGCTGATGTTGCGGGTGCGGGCGCTCAGTCCCTCGACGTCGACCACCAGTTCGGTGTCGAAGCGCGCGGCGGACCGGTGGTCGGCCTGCGGGGCAGTCACGCCTTGGGACGGATCGAGCATGGGATTCTCCTGAACGGACCGTGCCGGAATCCGGCTTGAACCCACAGTAGAGCCCACCCCAGGCCGAGTTTGTAGGACTGTGTCAGCAGCCGCTGTCGGACACAATTGGGCATGCCCGGGACCGCCGAAATCCGCCCGCGCCTGTTCCTGGCGCTGTGGCCGGACGACGCCGCGCGCCATTGCCTGGCCGCATGGCGCGACCGCTGGCCGTGGCCGGCCGGCGCATCTCCCACCCGCACCGAACGGCTGCACATGACGCTTCATTTCATCGCGTCCGTGGACGCCGATCGGATCGGGCCGCTGTGCGCGGCGCTGCCGCCGCAAGTCCCGGCGTTCGTGCTGGAGTTCGGGCGCGCCGAGCTGTGGCGCGGCGGCATCGCCACGGTCTGCCCGCTGCAGACGCCAGACGCGCTGCGGCATGTTCACGCGCAGCTTGCGGATGTCCTGCGCGCGCAGGCAC
>JAQGNJ010000173.1 GCA_028291885.1 Ramlibacter sp. | reverse complement strand
GCTCTCAACGCCATGCCTCATAACGTAATGTTGACCCCGACGTGCGGCGTTCGCGCCGCAAACGCCGCTGCGGATTAATCTTGCCGCTGCGTATTAGCGCGGGCATCTGATCCTTGTAGCGGCGGCTCAGGCCGGGGCTGTGCGGGTTTCCGGCTCGACGCAGTTATAGACACACTCGCCAAACCCCCGCGGCCACCCCCATCCCGCTACCTTCTCCCCAACTTCCGATAAACCGTCGCCCTGCTGATCCCGAGCCGCTGCGCCGCCTCCTTGACGTTCCCGTGCGCTTCGTCGACCGCCTTGCGGATCAGGGCGGCCTCGACGTCGCGCAGCGGCAGCGGCAGCGGTCGCTCGTAGCCGAGGGCAGGGCCGTTCGCGGCCGCCACGGCGGACGCGGGGCCGCCGGGCGATTGCGCCAGCACCTGCAGCGTCAGCCCCGACCACAGCGGCACTTCGACCGCCCGGTCGCGGCGGGCGGCGTCGAACAGCAGTTCCCACGGCATCGCGAACAGCTCGCTGCAGTGCGGGCGCTGCGGACCGGACACGAGTTGCGCCAGCATCTGGCGCGCGGCGGTGTTGACGGCGACGACGTTGCCATCGCGGTCCAGGCCCACCAGTCCGTCGCCGTCCTCCCCGAGGTTGCAGCCAGGCCAGTTCAGCCGCAGCAGGAGCGCATGCGGCTGCGCGAGCGCCAGCGAGTTCTCGATGCTGCGCGCCCACTGCGCGACAAGGTGCTTGAGCTCGGGCCGCTCCGACACCTCGATGCCGGTCAGGTCCAGCATGCCGGCGCAGCGGCCGTCCGGACCGAACAGCGGGGCGCCGGCGCAGCTGAAGACCGCCGTGTCGTTGAAGAAGTGTTCGGCGCGATGCAGCCAGACCGGCCGCAGTTCGGCCAGCACGGCGCCGATCGCGGTGGTGCCGACCGCCTGCTCCGACAGGTCCACGCCGACGCGCGCGAGCAGGCGCGCTCGCTGGTCGCTGGTGTCGATCGGGCCGTTGTAGTCGATCACGACGCCCTGCGGGTCGGTGAGGATCGCGAAGTAGTGGCTGTTCGCGATCGCGCGCCCCAGCTTGTCCAATAGCGGCTTGGCCGCCTTCAGCAATGCGTGGTTGGCCTCCTCGGTGCGGCGGCGCGCCTGCGCGGGGACCAGGTCGAAAGTCAACCTGTGCTCCGGCCGCTGGCCGGCTTCCAGGCAGCGCCGCCAGGAGCGCTCGATCCAGCTGCGGTCGGACCACTCGTTCATCAGCATGCCCGCCGCGGAACGGCCTTCGGCGATGACCGTGCGGCGCATCTGTTCGATTTGCGCAAGTCGTTGCTGGGCGGGCGAGTGCAGTGCGGCTACCATGTGTGTGCGGTGGAGATGGATGAGCTCAGGCGGCTGGAACAGCCATTGTTTCATTTTGAGAATTTCATGTCTGCCCCCAGGCAACCTAGGGTTTGCGCTAGTCAGGCTCACTCACCCGGGTTCAACAATCAGACGCGCTTTCCCAAGGAGACCAGCAATGCAAGTCCAACTCAAAGTCAATGGCCAGACCCGCAGTGCCGACGTGGCACCCAACACCCTGCTGGTCCAGATGCTGCGCGAAACGCTGCGCCTGACAGGCACCCACGTGGGCTGCGACACGGCGCAGTGCGGCGCCTGCACGGTGATGGTCAACGGCCGCGCCATCAAGTCCTGCAACACCCTGGCCGCGCAGCACATCGGCGCGGAGGTGACCACCATCGAGGGCATCGCGGCGCCGGACGGCACGCTGCATCCGATGCAGGCCGCGTTCAAGGAGTGCCACGGCCTGCAATGCGGCTTCTGCACGCCCGGCATGGTGATGAGCGCCATCGACCTGTGCAAGCACCATCCCGACGCCAGCGAGCCCGAGATCCGCGCGCTCCTGGACGGCAACATGTGCCGCTGCACCGGCTACCAGAACATCGTCAAGGCCGTCCAGATGGGCGGCAAGGCCATGGCGTCCGCCACGGTCAATCCCTGAACCAGGAGAACGACATGGGCGCACCCGACTTCGCGAAGCTGCCGCACATCGGCGAGCCGCTGCGGCGCAAGGAAGACTACCGCTTCCTCACCGGCGCGGGCAATTACACCGACGACATCACGATGGCGAACCAGACCTATGCGGTCTTCGTGCGCTCGCCGCACGCGCATGCCGTGGTCAAGTCGGTGGACATCGCAGCGGCCAGGGCCATGCCCGGCGTGGTCGGGATCTTCACCGGCAAGGACATCGAAGGGAAGATGGGCGGCCTGCCCTGCGGCTGGCTGATCAACAATCCCGACGGCACGCCGATGAAGGAGCCGATGCACCCGATCCTGGCGATCAACAAGGTGCGGTATGTCGGCGACCAGGTCGCGATGGTCGTGGCCGAGACGCTGGACCAGGCGCGCAATGCGGCGGAGGCCGTGATCGTCGACTACGACGTGCTGCCGGCGGTGGTGAGCGTGGCGGACGCGGCCAAAAAGGCGAGCGGCGTCACCCTGCACGACGAAGCTGCCGACAACCAGTGCTACAAGTGGGCGATCGGCGACAAGGCGGCGGTGGACGCGACCTTCGCCAAGGCGGCCCACATCACGAAGATCGACCTGGTCAACAACCGGCTCGTTCCCAACGCGATCGAGCCGCGCGTCGCCATCGGGACGTACAGCCGCGCCAACGACGAATACACGCTCCACGTCTCCAACCAGAATCCGCACGTCGAGCGGCTGCTGATGACGGCCTTCGTGCTCGGACTGCCCGAGCACAAGGTCCGCGTGATCGCGCCCGACGTCGGCGGCGGTTTCGGCTCCAAGATCTTCCTGTATGCGGAAGACGTGGCCCTCACCTGGGGTTCCAAGCAACTCAATCGCAGCATCAAGTGGACCTGCGAGCGTTCCGAGAGCTTCCTCACCGACGCGCACGGCCGCGACCACGTCAGCCATGCCGAGATGGCGATGGACAAGGACGGCAAGTTCCTGGCGATGCGCGTGCACACCGACGCCAACCTCGGCGCCTACCTGTCGACGTTCTCGACAGCCGTGCCGACCATCCTGTACGCGACGCTGCTGGCGGGCCAGTACACGACGCCGCAGGTCTACGTCGAGGTCGATGCGTGGTTCACCAACACCGCGCCGGTGGATGCGTACCGCGGCGCCGGCCGTCCGGAAGCGACCTACCTGCTGGAGCGGCTGGTTTCCCGCTGCGCCTGGGAGCTGGGCATCGGCCAGGACGAGATCCGCAAGCGCAATTTCATCACCAGCTTTCCGTACCAGACGCCGGTCGCGCTGCTGTACGACACCGGCGACTTCCATGCCTGCATGAATACGGCGCAGTCGCTGGCCGAGGTGTCCGGTTTCGCCGAGCGCAAGCTGCTCAGCGAGGCCCAGGGCAAGCTGCGCGGCATCGGCTATTCGAGCTACATCGAGGCCTGCGGCATCGCGCCGTCCAACATCGCCGGTGCGCTCGGCGCCCGGGCCGGCCTGTTCGAATGCGGCGAGGTCCGCGTCCATCCCACGGGCAGCGTGACGGTCTTCACCGGCTCGCACAGCCATGGCCAGGGCCATGAGACCACGTTCGCGCAGGTCGTCGCGGCCCGCCTGGGCATCGCCGTCGAAGCGGTGGATGTCGTCCATGGCGACACCGGCCGCGTGCCGTTCGGCATGGGCACCTACGGCTCGCGCTCGATCTCGGTCGGCGGCGCCGCCATCATGAAGGCGCTGGACAAGATCGAGACCAAGGCCAAGAAGATCGCGGCGCACCTGATGGAAGCGAGCGACGCGGACGTCGAGTTCGCCAACGGCGAGTTCACGATCAAGGGCACGGACAAGAAGGTCACGTTCGGCCAGGTCGCGCTCACCGCCTACGTGCCACACAACTATCCGCTGGACAAGCTGGAGCCGGGCCTGAACGAGACGGCGTTCTACGACCCGACCAACTTCACCTTCCCGGGCGGCACCTACATCTGCGAGGTGGAGGTCGACAAGCAGACCGGCGAGGTCACGGTCGACCGCTTCGCCGCCTGCGACGACTTCGGCACCATCATCAACCCCATGATCGTGCAGGGCCAGGTCCATGGCGGGCTGGCGCAGGGCATCGGCCAGGCGCTGCTCGAAAACTGCGTCTACGACAACCAGTCCGGCCAGCTGCTCACCGGCAGCTTCATGGACTACGCGATGCCGCGCGCCGGCGATTTCCCCGAGTTCAAGCTTGCCGCCATCAGCACGCCATGCACCCACAATCCGCTGGGAACCAAGGGCTGCGGCGAGGCCGGCGCGATCGGTTCGCCGCCGGCCGTGATCAACGCAGTGCTGGATGCGCTGGCGCCGCTGGGCGTGAAGGACCTGGACATGCCGGCGTCGCCGCACCGGGTCTGGGAAGCGATCGAACAGGCCCGGCGGGCCGCGCAATAGAGAAAGAAGGATCACCATGTACGCATTCACGCTCGAACGTCCCACCACCCTGGCCGATGCAGTCCGCCTGGTGGAAGCCGGCGCCAGGCCGCTGGCCGGCGGCCAGACCCTGCTGGCCTCCATGAAGCTGCGCCTGACCGCTTCCGACCAGCTCGCCGACCTGGGGGCAGTCAAGGAAATGACCGGCATCCGCCGCGAGGGTAATGCCTTCGTCGTCGGCGCGATGTCGCGGCATCTTGACGTCGCCAACAACGCCGACATCAAGGCCGGCTATCCGGCGCTGGCCGACCTGGCGTCGCGCATCGGCGACCGCCAGGTGCGCGCGCTCGGCACCATGGGCGGCTCGGTCGCCAACAACGACCCCGCAGCCTGCTATCCCGCGGCGGTCCTCGGCTCGGGCGCGACCATCGTCACCGACAGGCGCGAGATCGCCGCCGACGATTTCTTCCGGGGCATGTTCACCACCGCGCTGGACGGCGGCGAGCTGATCAAGGCGATCCGCTTCCCGATCCCCAAGCGCGCGGTGTACGAGAAGCTGCGCCAGAAGGCGTCCAACTTCCCGCTGGTGGGCGTCTTCATCGCGCAGTACGACAACGGCGTTCGCGTCGCGGTCACCGGCGCGAGCAATGGCGGCGTGTTCCGCCACCGCGAGCTGGAACAGGCGCTGACACAGAGCTTCACGCCCGACGCCGCCAGCCGCGTCAAGATCGACGCCACGGACCTCAATTCCGACCTGCATGCCACGGCCGCCTACCGCGCCAACCTGATCAGCGTGCTGACGCAGCGCGGCGTGGCCAAGATGCTGGGCTGAGCGATGCTCGGCTAAGCTCGCGAGATGACTGTTGCCGCAACTGCCCCCGCTCCGTTTTCCAGTGTCGACTCGGTGGTGCAGGCGCTCGAAGGCGAGGGCTACTTCGCCGACCGGCGGCTGGCGACGGCGGTCTTCCTCGCGCTGCGCTTGCAGCGTCCGCTGCTGCTCGAAGGCGAACCCGGCGTCGGCAAGACCGAGCTGGCCAAGGCCCTGGCCAGCGCTCTCTCGCGGGCGCTGATCCGGCTGCAGTGCTACGACGGCCTCGAGCACCGCGAAGCGCTCTACGAATGGAATTACGCTGCGCAGCTGCTTCACATGCGCGCCGCCGAATTGACCCATGAAGGTTCCGCCGGCGCCGAAGCCGTGGAGCGCGAGGTCTACCAGGACCGCTACCTGATCCGCCGTCCGCTGCTGCAGGCGCTGCAGACGCCCGAGCCCGGCGCCGTGCTGCTGATCGACGAGGTCGACCGCGCCGACGAACCCTTCGAGGCCTTCCTGCTCGAGTACCTGGGCGAATACCAGGTGAGCATCCCGGAGATCGGCACGGTCCGCGCGATGGCAACGCCGGTCACCATCCTCACCAGCAACCGCACGCGCGAGCTGCACGA